>JANMBN010000232.1:0-12320 GCA_031360485.1 Betaproteobacteria bacterium | reverse complement strand
CCACCTCGACCCGGATGGACAAGTTCACCGAAATGATGCTCGCGAAGACCGGGCTCGTGGCGATGATCGGCAAGGCCGAGCGCGGCCCGGTGGCGATCGAGGCGATCCGCAAGCATCGCGCTGCTTACCTGATGGCCGTCGGCGGCGCGGCGTACCTGGTGTCGAAGGCGATCCGGAGCGCGCGGGTCGTCGCGTTCGCCGACCTCGGGATGGAGGCCATCTACGAATTCGGCGTCAACGACATGCCGGTGACCGTCGCCGTCGACGCGAACGGCACGTCCGTGCACGAGACCGGTCCGCGCAAGTGGCAGCGGCGGATCGGCAAGATACCGCTGACGGTCGTGTAGCGCATGAAGCTGTTCCGCAGGCACCTTTCACCCCTCGCCAGCGACTCGGTGTCGTCGCTCAACCTGCCGCGGGTGCGGATGGGGCTCCTGACCAAGCTCAACCTGCTCACCATCGGGCTCATCTTCCTCACCACGATCGCGACGGCAGGCTATTACCTGTGGCAGCAGTGGCGCGACGAGAATCTCGAATTGCGCCGGCGGGGATCGGCGACGCTCGCGATGCTGGCGGAGCTCGCCGAGTACGGGCTGTACACCAACAATCGCGCGCACGTCGACGCGATCCTCGACAGCCTCTCCGCCGACAGCGATATCGCGTATGCGGTCGTCATCGACGCCAAGGGCGAGACGATCGCGTCGCGCCGGATTGCGGATTCGCTCGGAACCGCCGGTCCGCCCGCGCTTCCCGCCGGGGCGCGGCTGCCCGCGCCGGGCGCCGTCGTGACCACCGATCTCGCGATTCGCGGGCAGCGGTACGTCGAACTGATCGCCCCGGTCGGCGGCACGAAGACAGCGCTCGCCATGGGACTCGGCCAGGGCTCGGCCGACAGCGTGGCGCCCGCCGCGGGGCCCGGCGCGGCGCCGATCGGTTATGCGCGGCTCGGGATGACGTTCGACCGCCAGCAGCAGCAGTTCCGCAAGCACCTGGTCGGCGCGCTCTCCGTCATTGCGATGCTCATCGTCATTGCCATCGGCGCGACGTTCATGCTCACGCGCGGCCTCGTCGCACCCATGCACCGGCTGATGCGCGCGGCCCGCGCGGTGGGCGCCGGCAAGCTCGACGTGTTCGTGCCCGCGAGCTCGTCCGACGAGCTTGGGCTGCTCACGCACACGTTCAACCACATGACGCAGCGGCTCTCCGAATCGCAGGCGGAGGTCGGCAACTATCAGCGCACCCTGGAGGACAAGGTCGTCCAGCGGACGAAGGAGCTCGAAGTCGCCACGGCGCACGCGTACAAGCTCGCCCAGCACGACATCCTGACTGGGCTGCCCAATCGGGCGCTGCTGAACCAGCGGCTGAAGCAGATCCTCGCGCAATCGCAGCGCAACGCCACGCACGTCGCGTGCCTCTTCCTCGACTTCGATCACTTCAAGCGGATCAACGACACGCTGGGTCACGACGCGGGAGACCAGCTGCTGCAGTCGGTCGCCCAGCGGCTGACCACCGCGGTGCGCGAGTCGGACACGGTGGCGCGGCTGGGCGGTGACGAATTCGTCGTCATCCTGCCGGGGCTCGATCCTGCGCATGCGACGTTCGAGACGATGACCGTGCTCGCGCGCGTCCGCGAGTCGTTCCTCGCGCCGTTCCGGCTGGCCGACCAGACGCCGACGTTGACCTGCTCGATCGGCGTCTCCATGTACCCGCTCGACGCCAACGATACCGTGACGCTGATCAAGCAGGCGGACACCGCGATGTACGCGGCCAAGGAGGTCGGCCGCAACGCCTATCGCTTCTACACCGCCGACATGAACGCGCGCGTGCAGGCGCGGCTGCAGCTCGAGACGGACATGCGCCGCGGCCTGTTGAACAACGAGTTCTTTCTCGCCTACCAGCCGCAGATCGACATGCAGACCGGGCGGCCCTGCGCCGTCGAGGCGCTGCTGCGCTGGCGCGACCCGGTGCGCGGCGTGATCGCGCCGTCCGAGTTCATTCCGATCGCCGAGGAGTCGGGGATGATCCAGGCGCTGGGCGCGCGGGTGCTGCGCGACGCCTGCCGCCAGCTGGTCCAGTGGCACCGGAAAGGCGTGATGCTGCGCCTCTCGGTCAACCTCTCGGTGCAGCAGCTGCAGCACGACAGCTGTCTCGCGATGGTCGAGGAGGCGCTCGGGGCGAGCGGCCTCGCGCCGCAATATCTCGACCTCGAGATCACCGAGAGCGTCATCATCACGCACCCCGATCGGGCGGTCGCCACGCTGGCGAAGCTGAAGGAGCGCGGCATCTCGATCACCGTCGACGATTTCGGGACGGGCTATTCGAGCCTGTCCTATCTCGCGCGGCTGCCGATCCACGCGGTGAAGATCGACCAGCGCTTCGTCCACGGCCTCGAGCACAACCGCAACGACGTGGCGATCACGCAGGCGATCATCGCGCTGTCGCATTCGCTCGGCCTCCGCGTGATCGCCGAAGGCGTCGAGACCGCCGCCCAATTCGACTTCCTCAAGGAAAGCGGCTGCGAGGCCGCGCAGGGATTCCTGATCGCGCGCCCGCTCGAGGAGCGCGAGTTCCTAGCGTGGTGGCAGGCACAGGAGGCGGTGACGCGCGTCACCCTGCTCCAGCCCGACATGCTGACGGGAACGGACCCGTAACGCCGCCCGTTCCGCCCGACGTCACGTTCTTCGGTTCTTCGCCGCTTCGACGGGGCGCGAAAGCGGAGCCGGCGTGTCAATCCGCGTCCGGCGCCGGTCCCGCCGCATCCAGTTCACCCGGATGGTCGATATCGCGGAGCGTCCCCGCGTCGTCGACGTCGATGCGCGCGAGGGCGTCGCGGTGCGCGGCCACGACCGATCTTGCGCCTTCGTCACCGGCGAGCGCCGCAAGCGCGGCGAAACACGCCGACGAAAAGCCGACCGGATGCCCGCGCTCCCCGCGGTGAAACGGCGCGGCGACCACGGCGCCGTCGGCCACCGCCGCGGCCACGCGGGCGATCGTCGCCGGCAGGATCCACGGCATGTCCGCGAGCGCGACGACCCAGCCGGACGCATCCTTTGCCGCCGCGACGCCGCAGGCGAGGCTCGCGCCCATGCCGTCGTCGGCATTCGCGCACCGGACGATGCGCGCGCCGGCGGAGCCCAGCGCCGCAGCCAGCGCCGCGTCGTCGGGCCGCACGACGGCGATGACGCGCGGCAGGGCGACGACGAGGTGGCGGCATGCGACGGCCCCCACGCATTCGCCGGCGAGGCCCGCGAGCAGCTTGCCGCCGCCGAAGCGCGTCCCGCGCCCCGCCGCGAGCAGAATGCCGATGACGCCCGTGGCCGCCAGCGTGCTCATCCCCCCGGTCCATCACCCGCAAAACCGCGGACAGATTCGTGATCCATGACCTCGGTTACGCCGCTTGCCCCGCGGCATGGCCTGACGCCCACGCCCACTGGAAATTGTAACCGCCGAGCCAGCCCGTCACGTCGACCACTTCGCCGATGAAGAAGAGCCCCGGCACGCGCATTGCACCCATCGTCTTCGACGACAGTTCGCGCGTGTCGACGCCACCCAGCGTGACCTCGGCCTTGTTGTATCCCAGTGTGCCCGACGGCCTGACCTGCCAGCGGTGCAACGCCTCGGCGAGCTCGGCGAGACGCCGGCGCGGCAGCTCTTTCACCGGCACCGCCGCTTCGTGCGCCGCGCACCACTGCTGCGCGAACCGCTGCGGCAAATGTTCGGCCAGAACGCTGGGAAGCCGCAGCGCCGAACGCTGCTCGCGATCGAGCCAATCCGCCGCGTCCCTTTCGGGCAGGAGGTCGACGACGAGCGGCGCGCTGCCGTCCCAGTACGACGAGATCTGGAGGATCGCTGGCCCGGAGAGGCCGCGATGCGTGAACAGCAGGTTCTCGCGGAATCGGGCGCCGTCGCAGGATACCGTCGCGTCGAGCGAGACGCCCGAGAGGTCACCGTATCGCGCCAGCATCTCGGGGGGGAGCGCGAGCGGCACGAGCGCGGGACGGGGCGGCACGACGTTCAATCCGAACTGCGCCGCGACCTTGTATCCGAAAGGCGTCGCGCCGATCTTCGGCACCGTCAGCCCGCCCGTGGCAATCACCACCGAACGCGCGCGCACCGCTCCCTGCGGCGTCGCGACGGCGAACGCGCGGCCCTCGTGTACGATGCCGTCGACGGGGCACGGCATCCGCCACTCGACGCCGCCGCGATCGCACTCGGACCGGAGCATCGCGATGATGTCGCGCGCACTCACGTCGCAGAAAAGCTGCCCGAGCTTTTTCTCGTGATACGCGATGCCGTGACGCTCGACCAGCGCAACGAAATCGCGCGGCGTGTAGCGCGCGAGCGCCGAGCGGCAGAAGTCGGGGTTCTGCGACAGGTAGTTGTCCGGCCCCGCGCCGGCGTTCGTGAAATTGCAGCGCCCTCCGCCGGAGATCCGGATCTTTTCGCCAAGCACCGGGTAGTGCTCGATCAGCAGCACCCGGCGGCCGCGCTGTCCGGCCTCCGCCGCGCACATCATGCCCGCGGCGCCCGCGCCGATGACGACGACGTCGAAGCGGACGCCGCCGTTCGCGGACATCGTCTGCCGGTCTCCTAGGGCGCGAAGAAGTCGCGGACCTTGTCCATGAACGACTTCGCGCGCGGATTGTGCGCGGCGGGATCCTTCTCGTTGATCGCCTCGAACTCGCGCAGCAACTCCTTTTGCCGCGGAGTGAGTTTCACCGGAGTTTCCAGCACCACGTGGCAATAGAGGTCGCCCGTGACCGAGCCGCGCACCGGCCGGATGCCCTTGTTCCGCAACCGGAACACCTGCCCGGTCTGGGTCTCCGCGGGGATCTTGATCTTCGCGTGGCCATCTAGGGTAGGGATCTCGATCTCGCCGCCAAGCGTGGCCAGCGCGAAGCTGATCGGCATCTCGCAATGCAGATCGGCGCCTTCGCGCTGGAACACCGCGTGGGGCTTGAGGTTGACGACGACGTACAGGTCGCCCGGCGGGCCGCCGTTCGTCCCCGGTTCGCCCTCGCCCGTGAGCCGGATGCGGTCGTCCTGGTCGACGCCGGCCGGAATTTTCACGGACAGCGTCTTGTGCTTCTTGATGCGTCCGGCGCCATGGCAGGTCGCGCAGGGCTCCGGAATGATCTTGCCGGTTCCGCGGCAGGCCGGGCAGGTCTGCTGGATCGAGAAGAAGCCCTGCGATACCCGTACTTCGCCGCGCCCGTTGCATGACGGGCACTGCTTCGGCTGCGTTCCAGGCTTGGCGCCGCTGCCATGGCACGTCTCGCAGGCCTCCATGGTCGGGATGCGGATCTTCGCGTCGGTGCCGCGCGCCGCGTCCTCCAGCGCGATCTCCAGGTTGTAGCGCAGGTCGGCCCCGCGATAGACGCCGCTGCCGCGGCTGCCTCGCTGCGCGCCGAAGATCTCGCCGAAGATGTCGCCGAAGGCATCGGCGAATCCGCCAAAGCCCTCGGGCCCGCCGGCGCCGCGCGCGCCCGCGGCGCCGAACCCCATCGACGGATCGACGCCGGCGTGGCCGTCCTGGTCGTACGCCGCCCGCTTCTTGGCGTCGGTCAGCACCTCGTAGGCCTCCTTCGCCTCCTTGAATTTATCCTCGGCGCCCTTTTCGTCGGGGTTGCGATCGGGGTGATGCTTCATCGCGAGCTTCCGGTAGGCCTTCTTGATATCCGCCTCGGAGGCTTCGCGATTCACCCCCAGCACCGTGTAGTAGTCGCGCTTTGCCATCGAACTCCCTCGACCCGCCGGATCCCGGCCCCAACGTCAACGCAAGCGGCCGGCCGAGCGGCCGCCGCCAGGCGCACGCTCGAATCCGGCCACGGGAAAGCTTGCGCGGGCGGCTGCCGTCGCCCGCGACGAAACGTCACTTCTTGTCGTTGACCTCTGTGTACTCGGCATCGACGACCTTTTCTTCCTTCTTCCCGTCGCCGCCTTCGCCAGCCGCCGCCGGCTGCGCCTTGGCCTGTGACTGGGCGTACATGATCTCGCCCAGTTTCTGCGCCGCCTTGCCGAGCATTTCGGACTTCGCCTCCAGCGCTTCCTTGCCCGCGTCATGGTCCTTCAGCAGATCCTCGGCCTCCTTCACCGCGGACTCGATCTTCGCCTTTTCCTCGGCGCCGACCTGCGCGCCGTACTCGACGATGGACTTCTTGACGCTGTGCACGAGCGCGTCGAGCGAGTTTCGCGCCTGGACGACCTCGACCTGCTTCCGGTCGTCCTCCGCGTGCGCCTCGGCGTCCTTCATCATCCGCTGGATCTCGTCCTCGGTGAGCCCGGAGCTCGCCTTGATCTTGATCGTGTTCTCCTTGCCGGTCGCCTTGTCCTTCGCCGACACGTGCAGGATTCCGTTCGCGTCGATATCGAACGTGACTTCGATTTGCGGCATGCCGCGCGGCGCGGGCGGGATCCCCTCGAGGTTGAACTGCCCGAGGCTCTTGTTGCCCGACGCGACGTCGCGCTCGCCCTGCAACACGTGGATCGTCACTGCGCTCTGGCTGTCGTCGGCGGTCGAGAACACCTGCTGCGCCTTGGTCGGAATCGTCGTGTTCTTCTGAATGAGCTTGGTCATCACGCCGCCGAGCGTCTCGATGCCCAGCGACAGCGGCGTGACGTCGAGCAACAGCACGTCCTTGCGCGGCTCGCGGCCGAAGAACTCCTTGACCTTCTCCTGGACCTTCGGCATCCGCGTCATGCCGCCGACGAGGATCACGTCGCCGATATCGGTCAGCTTGACGCCGGCGTCCTTGATCGCGATGCGGCAAGGCTCGATCGTGCGCTCGATCAGGTCCTCGACCAGCGACTCGAACTTGGCGCGCGTGAGCCGCATCGACAGGTGCTTCGGGCCCGACTGATCGGCCGTGATGTACGGCAGGTTGATGTCGGTCTGCTGCGACGACGAAAGCTCGATCTTCGCCTTTTCGGCGGATTCCTTGAGCCGCTGCAGGGCGAGCACGTCGTTCTTGAGGTCGACACCCTGCTCCTTCTTGAACTCGGTGACGATGTAGTCGATCACGCGCTGGTCGAAGTCCTCGCCGCCCAGAAAGGTGTCGCCGTTCGTCGACAGGACCTCGAACTGGTGCTCCTTCTCGATCTCGGCGATCTCGATGATGGAGATGTCGAACGTGCCGCCGCCGAGGTCGTAGACGGCGATCTTGCGGTCGCCTTCCTTCTTGTCCATGCCGAACGCCAGGGCCGCCGCCGTCGGCTCGTTGATGATCCGCTTGACCTCGAGCCCGGCGATCTTGCCGGCGTCCTTGGTCGCCTGCCGCTGCGAATCGTTGAAGTAGGCCGGGACCGTGATGACCGCCTCGGTCACTTCCTCGCCGAGGTAGTCCTCGGCCGTCCGTTTCATCTTGCGCAGGATTTCGGCCGACACCTGCGAAGGAGCGACCTTCTTGCCGCGGACCTCGACCCACGCATCGCCATTGTCGTGCTTGACGATCTCGTAGGGCATCAGCGCGATATCCTTCTGGACCTCCTTCTCCTCGAAGCGGCGCCCGATCAACCGCTTCACGGCGAATATCGTGTTCTTGGCATTGGTGATCGCCTGCCGCTTCGCCGGCGCGCCGACCAGGATTTCACCGTCTTCCTGGTAGGCGGCGACCGAAGGCGTCGTCCGCGCGCCCTCGGAGTTTTCGATCACCTTGGGCTGTCCGCCTTCCATGATGGCGACACAGCTGTTCGTGGTGCCCAGGTCGATGCCTATGATCTTGCCCATTGCTCGCTTACCTCCGGATGCTGGATTGACTGCCTATGTCGCAAATGGGGTTTTCGACGGTCGAATCAAGCCGTCGCCCCGGCGGTGCCTGTCCTATTCGCGGGTTTCCTTGGGCTTCGCCACGGCCACCATCGCCGGCCGCAGCACCCGTTCGTTGAGGAGATAGCCCTTCTGCAGGACCTCCACGACGGTATTTGCGGGCTCGGCACTGTCGACCATGGACATCGCCTGATGCCGGTTTGGATCGAATTTCCGGCCCGCAGCATCGATTTCGACGATCTGGGACTTCTCGAATGCCCCGGCGAGCTGTTTCAGCGTGAGCTCGACGCCGGCACGGAGCGCTTTCGACGACGCGCCTTCGGCTGCGAGCGTGGACTCGAGCGCGTCCTTGACCGGCAGAAGTTCCAGGGCGACGCGTTCGATCGCGTACTTGTGCGCACGGGCGACGTCGGCAGCCGCCTGCTTGCGGACGTTTTCGAGGTCCGCCCGCGCGCGGAGCCAGGCGTCCCGCAGCTCGGCGGCTTCGTCCTCGACCTTCTTCAGCAGCGCCGCGATATCCGGCGCCGGGTCGGCGGGTCCCGCTCCGCCGACGGCCTCCGCGCCGGGGCCGTCGATCGGGACCGGCGGAGTGCCCTCCCGGGCCACGGTTTCATCGGCGGACGCATCCGTGTTCTGCTGCATCGACATCAAGGCTCCATCAGGTTCGTTTCCGGGGAATCGTCCCGCACCCCATCCGACGATGGGGGCATTCGGACGCATTTCAACACGTGCCCGCGCCCGCGGACCCCGCCGTCGCGGGCCTCGGCATCCGGACGGCCGAAGCCTCGCCGTCCCGGGCAGCGGTCACTGCCGGGCGCCCTGCGTCTTCGCTCTCAGCAGCGTCATCTCCCGCGCCGACGCATCGGGCGCCGGCGCGAGCCAGCCCCCGAGGTTCGACATCACGAGCCCGACGAGCGCCGCGATCCACGGCGGATTCTCGTTGAGGCAGGGGATCGCATGGAACTCCCGGCCGCCGGCCCCGAGGAATGCCTGCTTGACCTCGATGCCGATCTCCTCGAGCGTTTCCAGGCAATCGGCGACGAAGCCGGGGCAGGCCACGTCGACCCGCCCCATCCCCTCCTTCGCCAGGCGAATCAGCGTGTCCTGCGTGTAGGGCTTGAGCCACTCGGCGCGCCCGAAGCGCGACTGGAAGGTGACGGCGTATTGCTTCGGTTCGAGTCCCAATTCCGCGCCGAGCAGGCGCGCCGTCTTCTGGCAGTGGCAGTGGTAGGGGTCCCCCAGGTCGAGCGAGCGGCGCGGCAGTCCGTGAAAGCTCATCACCAGCATGTCGGGGCGGCCGTGGCGCATCCAATAGTCGTTGACGTTGCGGGCGAGCGCCTTGATGTAACCCGGGTCGTCGTGGAAACAGTCGATCGTCCGCAGGCCCGGCATCCGCCGCAGCCGCTGCGCGTGCGCGAACACCGCATCCAGCGCCGCGCCGGTGGCGCTCGCCGAATACTGCGGAAACAACGGCACGACGAGCACGCGGTCGCAGCCCGCGGCCTTGAGCTTGCCCATCGCGTCCGCGATTCCCGGATTGCCGTAGCGCATCCCGAGTTCGACCGCCGCGAGGTCCGACGGAAACCCTTCGTCCTTGAGCCGCTGGCCGAGGTACCCCATCAGCAGGGTCTTCTGCTTGAGGCTGTGGGCGAGGAGCGGAGAGCCCTCGCTCCCCCAGATCATCGCGTATTTCTTCGCCGACTGCGCGGGTCGGGTGCGCAGAACCAGGCCATGCAGGATCGGCTTCCAGACGGCGCGCGGGATCTCGACGACCCTCCGGTCGGAGAGGAACTCCGCCAAATACCGCCGGACCGCCGGCGCCGTCGGCGCATCGGGCGTGCCGAGGTTGACCAGCAGCACGCCGATTCGGGCGTGCCGGTCGTGCTCGAACGGCGGCTCGGGCAGGAAGCCGCTCATCCGGCCCTCACCGCACGCGTCGCCGCCGTGTCGACACGGGCGTCGGAGGGACCGCCTGTACCGATCATGCGCAGGACCCGTCGGCAGTCACCCGGGATTCCTCGTCCGCCAGTCGGCAAGCGCTTTCGCCGCGTCGGCCATCAGTCGTTCATCTGCTGGGTCAGCGCATTGGACAGGAGCTTGGCCGTGATGTCGACGATCGGGATCACGCGTTCGTAGGCCATCCGCGTGGGACCGATGACCCCCAGCGTTCCGATCACGCGCCCGTCGAGTTCGTAGGGCGCCGTGATCACGCTGCATTCGTCGAGCGGCACGAGCCCCGATTCGCCGCCGATGTAGATCTGCACGCCTTCCGCCCGCTGCGAAACATCGAGGAGGTGCAGGAGCGAGGTCTTCTGCTCGAAGAGCTCGAACAGCCGGCGCAGGCGGTCCATGTTCGACGCGAGGTCCGTCGCCGCGAGCAGGTTCTTCTCGCCGGTGACGACGAGCGCCTCGCCCTCGCTCAGCGCCGCACCCCCCACTTCGACCGCCGCCGTCATCAGCCCGACGATGTCTTCCCGCAGCGATTGCAGCTCCTCGGCGAGCAGCGAGCGAACGGCCCCGTACGGCTGGCCCGCGTAGTGCTGGTTGAAGAAATTGGTCGCCTCGATCAGCTGCGAGTGCGTGTACGCGCGGTCGGTGTGCAGGATGCGGTTCTGCACATCGCCTTCGGACGTCACGATGATCAGGAGCACCCGCCGCTCGGACAGGCGCAGGAACTCGATGTGCCGAAAGCTCGATTCGCGCCGCGAGGGCGTCATCACGACGCCGGCGAAATGCGTGAGCTGCGACAGCAGCGATGCCGCGGCGTTGATGAGCTGCTGCGGCCGGTCCGCGGTGAATTCGCCTTCGAGGCGATGGATCTCGACCTGCTCCAGCGGCTTCATCACCATCAGGCTGTCGACGAAGAAGCGGTAGCCCTTGGAGGTGGGGATTCGTCCCGCCGACGTGTGCGGACTCGCGATATACCCCAGCTCCTCGAGGTCCGCCATCACGTTGCGGATCGTCGCGGGCGAGAGCTCGAGTCCCGATTGCTTCGAAAGCACGCGCGAGCCGACCGGCTGGCCCTCGACGACATAGCGCTCGACTATCGTCTTCAGCAGGTGTTGGGCGCGGGGATCGAGCATGCCGGCCATTTTACAGATGCCGGCGCGGAAACCGCTGCCGCCTGTCCGAACCGGTACCCGGGCACGCGTTCGCCGGACGAGGCCGGGCCGGCATTCGGCGGAAGATGCCGCGGTCCGCCCTCCCGGTCATGCGTTGGTCGGCTATGGCCGCGGCGACGCCTGTGCTCTAATCGCGACGATGACTCCGTCCGCTCCCGCACTTCGGCCGGCCGCCCGCTTCCGCCGGGTGGCCCTGATCGGTCGCCACGCGACTCCCGGCATCGCCGAGCCGCTTTCGCGCCTGGCCGCGTTCCTGGCCTCGATCGGGCACGAGGTCGTGCTCGAGGACGAGACGGCGCGGTCCACGCCGATTCCCGGCTACGCGTCCGCACCGTCCGCGACGCTCGGAACGCTCGCCGACGTCGCGATCGTCGTCGGCGGCGACGGCACGATGCTCTCGATCGCGCGCCACCTGGCTCCGTTCAACGTGCCGCTGATCGGGATCAACCAGGGCCGCCTCGGCTTCCTCACCGACATCCCGATCGCACGCATGGAGGACACGCTCGCGGCGATGCTCGCCGGCCGCTACGTCGAGGAGCGGCGGACGCTGCTCGCGGCCGAGGTCGTGCGTGCCGACGGCACGCGCGACGCGGCCTACGCGCTGAACGACGTCGTGCTCAATCGCGGCGGCGGCGGCACGATGATCGAATGCGCGGTCGAGATCGACGGCCGCTTCGTCTACGCGATGCGCGCCGACGGAATCATCGTCGCGACCCCGACCGGATCGACCGCCTACGCGCTGTCGGCGGGTGGCCCGATCCTCGATCCGCATGTTCCGGCGTTCGCGCTGGTGCCGGTCGCGCCGCACGCGCTCACGCACCGGCCGATCGCGGTCGCCGACACCGCGACGATAGCCCTGACCCTCGAGCGCGGGCGCGATGCGGCGCTCCACTGCGACGGACAGGCCCATTTCGCGCTGACGGAGGGCGAACGCGTCACCGTGAAACGGGCACCGCATGCGGCGCGTTTTCTCCACCCCGAGGGTCACGACTACTTCGCGATGCTGCGCGAAAAGCTGCACTGGAGCGAGACGCCCGAGCAGCTGCGCGGCAGATAGGCAGGGTCGGATCCCGCTATGCTCCGGTTGCTGTCGATCCGCAACTTCGTGGTCGTCGAATCGCTCGATCTCGAGCTCGACGGCGGCTTCTCGGTGCTCACTGGCGAAACGGGCGCCGGCAAGTCGATCCTGCTCGATGCGCTGGCGCTGCTCCTGGGCGACCGCTTCGAGTTGCGGCAATTGAAACCCGGTGCCGAGCGGGCCGAGCTTGCCGCCGCGTTCGACGTCGGCGACCGCCTCGCGATCGGCGCCTGGCTCGCCGACCAGGACCTCGCGTCCGACGACGGCCCGCTGCTGCTGCGCCGGACGCTGGACGCGCAAGGACGCAGCCGCGCCTGGATCAATGGCCGGCCCGCGACCCTCGCGCAGTTGAAGG
>JANMBN010000438.1:0-2756 GCA_031360485.1 Betaproteobacteria bacterium | reverse complement strand
CGCTGACGCTCGCCCACCTCGCTCACTCGCCGGCGTGAATAATGTCGACGCGGCGGTTCTCGGCCCACGACGCTTCATCGTGCCCTTCGCGGCGCGGCTTTTCCTTGCCGAAGCTCACCGTCTCGATCTGTATTTCCCCGGCGCCGAGCAGCAGCATCACCCTCTTCACCGCGTCGGCGCGCTTCTGTCCCAGCGCGATGTTGTACTCGCGAGTCCCGCGCTCGTCGGTGTGACCCTGCAGCGTTGCCCGCGCGTTGCGGTTGGCCTGCAGGTACTTGGCGTGCGCTTCGATCATCGCCTTGTACTCGTCCTTGATCGCGAACTGGTCGTAGTCGAAATAGATGCTGCGCTTCGACAGGATGCTGTTCGGGTCCCTGAGCGCGGCGGCCGTGCCCGCGCCGGCGCCAGGAGTTCCGCTGACGCCCGCGGTCGACGCACCGGAGGTCGTCGCACCGGATCCTGCCGCAGGCGACGTCGCGGTCGCCGCGCCTTCCTCGACCGGCGCGGCGTTCTGCGTGTCCGTGCTCTTGCAACCCCCGAGCGCCATGACGATAAATGCTCCGATAATCCACTTGCGCATGAAAGGACTCCTCGATTGAAAGGGGGTCACCGCGGCAGCGGTCCCCAGGCGGGCTCGCGTACATCGGCCGCCGGCGAGACGAGCCGCTGTTTTACGCGGCCGTCGGAGGATACACCGGCCAATATACCACGCGGCCCCTGCTGCGCCGCGTAGATGATGAGCTTCGAATTGGGCGCGACGCTGGGGCTTTCGTCGAGCGGGCCCGGCGTCAGCATCTGCACCTGCCGCGTCGCGTAATCCTGTATCGCGACCATGAAGCGGCCGCCCTCGCGGCGCACGAACACGAAGCCCTTGCCGTCGGGCGTCGCGCGCGGCGACACATTGTGGCTGCCCTCGAACGTCATCCGCTCGACCGCGCCGGTCGCGACGGTGAGCCGATAGATCTGCGGCGTACCGCCGCGGTCGGAGCTGAAGAGCAGCGCCTTTCCGTCAGGCGTGAACGACGCCTCCGTGTCGATGCCCGCCGAGGTCAGCAGCCGCTGCACGCCGGTGCCGTCCGCGTTGATCAGGAAGAGCTGCGAGCCGCCGTCCTTGGTCAGCGTCACGACCAGCCGGCGCCCGTCGGGCGCCCAGGCGGGCGCGCTGTTGCTGCCGCGGAAATTGGCGAGCACCTGGCGCTGGCCGGTCGCCATCGACTGGACATAGATGACGGGCTTGCGATTCTCCAGCGAGACGTAGGCAAGCCGAGTGCCGTCCGGCGACCACGACGGCGAGAGCAGCGGCTCGTTCGACGCGACGACCGCCTGCGGACTGCCGCCGTCGGCGTCGGCGACGATCAGCTCGAAGCGCGAGCCCTGCTTCGTGATGTATGCGATGCGCGTCGAGAAGACGCCGGCGTCGCCGGTGAGCTTCTCGTAGATGACGTCGGCGATCTTGTGCGCGGTCGCGCGGAACTGCGACGGCGCGACGGTGTAGCTCACCGCCGCCAGCTGCGTCTGCTTGACGGCATCGAGGAGCGCGAACTTGACCTCGACCCGTGCGTCGCCCAGCGCGCGCATCGACCCGACTACGACCGCATCGGCGCCGCGCGCGCGGAAGTCGCCGAGCCGGACGTCCTCGGCACGGGCGGGTCGCGGGACGATTCCGCCGTCGTCGACCAGCTTGAACAGGCCGCTCCTCTGCAAGTCGGCGCCGACGATGCCGGTGATCCCGAGGGGCCAGCTGCCTTCGTTCCCGAACGGAACGATCGCGATGGGGACCGTCGTGCCGGCACCGCCGACGATTTCGATGGTGAGCTGCGCGTGCGCGGGCGCGGCGGCCAGCGCAGCGAACGCGAGTGAGGCGAGGAGGAGACGGCGCAAGGGGATCCTTAGACTGTCGGGCTCATTCCACGATGAAATTCGTGCGACGGCGCGGGGGGTGGTGACGTTGCATCCCGGACGGGCGAACCGAAACGGGTTTGCGGGTCACGCGAACGCCGCAAGAAGCGTCACGCGGGAATTATAACGGATGTCCCCTTTCCATCGGGTTAACGCGGCGACACCGCACCTCGATGACGCGTCACCCTCAATGAATCGCTATCGTCGACGGCAGGCCCAACGCGTCGCGCAGCCGGTCCGCGGTGCGTTTCGCGTCGTCGCGCATCGGGTACGGGCCCACGAACACCCGGAACAGCCCGTTGACCTGACGCACCTTCGCTTCGACCCCGACCTGGGCGATCTGGTTCGCAAGGCGCGCAACAAAGTTTTGTGCATTGGCGTAACTGCCGAAGGCTCCCAGCTGGACCACGAAACCGCCCTCCGCACTGGCGACCGGGACGGCAGCCGCCACTTCCGCGGGGGGCGTGCCCGCCGGCGCAACCGCGAGGGGCGTGTCCGCGACCGGCGGCAGCGGCGCCGCGGAAGCGAGCATCAACGACTCGTTCGGAATGATCGCCTCGACCTCGACCTCGCCGCTGCCCTTCTGGGCGATTCCGACCCGGGTCGCCGCCGCGAAGGAGAGATCGATCACGCGGTCGTGCAGGAACGGCCCGCGGTCATTGACCCGGACGATCACGCTCTTGCCGGAGGCCACGTTGGTGACGCGCGCGTACGATGGCAGCGGCATCGTCGGATGCGCGGCCGTCATCGCGTACATGTCGTAGGTTTCACCGATGGAAGTTCTTTGCCCATGAAACTTGCGCCCGTACCACGAAGCCATGCCTCGTTGCTGAAACGGCTCGTTCGCGACGTTCGGC
>JANMBN010000410.1:0-6372 GCA_031360485.1 Betaproteobacteria bacterium | reverse complement strand
GGCATCGAGCCGCGGCGGCCGCTCCCGAATGACGGCAACGCGGGCCATCGTACCCGACGTCCGATATGCGCTCGATCAAGGCGGCGGCACAGCGCGCGCCCTCGACGTGAAGCGCCGCGCGCACGGCAATCCCCAACCCTCGTTGTCCGCGACGTCCCTTGGCAGGATAATGAAACGCTACCGGTGAGAGCCACTTTCGTGGGGACGGTTCAACCATGAGCGACATCGCAACCCTCCGTCGACCAGGGGATCGCGCACGGCGCCACGATCTGCTTTCGCTAACCCGAGTCCGGCCGGCAGATCGTCGAGGTGAGCGAAGCGTTTCAGAAGCCGATGCAGGACGGCATGACGCCGCTCATCGCGATCCAGCACACCTACCTGTCCGCGGGCATCGCGAACGCATGAAACGAAAGGAAGAAACCGCCATGTCTTTCACCCCGGAACGCGCGGTCGCAACCGCCCTCCTGGCCATCGCCGCGTTGGCCGCGCCGGGCTTTGCCCAGGGCCAGCTCAATGCGATCTGCCCGGTGCAGGCGGAATGGTGCAGCCTTGCCGCGATCGAGTTCGAGAAGGAGACCGGGATCAAGGTCGCGATGACGCTCAAGGGTTCGGGCGAATCGTTCGCCCAGATTGCCGCCGAGAGGGCGAATCCGAAGCTCGACGTCTGGTTCGGCGGCACCGGCGACCCGCATCTGCAGGCAGCCGAGCAGGGGCTTCTCGACGAATACAGGTCGCCGATGCTGGCACAGCTTCAGCCCTGGGCGCAGAAGCAGGCCGAGCAATCCAAATACCGCACCGTCGGCATCTACCTCGGCGCGCTGGGCATCGGCTACAACACCGAACTCCTCGCCAAGAAGAAGATCGCGGCGCCGGCCTGCTGGAAGGATCTGGTCAAGCCCGAATTCGCCGGCGAAGTGCAGATGGCGAATCCCAACGCATCCGGCACGGCTTACACGGCGATCGCGACGCTCGTGCAGGTCTTCGGCGAAGAGGAAGCATTCAAATATCTCAAGGCGCTGCACAAGAACATCAACAACTACCCGCGTTCGGGGGTGGCTCCAATCAAGGCGGCGGCCCGCGGCGAGACGCTGGCGAGCGTCTCGTTCATCCATGACGTCGTCACCGAGGCGCAGGCCGGCTTCCCGGTGAAGGGCGCGGCGCCGTGCGAAGGCACCGGCTACGAGATCGGCTCGCTGTCGATCGTCAAGGGCGCGCGCAATCTCGACAACGCCAGGAAGTTCGTCGACTGGGCGCTGACGGCGAAGGCGCAGTCGCTCGGCGCGCAGTCGAAGCAGTTCCAGATCCCGTCCAACGTCAACGCGCCGGTCTCGCCGCTGTCGCCGAAGCTCGCCGACATCAAGCTCATCAATTACGATTTCGCCAAGTACGGCACCTCGGCCGAGCGCAAGCGGCTTCTGGAGCGCTGGGACAAGGAGGTCGGCTCCATCGCCAAGTGACCTCGGATCGGGCCATAATCGCCGGGGTCGCGCTCTTCCGGGCCTTTCCCGAACGGAGTCCCGCATGCTTCGCCGCTTCATCGTCGCGCTATCGGCCGCGACCGCCCTGGTCGCCGCCATCCCGGCCGCGGGCCGGCTCAACCTGTACTGCAGCTCGCCGAACACCGGATGGTGCCAGGGCATGGCGATTGGCTTCGAGAAGGCGTCGGGCGTCAAGGTTGCGGTCGTGCAGAAGGCCACCGGCGAAATTCTCGCGCAAGTCAAGGCCGAGCGGGCGAATCCCAAGGGCGACATCTGGTGGGCGGGTCCCGGCGACGCGTATCTGCAGGCGGCGGAGGACGGCCTGCTCGAAACCTATCGATCGCCGAACCTGAACCAGCTCCAGGACTGGGCGCGGCGCATTTCGGAGGTCTCGCAGAACCGCGTTTCCGGTGTCTACGGCGGCATCCTCGCCCTCGGCTACAACACGGAGCTGCAGCAGAAGAGGAAGCTGCCGGTGCCGAAATGCTGGAAGGATCTGCTCGATCCCGCCTACAAGAACGAGGTGATGCTCGGCAACCCGAATTCCTCCGGCACCGCGTACCTGATGCTGGCATCGCTGGTGCAGGTGTTCGGCGAGGACGACGCGTTCAAGTACATGAAGGCGTTGCACGCCAACGTGAGCTCCTACGCGCGCTCGGGCATCGGCCCGATGACGGCGGTGAAGCAGGGCGAGATCTACGTCGGCAGCACGGTGCTGCACGGCGTGATCAACGAGATCGTCGCCGGATTCCCGGTCAAGCCCGTGCTGCCCTGCGAAGGCGTCGGCTACGAGGTCGGGTCGATGGCCATCATCAAGGGCGCGCGCAACCTGGAAGACGCGAAGAAATTCGTCGACTGGGCGCTGACGGTCGACGCGCAGAGGATCGGGCTCGACGTCAAGGAGTACGCGATCCCGGCCAACAAGAGCGTCCCGCTCCCGGCCATGGTGCCGAACCTGGCCGAGATCAAGGTGGTCGATTACGATTTCGCGAAGTACGGATCGAGCGAGACGCGCAAGCGCCTGCTCGAGCGCTGGGAAAAGGAAATCGGTCAGGCGCCGCGGTGAAGTTGGCATGCCGGCCGTCTGCCGAGGGCGCCGTGGACCCGATGCGCTGACCCCGATGCGCGACACGCGCCGCCCGCTGCTCGTCTGGCTCGCCGTCGGCGCGGCCGGCTTCCTGCTCGTCCCGTGGTACGCGCTGCAGGACAGCGTGTTCACCCTCGGCTGGGTCGCGCATCTCGCGACCCGGGAGGCAGCGCCCGCGCTGCTCCAGATCTTCGTTCACGGCCGGGGGTGGCTCGCCCCGCTCGGCCTCCTCCTCGCCGCGGGAGCAGCGGTCGCCACCGTGGCGATGACCGACAAGGCGCGCGCGAATGCGCTGATTGCCGTCGGCGCGACCGGCTTCGCCTACCTGTTCGCGCAGGGCTTCCTGATCGGCCCGTCCGGATGGTACTTCGAGTCGCTGGCAGCGACGTTGCCTGCGCCGCCGCGCGGCCAGTTCGGGATGGGGCTCGGCGCCGCCCTGGTCGTCACCGCGTTCGGCATGCTGTTCTCGCTGGGACTTGCCGGCCGCGGCTGCTTCAAGGGCGATCCGTTCGTCACCGCGAGCGTGGTCGGCGTGACCGCGCTGGTCGCAGTGTTCACGTTCTTCCCCGTCGTCCGCATCCTCGTTTCCGCGCTGCAGGATAACGTCGGCGCCTTCTCGCTGTCCGCGCTTCCCGACCGGCTCTTCACCCAGAAGATCTGGGGCTTGGGCTGCGTCGCTGCCAGCACGCGCTGCGGCGTCGCCTGGAATACGCTCACGCTCGCATTCCTGTGCGCGGCCGGCTGCACGGCGCTCGGCCTCGCGTTCGCGCTGATCGCGACCCGCACGGGATTCAGGCACAAGGGATCGCTGCGGGTCCTCACGATCCTGCCGATCATCACGCCCCCGTTCGTGATCGGCCTCGGGCTCATCCTGATATTCGGCCGCTCGGGCCTCGTCAATCAGCTGCTCGAATACCTGTTCGGCTGGCAGCTCGGGCGCTGGATCTACGGGCTGCAGGGCGTGCTGGTCGCGCAGGTGTTCGCGTTCACGCCGATCGCCTTTCTCGTGCTGATCGGCGTCGTCGAGGGCGTGTCGCCGAGCATGGAGGAAGCGGCACAGACACTGCGCGCCGGCCGCTGGCGCGTGTTCGCCGACGTCTCGCTGCCGCTGATGCGGCCCGGACTTGCCAACGCCTTCCTGATCAGCTTCATCGAATCGATCGCCGACTTCGGCAATCCGATCCTGCTCGGCGGCAACTTCGGCGTGCTGTCCACCGAGATCTTCTTCTCCGTCGTCGGCGCGCAGCTCGACCAGGGCCGCGCGGCCACGCTCGGAATCCTCCTCCTCGTCTTCGCGTTCGGCGCGTTCTTCCTGCAGCGCGCCGTGCTCGGAAGCAAGGTGTACACGTCGCTCGCCGGCAAGGGAGATTCGGGCCTGCCGACGCAGCTGCCTGACGGCGTGCGCCGCCTCTGCTACGGCGTCGCGCTGCCGTGGGCGGCGTTCACCGCCGTCATCTACGCGATGGCGCTGACCGGGGGCTTCGTCGAAACCTGGGGCCGCGACTACACGCTGACGCTGCGGCACTACACGAAGGCGTTCGGAATCGAATGGACGGCGCACGGCATCCTGTGGGCCGGCGCGGCGTGGAACTCGTTCTGGACCACGGTCAGGCTGTCCGCGATCGCCGCGCCGGTCACCGCTGCCCTCGGCATCCTTGCGGCCTACCTGCTGACGCGCCAGAAATTCGTCGGCCGGGGTGCATTCGAATTCGGCACAATGCTGTCGTTCGCGATTCCGGGCACCGTGATCGGCGTCGCGTACATCCTCGCGTTCAACGTCCCGCCGGTCGAGATCACCGGCACGGCGCTGATCCTCATCGTCTGCAACGTGTTCCGCAACATGCCCGTGGGCGTGCGCGCCGGGATGGCGGCGATGAGCCAGATCGACAGGAGCCTCGACGAAGCGTCGACGGTGCTGGGCGCGCGCGGCTTCACGACGCTGCGCACGATCCTGCTGCCGTTGTTGAAGCCCGCGGTCGTCGCCGCGCTCGTGTACAGCTTCGTCCGCGCGATGACGACGCTGTCGGCGGTCATCTTTCTCGTCTCCGCCGAGTACGAATGGGCGACGACGTACATCATCAACCGCGTCGTCAACGGCGATTACGGCGTCGCGATCGCGTACAGTTCGGTGCTGATCGTGCTGATGCTGGCCGTGATCGGGGCGATCCAATGGCTCGTCGGCGAGCGCCGGCTCGGCCGGCGGGCGGCGGGTGTCGCTTCCGCGGGCCTGGGCGAACTCGGCGGCAGCGCCGCATGACTCGGCGATAATTCGGGGATTCCGCATGAAAGCCGCATCGATCGAATTCCGGCAGGTGACCAAGCGCTACGGCGAGGTCGTCGCCGTCAACAACGTCTCGTTCACCATCGGCGCCGGGACGCTCGTCACGCTGCTCGGACCTTCGGGCTGCGGCAAGACGACGATCCTGCGGATGCTGGCCGGACTCGAGCTCCCCTCCGCGGGAACCATCCGCATCGGCGGCGAGGACGTGACCGCGCGCGCCGCCGCCGAGCGCGACGTGTCGATGGTGTTCCAGAGCTATGCGCTGTTTCCGCATATGACGGTGCTGGAGAACGTTCGCTACGGCCTGGTCGTCTCCGGGAAATCGAAACCCCGGGCGGAGGAACAGGCCCGCGTCGCGCTCGAGACGGTGGGGCTGACCGGTCTCGACGCGCGCCTGCCGTCGGAGCTGTCGGGCGGCCAGCAGCAGCGCGTCGCGGTGGCGCGGGCGCTGGTGCTCGAGCCGTCGGTGCTGCTGTTCGACGAGCCGCTGTCGAATCTCGACGCTCGCCTTCGCCGGCAGATGCGCGAGGAGATCCGCGACCTTCAGCAGCGTCTGAACCTGACGGTCGTCTACGTGACGCACGACCAGTCGGAGGCGATGGCGGTCTCGGACCGCATCATCGTGATGGACAGGGCGGTCATCGCGCAGGAAGGCGCGCCGCGCGAACTCTACGAGCAGCCGCGTGACTCATTCGTCGCCGGATTCATGGGCGATGCCAACCGCGTGCGCGGCGTGATCGTCCGCCGCGATGCCACGCGGGCCGATGTCACGCTCGGTCCGATCACGCTGTCCCTGCCGCACGGCGGCGCGGCCGACGGCGAATGCGAGGTCGCGATCCGCCCCGAAGCGATCGAGCTCCGGCACGACGGCGATGCGCCGTTGTCCGCCACCGTAAAGAAGGCTTCCTACCTCGGTCAGTTGATGGAGTACACGCTCGACACGCCGATCGGCGCCCTCTTCGTCATTTCGACGGCCGTCGACCGGCCGCTCGCCGTCGGCGCCCCGATCGGCGTCGCGCTCGCGAATCACGGTGTCGTCGTCATTCCCAACGCTACGCGCACGCCGTGACACCGCCGCCCGCGCGCCGGTCGGGACGTTCGGCCGGACCTTTCGGGCCGGTTTACGTGTATCGTCATGGGCGGAGCCCGATAGCGCGATGTCCAAATACACCGCCACCATCCGCTGGGAGCGCGGCGACCAGCGCTTTACCGACAACCGGTACAGCCGCGGCCACATGTGGTTCTTCGACGGCGGCGTCGAGGTCCCGGGCTCTTCGTCGCCGCACTCCGTTCCGCTGCCCTATTCACGACCGGACGCGGTCGACCCGGAGGAAGCGTTTGTCGCCTCCATCTCGAGCTGCCACATGCTCTGGTTTCTCTCGATCGCCGCGAAGCACAAATACTGCGTCGACAGTTACGTTGACGATGCCGAGGGCGTCATGGCGAAAAATGCCTCGGGCAAGTTCGCGATGACGCGCGTGACCCTTCGCCCGAAGGCGGTCTTCGTCGGGACTCCGCGGCCGACC
>JANMBN010000387.1:0-8286 GCA_031360485.1 Betaproteobacteria bacterium | reverse complement strand
GCGAGCGACACCTGCGCTCGCGGGCGCGGCTGGCGACGATCTATCCGGCGGAATGGCTTGCGGAGGCTGCGGCCATCGCACGGCGCTGCACGTTTTCGCTCGACGAGCTGCGCTACGAATACCCGGAGGAGATCGTGCCGGAGGGCGAGACGCCGGCATCGCATCTGCGCACGCTGGTCGAGGAGGGATTGGCAAGGCGGTATGCAAGGCTGAAGCCTCGCCCACGACAGCACGAGTCGTGGGTCGGGCTTCAGCATGAGTCGCGGGTCGGGCTTCAGCCTGACCTACGACAGCACGAGTCGCGGGTCGGGCTTCAGCACGAGTCGTGGGTCGGGCTTCAGCCTGACCTACGACAGCATGAGTCGCGGGTCGGGCTTCAGCCTGACATTCCCCCCGCGGTTCGCGAACTGATCGAACACGAGCTCACGCTGATCGCGGAGTTGAAATACGAGCCGTATTTCCTCACCGTCCACGACATCGTCGCGTTCGCGCGTTCGCGAGGCATCCTCTGCCAGGGCCGCGGCTCGGCGGCCAACTCGGCGGTCTGCTATGCGCTCGGCATCACCGAGGTCGACCCGGCGCGGATGAGCATGCTGTTCGAGCGCTTCATCTCGAAGGAGCGCAACGAGCCGCCCGACATCGACGTCGACTTCGAACACCAGCGGCGCGAGGAGGTGATCCAGTACATCTACGCGAAATACGGCCGCGACCGCGCGGCGCTGGCGGCAACGCTCATCACCTACCGGCCGAAGAGCGCGGTGCGCGATGTCGGCCGCGCGCTGGGCCTCGACCTCGCGCAGGTGGACCGGCTCACCGGCGTATTCGCGTGGTGGGATGGCCGCGAGGTCAAGTCCGAACGGATCCGCGAGGCCGGGTTCGAGCCCGACAACCCGGTCATCGTCCGGCTCGTCGCGCTGACCAACGAGCTGATGGGCTTCCCGCGCCACCTGTCGCAGCACGTCGGCGGCTTCGTCATCGCGCGCGATCTGCTCGAGCGGATGGTGCCGGTCGAGAACGCGGCGATGCCGGACCGCACCGTGCTGCAGTGGGACAAGGACGACCTCGACGCGCTGGGCTTGCTGAAAGTCGATTGCCTGGCACTCGGGATGCTGTCGGCGATCCGGCGCACGCTGGGGATGGTGTCGCAGTTGCGCGGTCGCGAGCTCACGATGCAGGACATTCCGGCCGAGGATCCCGAGGTCTACGCGATGTGCCAGCGCGCCGACACCGTCGGCGTGTTCCAGATCGAGTCGCGCGCGCAGCAGGCGATGCTGCCGCGGTTGAAGCCTGCGTGCTTCTACGATCTGGTGATCGAGGTCGCCATCGTCCGGCCCGGCCCGATCCAGGGCGGGATGGTGCACCCGTACCTGCGCCGCCGGCAGGGCCTGGAGCCCGTCACCTATCCGAGCGAAGCCGTCGAGAGCGTCCTTGCGCGCACGCTCGGCGTGCCGATCTTCCAGGAACAGGTGATGCAGCTCGCGATCGTCGCGGCAGGGTTCACGCCCGGCGAGGCCGACCACCTGCGGCGCTCGATGGCGGCGTGGCGGCGCAAGGGCGGCCTCGAGCAATTCGAGCAGCGGCTTGTCGATGGCATGGGCGCGCGCGGCTACGCCGAGACGTTTGCGCGGCAGATCTACCAGCAGATCCTGGGCTTCGGCGAGTACGGCTTTCCGGAGTCGCACTCGGCGTCGTTCGCGCTGCTTGTCTATGTGTCAGCGTGGCTGAAGCGCTACGAGCCGGCGGCGTTCTGCGGCGCGCTGCTCAATTCGCTGCCGATGGGCTTCTACGGGCCGTCGCAGCTCGTGCAGGATGCGCGCCGGCACGGCGTCGAGGTGCGGCCGGTGGATGCCATGGTGAGCGAGTGGGAGTGCACGCTGGAGAAAGCGGGCGAGTGGGACACACCGCCGACTGAAGTCGGCCCCACAGACGCCCCGGTCGTGGGTCCCTCGCCGACTGAAGTCGGCCCCACGGACACCCCGGTCGTGGGTCCGGCTTCAGCCGGACAGCGCCAGTCGCCCCCCGCATTGCGCCTCGGCCTCCGTCTCGTTGCCGGACTCTCCGAAGCCGGCGCGCTGCGGATCGTCGACGTGCGGCGGGGAGAGCCATTCGCGAGCGTCGCCGACCTCGCGCGCCGTGCGCGGCTCGACAAGCGCGACCTCGCCTGCCTCGCCGAGGCCGGCGCGCTCGCGGCACTCGCCGGCCACCGCCATGACGCCGCATGGGATGTCGCCGGCGTCGAACGGCTGCCGCCTCTCATCGCAGGCAGCCCATTCGACGAAGCGGATCCCGCCCTGGCACCGCCCACCGAGGGGCAGGACATCGTCGCCGATTACCGGACGCTCTCGCTGACGCTGCGGCGGCACCCGCTCGCCCTGCTGCGCGGCGCGCTGCAACGGCGGCGGCTGATCACGGCGGCCGAGATCGCGAAAGTGCCGCAGGGCCGCATCGTCCGCACAGCCGGCATTGTCATCGGCCGGCAGCGGCCCGACACCGCCAGCGGTGTGGTCTTCGTCACGCTCGAAGACGAAACCGGCGCGACCAACGTGATCGTCTGGCGCGACGTCGGCGACCGCCAGCGCCGCGAACTGCTCGGTGCGAAGCTCCTCGCGGTCTTCGGCAAGGTGGAGCGCGAGGGGCAGGTCGTCCATGTGCTCGCCGGCCGGCTGGCCGACCTCTCGTTGCTGCTGGGCAAGCTGGAGACGCGCTCCCGCGATTTCCATTGACCGCCGCACAGACAGGTTTCCCCCTTCTGCAAGCGCCGGCGGCCATCAAACTCCAAGCCGAATTTCGCGGCCTCGGGCCCGACCCTGTGTAAGATCCATTGACCTGGGACGACGACACAAGATCATGGCAAGACCGGAATTCGACATCGTGGTGATCGGCGGAGGCGCGGGCGGGCTGGTCGTCGCCGCCGGCGGCGCCGCGCTCGGGGCCAAGATCGCGCTCGTCGAGAAGCACAAGATGGGCGGCGACTGCCTGTGGTATGGCTGCGTGCCGTCGAAGACACTGATCAAGTCGGCGCGCATCGCGCACAACATGCGCCATGCCGACCGCTGGTCCCTCGAAGCCGTCAATCCGAAGCCTGACCTCGCCAAGGTCATGGAACGTGTCGCAGGCGTGATCAGGAGCATCGAGCCCAACGACAGCCCCGAACGGTTTCGCGGTCTCGGCGTCGACGTGATCCTGGGCAGCGGCCAGTTCGTCGCACCCGACGCGTTCGAAGTCGACGGCCGCCGGCTCACCGCCAGAACCTTCGTCGTCGCCACCGGCTCGCGGCCGGCCGTCCCGAAGCTGCCGGGCATCGACGGGACTCCCTATCTCACCAATGAGACCGTATTCGATCTGCGCGAGCCTGTCCCGTCGCTGATCGTCATCGGCGCCGGTCCGATTGGCAGCGAAATGGCGCAGGCGTTCCGCCGCCTCGGCAGCGAAGTCGCCGTCGTCGACATCGCTCCGCAGATCCTGCCGCGCGAGGACGCCGATCTTGCCGACGTGGTATTCAAGCAGATGCGGGCCGAGGGTATTCGTCACCACCTCGGCGCGTCGATCCTCGGATTTTCGGGCCGCAAAGGTGACGTCCGCGCAACCGTCCGCCTCGCGGACGGGACTCCCACCGTGCTCGTGGGGTCGCACCTGCTGCTCGCCGCCGGGCGCCTCGCCAACGTGGAGGGCCTCGGCCTCGACGCGGCGGGGGTTCGGCTCGAACAGGGCCGCATCGTCGTCGAGGACGGATTGCGCACGACCAACCGGAACATCTACGTGATCGGCGACGCCGCCGGCGGATACCAGTTCACGCACATGGCCGAGCACCATGCCGGCATCCTGTTGCGACACGCGATCTTCCGGATGAAGTGGGCGAAGCCTTCGCTGGTCGTTCCGTGGTGCACGTATACCGATCCCGAGCTCGCCCGCGTCGGCCTCTCCGAAACGGAGGCCAGGCAACGCGGCGTCGCCCATCGCGTCTACCGGTTCGCATTCGAGGAAATCGACCGCGCGCGCGCGGAGGGCGAGACCGAGGGATTCGCCAAGATCGTCACGGATCCGAGGGGCAAGCTGCTGGGTGCGGCAATCGTCGGCCCGCACGCCGGCGAGCTGATCGCCGAATACGTGCTCGCGGTTGCGAAAGGGATGAACGCGAAGGATCTCACCGGTGTCATCCACGCCTACCCCACGCTCGCCCAGATCAACCGGCGCGTCGCCGATCAGCGGTTGAAGGAAGGACTGACGCCTTCGTCGAAACGGTGGATCCAGCGGCTCTTCGGGCTGCAGGGAACGCGCGCGTGAACACACGTCCCGACGTTCCGCCACCCACGGCGGCCGGCCGTGCCGGCAAGTTGGTGTTGCTCGCGGTATTCGCCATCGCGATCGCGGCGTTCTTTGCGTTCGACGGAGAGCGCTACCTCGGTCTCGAGTCGGTCAAGGCGAACCGTGACGCGCTGCTTGCATTTACCGATGCGCACTATTTTCTGGCGCTTGTCATCGCCTTCCTTGCGTATGCCGGTGCCGTCGCCTTCAGTCTGCCGGGCGGGCTCGTGCTCTCGCTGACCACCGGCTTCATCTTCGGCCGATGGGCCGGCACGTTGCTCGCCGTGCTCGCGGCGACCGTGGGCGCGACGCTCGTTTTCCTCGCCGCCCGCTACCTGTTCGCCGACGCTGCCCGCCGGCGCATGGGCGCGCTCGGCGAGAAGATCAGCGCCGGGTTCACCGAGAACGCGTTCAACTACCTGCTGTTTCTGCGCCTCGTCCCGTTGTTCCCGTTCTTCCTCGTCAACCTCGCGCCGGCCTTCACGAACATCAGCCTGCGAACGTACATCCTCGGAACCTTCATCGGCATCATTCCGGGCACGTTCGTGTACGTCAATCTCGGCCAGACCCTCGGCCGGATCGACTCCCTTTCGGGGCTCGTCTCGACCGAAACCCTGGGCGCCTTCGTGCTGCTCGGGCTCTTCGCGCTCCTCCCCGTGCTGCTCAAGAAGTTCCGCTCGTCGCGGGCAGCGAAGGCATGAAGACGGTCATTGAAATCCCGGACGCCTGCACGGAGATCGCCCTCTGCGGGGGTCCGTACAGCAATTTCGCCGCGGTCGAGGCCTTCCTCGCCGCGACGGCCGGAATCCCGAACCGGTTCTGCCTTGGCGATATCGGTGGCTTCGGTCCGCAGCCCGACCGCACGCTCGATCTCATACGCGGCTCGAATGTCGTCTGTCTCAAGGGCAACTACGATCACGCGGTAGGATCCGGCGAGCGCGACTGCGGTTGCGGCTATATCGACGCGCGCGACCGGCAGTTCGCCCAGATTTCCTACGATTACACCGCGGCGAACACCAGCGCGCCGCACAAAGCTTGGCTGCTCGGCCTGCCGGACATCATCGAGCTGCGCTGGCGCGGCGCGACGCTCGTCCTATGCCACGGCAGTCCCGAGCACGTGAGCGAATTCGTGTGGGAGAGCGAAACGGACGATGCCGCGATCGACACGCGGCTCGAGCGCCTTGGCGTCGCCGGCATCTGCGCGACGCACTCCGGATTGCCCTGGATCCGCGCGACGGTTCACGGGTTCTGGTGCAACGTCGGCGTGCTGGGGCGGCCCGCGCACGATGGAACGCAACGCGTCGGCTATGCGCAATTGCGCTTCCCGCAGGGTGCGGGCGCGCCGCGCCCGGAATTGATTCCGCTCCGCTACGATCCGGCGCCGGTCGTGGCGGCGATGCGCGCCGAACGCCTGCCCGATGAATTCGCGCAATCGCTCGAGCAGGGTATCTGGACCACCTGCGCGGCGATCCTTCCGCCGTTTGAGCGCAACGTTGCCGAACGCTACACTCCCGCCACGCGCAATCCCACGTCGACTTCCATGGTGACCGATGCACGCCACGCTGCCGCTGCTCAAAGCGACTGACTTCCCGCCCATCGTCCGCCGCGCGCTCGACACGCTGCAGGTGAATCTCGGGTACAAGTGCAACCAGGCGTGTCTGCACTGTCACGTCAATGCGGGGCCGGACCGCAGGGAGATGATGGCGCGCGAGACGATCGACGAGGTGCTGCGCGTGCTCGCGGCGCACCAGATCGGAACGCTCGACGTGACCGGAGGAGCGCCGGAATTGAACCCGGATTTCAGGCACCTCGTTCATGAGGCGCGGGCGCTCGGGGTCCGCGTGATCGACCGTTGCAACCTGACGATCCTGAACGAGCCTGGCTTCGAAGACCTCGCGGATTTCCTTGCGCGCGAAGGCGTCGAGATCACGGCATCGCTGCCCTGCTACACGAAGGAGAACGTCGACCGGCAGCGCGGCGACCACGTGTTCGAGTCGTCGATCCTCGGACTGCAGAAACTCAATGCGCTGGGTTATGGCATCAAGACAACGGGGCTCGTGCTCAATCTCGTCTACAATCCGCTCGGCCCGAGCCTGCCGCCCGCGCAGGACCGGCTCGAAGCGACGTACAAGCGCGAGCTTGCGGCGCACTTCGGAATCACATTCAACCGGCTCTTTACGCTGGCCAACATGCCGATCAAGCGTTTCGGCTCCACGCTGGTCACGCAAGGCAAGTTCGCGAGCTACATGCAGCTCCTGCGCTCCGCGCACAATCCCGACAACCTCGAAAACGTCATGTGCCGGTCGCTGGTGTCGGTCGACTACCGCGGCTATCTGTACGACTGCGACTTCAACCAGATGCTGGGTATACCGCTCGTCGAGGCCGGGCGGCGGCGCCGGCATGTCGGCGACCTGCTGACGGCGGATTTGGACGGCGCGCCGATCGCCGTCGCCGATCATTGTTACGGCTGCACCGCGGGACAAGGCTCGAGCTGCGCCGGCGCGCTCGGGTGAAATCGCCGCGCGTAGAGGCCATGCGCGTTTCGATCATCGTCCCGGCCTGGAACGAAGCGCGCGGCATCGTCGCCACTCTCGCCCGCCTGCAGCCGCTGCGCGCGGCCGGACACGAGATCATCGTCGTCGACGGCGGCAGCGCGGACGCGACGCTCGCGTTGGCGGCCCCGCTCGCGGACCGCGCCTTCACGGCACCGAAAGGCCGCGGCGCGCAGATGAACGCGGGCGCCGCCGCGGCGACCGGCGAAGTCCTCCTCTTCCTTCACGCGGACACGCGATTGCCGGCCACGGGCATTGCCGGCGTCCTTCACGAGTTGCCGCGATCCGGCCGGCGCTGGGGGCGATTCGACGTGACGATCGCGGGCCGCCGTGGCGTGCTGAACCTTGTCGCGGCGATGATGAACGCGCGCTCGCGGCTGACGGGCATTGCAACGGGGGACCAGGGTATCTTCGTCGAGCGCGCGCTCTTCGGCGCCGTCGGCGGTTATCCGGACCAGCCGCTGATGGAGGACATCGTGCTGTCCCGGCGGTTGAAGCGCGCCGGAGGATCGCCGCTCTGTCTTCGCGATAAGGTCGTCACGTCGGGGCGGCGCTGGGAGCGCCGCGGGCCGTGGCGGACGATCGTCGCGATGTGGCGCTGGCGCTTCGCCCATTGGCGCGGTGCGGACGTCGACCGGCTGGCCCGCGAGTACAACGCCCCGCCTCCGGCACGACCGGTCACTCTGCAGATCTTCGCCAAGAGTCCGATCCCCGGCGAAGTGAAGACCCGGCTCGCGAGAACCATCGGCGCCAGGGAGGCCGCCGCTCTCTATGTGCGCCTCGTCGAACGGACGCTCGCGACGGCGGTCGCCGCGCGCGACGCGGGGCTCGTCGATCGCGTCGAACTGTGGTGCGCGCCGGCCATCGGGGTGCCGGCATTCGGCGATTGGCGTGACCGCTACGACGTCTCGCTCCGGGCGCAGGTCGGCGACGATCTCGGGGCCCGAATGCGCCATGCACTCGATTCGGCGATCACTCGAGGATCGCGCGCGATTCTCGTCGGCACCGACTGCCCCGCGCTCGATGTGGCCTATCTCGCGCGGGCAGTCTCGGCCCTCGACGATCACGATGCGGTGTTCGGACCGGCGGAGGACGGCGGGTACGTGCTGGTCGGAGTTTGCCGGTCCGTCGACGCGTTCACCGGGATCGCGTGGAGCACGCCCGCCGTCATGGCGGCGACCCGGGAAAAACTCGCGGCCCAGGACGTGGCCTGGCAGGAATTGCCGACGCTCTGGGATGTCGATGGGCCGGCCGATCTCGCCCGCTGGGAGGCGTTTGCGCCGCCTTCCTCGCCCGCGCCGGCTCCCTCGTCCGCCGCCACCGCGTGATCGCGCGCAGGACGTGGCGCGTCGGACTCGCCGCAGCCTGGCTGTTGCTGGCGCCGATACCCGCATTCGCCGCCGCCAACGATATCGTCGTCGGCGATTTC
>JANMBN010000338.1:0-2439 GCA_031360485.1 Betaproteobacteria bacterium | reverse complement strand
GCCGAAGCGAGCCGCCGGCTCCGCGCGTAGGTCTCGGCCCACGTGTATCGGCGCTCGCCGTGGACGACGGCGAGATGCTGCGGATACGTGTACGCGGTGCGCGCGATCAGCGACAGCGGCGAGAGCGGCGTGTAGTTGGCGGCATTGCGATCGAGGTCGCGTTCGAAGGGATTCGCGCGGGGCATGGCGGGTCCGGGCAATGGGTGCGGTCGCGGCGCACGCGGCCGCGCGCCGGCACAATGATACTGCGGTCGGGGCGCCTTTCGCGCAGTGCCGCTTGCCGGGCGATCCCGGTTCTCGTATGCTGCCCCGCGACCATCAGCCACCGAACATGGGCCACCGCCTCTCGAAAATCGTTACGCGCACCGGCGATGCCGGCACGACCGGCTTGGGTGACGGCTCGCGCGTCGCCAAGGATTCGGTGCGCATCGTCGCGATCGGCGAAATCGACGAGCTCAATTCGACGCTGGGGCTGCTGCTTTCTGAGCCGCTGCCCGAGGCGGTCGCCGCGTGCCTCACGAGCGCGCAGCACGATCTGTTCGACCTGGGCGGCGAGCTGTCGATCCCCGGCTACACGTCCGTGACCGACGCCCACGTTGCGCGGCTCGAGGAGGCCGTCGATGCGTTCAACGCCGACCTGGGGGCGTTGAAGGAGTTCATCCTGCCCGGCGGCACGCGGGGTGCCGCGATCGCGCACGTCGCGCGGACGGTCTGCCGTCGCGCCGAGCGTGCGCTGGTCCACATGGCCGCGACCGACCCCGTCAGCGACGCCGCACGCCGGTATCTCAACCGGCTTTCGGACTTGCTGTTCGTGCTGGCGCGAACGCTGAATCGGGCCGGCGGCCGCGCCGATGTCCTCTGGCGGAGAGACCGATCCGGCTAGCAGGACCGGCCCACGACAGAACCCGAAACCCGATGACCCCTCCCGAAACCGACCGCAGCGCCAGGCTGGCGGAACTTCTCGCGCGCACCGCGCTTTCCGATCAGGCAGCCTACGCCGAGCTCTACCGGCTGACCGCATCGCATCTGTATGGCGTCGCCCTGCGTATCTTGAGGGAGCCGGCGCTCGCCGAGGACATGCTGCAGGAGGCGTTCGTCAGCGTCTGGCATCACGCCGGCAGCTACAGCGCGGCAAAGGCGAAACCGCAGACCTGGCTCACCAGCATCGTCCGCAACCGGTGCCTCGACCACCTGCGCCGCCGCGAACCGGACACCGTATCCATGACACGCGACGAGGATGAGACGGAGGTGGAGTACCGCGCGCCGGGGCCGACGCCGGTCGAGATGCTGCTCGCCGGGGCCGAAGCTCATTCGGTGCGCCAGTGCGTCGACAGCCTGGACGGCGGCCAGAAGCAGGCGATCGCCCTCGCGTTCTATCAGGGGCTGTCGCACGCCGAGCTGGCGGAGCACCTGCACCAACCCCTCGGCACCGTGAAATCGTGGGTGCGGCGCGGGCTCGAGCGACTGAAGGCTTGCCTGGAGGGCGCCGGCTTCGCCCGGTGAACGACTGACCATGGATCTCGGCCGTCCCGACCGTTCCGCCCGTCTCGACGCGCTCGCCGCGGCGTACGCGCTCGGCACGCTGGCGGCAGGACCTCGGCGGCGGCTCGCCCGCTTCGCGCTGAGGGACCCGGTCGTCGCGGCGGCGATCCGTGACTGGGAATGGCGCCTCGCGGCGTTGGCGGACGGGGTGCCCGGGGTCAACCCGCCGCCCCGCGTCTGGGAGGAGATTCGCCGTCGCCTCGGGCTGGCGGCTCCCGGGGCTCCTTCGACGACGGCGCGTGATCCGGCGCCGTGGTGGGCAAGCCTCGGCCTTTGGCGGGGTCTCGCCATCGCCGGCTTCGCCCTGGCGTTCGCGCTCGCGCTCACGGTGCTGGCGCCGACGTCGGAGCGGCCGTTCGAAAGCGTCGTCGTGGTTCTCGCCGGCGCCGACGCGAAACCGGCACTGGTCGCGACCGCCGAGCGCGGAAGCCGCTACCTCACCGTCAAGGCGGTCGCCCCGGTCGATCTTCCGCGCGAACGCGCGCTCGAGCTCTGGATGCTGCCCGACGGGAAGCCGCCGCTGTCGATGGGCCTCGTCCCGGCGTCCGGCATCGGTCGCGTGGCGCTGCGCGAGCCGATCGGCGTCGCGTTGCGGGACATCCCGGCGCTCGCCGTCAGCGTCGAACCGCCGGGAGGATCGCCCACCGGCGCACCGACAGGTCCGGTGGTCTTCACCGGCCGCGTCGAGCGCTTCTACTGACGCAACGGGCGCGCCAAGGCCATACGGCGAAACTCAAAAAAGAGGGCCGAACGCATCGCGTCTGGCCCTCTTTGCAGCCGCTCGCCCGGAGGAGCCGGCAACTGCGGGGGGAATGTCCCGGTCAGCTCGACGGCGCCCGCTTCGATGTCGGGTGCCGTGCCCGATCGAGCGCCGTCGTCTGTTCGCGTTCGCCGACG
>JANMBN010000309.1:0-1997 GCA_031360485.1 Betaproteobacteria bacterium | reverse complement strand
GAAAGACACTGAGGGAGCCTGGTCGTTAATGACGGAGGACATTCCGGTCGGCCTCGGCCCACCGCCGCATCGGCACGACTGGGACGAGGCTTACTTTGTGGTCGAGGGAGCGCTCGACTTCGAGATAGACGGGAAGGCGGTGCGCGTCGGACCTGGCGATTTCACTTACTTGCCTCGCAACACTGTGCACGCTTTTAAGGGAGCGTCGCCGTCTCCTGCGCGAGTGCTCATTTTTGCTGTGCCCGCTCATTCTTCGGCGTTTTTCGAAGATGTAAATCGAGAGGTTCGTACGGTTCCAGACGACTTGGCCAAAATACCTGCAATTGGCAAGCGGCACGGGATCGAGTTTTTGCCCGCGCCTATGACAGCGGGCCCGCCGGAGACTTGACCCCGCCTCAGCGCGGCGCCCCGGTTAGCACCTATCGTCGAACGCCCGGTTTGTGTGCGGCGCAATGGCTGGAGTGGGTCGTTCAGCGACGACCGGGCGATCAGGCGGTTCCCGGCCACAAGCAGCCGCACAGCGACGCCACCGATTGCGGTCGTTCGAAGGCGCTATCGGCCCCGAGTGTTGGGCGTGTAGACTGCGTTCTGCGTGGGATTTGCTCGCCTATCTGCGCGATTCCCCCGGCGCTAGCGTTCGTTGCGTCGAGACGACTTGAGGGGCTCGGATGCAACAGACCCAACGCCGGCACTTTCTGCTTGCAACTGGCGCGCTTCTCGCTGCCCCGCTCTCATTATTCGCTCAGCAGCCGCAAGCAAAGATCCCGCGAATCGGGTTTCTGGGAGTGGCCAACCCAACGGCATGGTCCCCTCGCGTTGACGCTTTCCGGGCCGGATTGCACGACCTCGGATACGTCGAGGGCAAGAACATCACCATCGAGTTCCGCTTTGCGGAAGGCCAGTACGACCGCCTTCCCGCGCTTGCCGCCGAGCTCGTCCGGCTCAAGGTGGATGTCATCGTGACGCACTCGGTACCGGGCGCCCTCGCTGCGAAGCAGGCCACCGCGACGAATCCGATACCGGTAGTCATGACCAACGTCGGCGACGCCGTTGGGGCGGGCATTGTCGCGAGCCTCGCCCGGCCTGGCGGCAACATCACGGGCGACACGTTCTACGTCACCGAGCTCGCGGCGAAACGGCTTGAGGTGCTCAAGGATGCCATCCCGCGTATGCGTCGGGTGGCGGTCCTCGCGAATCCGGATAACGCCTTAACGGGACTGTCCCTTCAAGCCATGGAAATCGCAGCCAAGGGGCTGAATGTGGCGTTGCTGAGCTTTCATGCGCGGGGCCCCGCAGACCTGGACGGCGTCTTCGCCGCGATGGCGAAGGAAAGCGTCGACGCGCTCACGGTCATCGAGGACGCGGGGCTCATCCCCAGCTTCAAGGGGATCGCGGAGCGAGCGGTCAACCAGCGCCTGCCCTCGATCAGCTTCATCGAGTATGCCGATGCGGGGGGACTCTTCGGCTACGGCGCGAACTATCTCGCGTTGTATCGCCGCGCCGCCGTCTTCGTGGACAAGATCCTCAAGGGCGCCAAGCCGGCCGACATCCCGATCGAGCGGCCGACGACGTTCAATTTCGTGATCAACATGAAGACCGCTCGGGTGCTCGACCTCACGATCCCCCAGACAGTGCTGCTCCGCGCGGACAAGGTGATTGAGTAGCCGAACGTCTCGCGTTGACTGCGGCTGAATGTCCCGTCCTTGTCCCACGCAACGGCCGGTTAGGGTCGACTACTGCCGACCAATCCGCGGCGCTGAACGGCGGCTCGACAATTCAGACCGGCCCTTCATGCGTGGACGGCCGCTCTGCGTCATTCAGCGGCCGTTCCAGTCGACACGGCGGAGGTCTCTGACCGGCCACAACCCGCCGTAACGGTCTGCGCTCCATTGCGGTCATTGGTCGGTGCTCGTCGGCCTACGAGCGACCAATGAAAATGCGGTTTAGGTGCCGAAGGTAGGCCTCGGCCTCGGACGGGTGGCGCTTGCCAGGGAAAT
>JANMBN010000308.1:0-1861 GCA_031360485.1 Betaproteobacteria bacterium | reverse complement strand
CGCTGAGCCTGTCGAGCTCGACGGCTTTGCCGAGCGCAGACCGGCGCTGCTCTCCGGCGGCCAGCGGCAACGTGTCGCTCTGGCACGTTGCCTCGTAACCGAACCGTCACTCGTGCTGCTGGACGAGCCGCTGGCCAATCTCGACGTCCATCTCCGCGCCTCGATGGAAGACGAGTTCGCGCGGTTTCATGCGCGGACCGGCACGACGATGATCTACATCACGCACGATCAGGCGGAAGCGATGGCGCTCGCCGACCGCATCGCCGTGATGGACAAGGGCCGCCTGCTTCAGGTCGCCAGCCCATCGCAACTGTATCGTGAACCGGCGGACCAGACGGTGGCCGAATTCATCGGCGAGGGCATGGTGCTGCCGGTGGAAGTCCTGTCCGTGGACGGCGACGGCACGTGTCACGTCGATCTCTACGGCCACGCCGTCCGCATGCGCTGCGAGATCGCGCAGAAGCCGGCCAGCGCCGCGCGCGCCTGCGTTCGCGCACGGGATCTGCGAATCGTCGCTCCGAGCGCCTCCGGGATGAGCGCTCGTATCGACCACGCCATCTATCAGGGTGGCTATTTCCGGCTCGAAGCGCACGTCGAAGCCGCGCCCGAAATGCTCCTGCACCTCGCCGTACCGGAGCCTTTCGAACTGACGCCCGGGGCAGCGATCAAGCTCGACGTGGCCGACGGCTGGGTCATTCCCGCCGCGAAGTGATGGACGGCGCCGCCCGCTTTCGGGCACCATGATGCGACGGCCGAGGCCTGCGCGCCGGCAAAGGATTCCATGACATTCGTGTGGCCCGAGATGCTGCTGTGGCTGCTGGCGGTGCCGCCGCTCGTCCTCGGCTATGTGCTGCTGCAGCGGCGACGCAAGAAAGGCGCCATCCGGTACGCGAGCCTGAGCCTGATGAAGGAAGCCATCGGCCCCGGTCAGCGTTTCCGGCGGCACATTCCACCGCTCCTGTTCCTGCTGGCCCTGCTTGCCGCGATCATCGCCATCGCGCGTCCGAGCGCGGTGATCACCCTCCCCTCGCAGCAGCAGACCATCGTGCTTGCGATGGACGTGTCCCTCAGCATGGGCGCGAAGGACGTCGACCCCAATCGGCTGACGGCCGCGCAGGCCGCGGCGAAGGCCTTCGTCGAAGAACACCCCGCAAATGCCCGCATCGGCATCGTTGCGTTCGGCGCGACGGCGTCGCTCGTGCAGACCCCGACGCAGAATCACGAGGATCTGCTGGCGGCCATCGACCGATTCCAGCTGCAACGCGGCACCGCGACCGGCAGCGCCCTCTACGTTGCGCTGGCGACGCTGTTTCCCGATGCCGGGATCGACCTGGAGTCGCTGGTGTTCAAGGGCGGGTTGTCGCGCAGTCCAGCCCCCGCCACTCGCCCGGATCCCGCGCCAAAGGCCGAAAAGAAGGAGTGGAAGCCGGTTGCGCCGGGGTCCTACACGTCGGGCGTGATCATCCTGCTGAGCGACGGAAGGAGGACGACGGGACCGGATCCGCTCGATGCGGCCAGGATGGCGGCCGATCGCGGCGTGCGGGTCTTCACCGTCGGGTTCGGTACGGTCGAAGGGGGCACGATCGGTTTCGAGGGCTGGTCGGTCTACGTGCGTCTCGACGAGGAGACATTGAAGGCCATCGCCGATGTCACGCGCGGCGAATATTTTCACGCCGGCACCGCCGCCGATCTCAGAAAAGTTTACGAAAGCCTGAACGCGCGGCTCGTGCTGGAACGGAAGGAGACGGAGATCAGCTTCCTGCTGGCCGCCGCGTCGGCCGCCCTCCTGCTCGCCGCGTCGCTGCTCTCGCTCCTCTGGTTCAATCGGATCGTGTGAACGTGCCCTCTTTCCGAGATCCGG
>JANMBN010000287.1:0-4732 GCA_031360485.1 Betaproteobacteria bacterium | reverse complement strand
CTTCCGCAACCGCCCGCGCGTCGCGGAGCCGAATCCGCGCGTGTTCGCGGCTCGCAAGCTCATTTTCGCGCACGCGGCGCTGGCCGTTACGCGAGACGGGCGGCTACGCCACGACCAGCGCGCGGCACGTTCCGGTCTTGGCCTCGCCGGCGCCGAAGAGTCTTCGCTCAAAGCATGGATCGGCGACTGGTCGCTCGGGTTCGGCGACGGCGTGTATGCGGCGCGAATCGCCGCGCGCGAGTTCGGGCTCGATCTGCGGTTCGCGCCCACGCAGCCGCTGCTGCTGCAGGGTGACGCAGGATTTTCGCGCAAGGGTCCGGCGCCCGCGCAAGCGAGCTACTACTACAGCGTGCCGCAGCTCACCGTGACCGGAACGGTAGCAGTCAAGGGCGCGAATATCGCGGTCACCGGGCGGGCGTGGCTCGATCACGAATGGTCGAGCGAAGTGATGGCCGACGAGGCGATCGGCTGGGACTGGACGGGGATCAATCTCGCGGACGGCGGCGCGCTGATGGCGTTCCGGATGCGCGACAGCTCCGGCGCCACGTTGTGGGCGGGCGGCACGTTGCGCGGGGCCGACGGTCGCGTGCGCACGCTCGCGCCGGACGAGGTCCGCTTCACGCCGGCGCGATCGTGGCGATCAAAGCGCACGGGCGTCCTGTACCCGGTCGGGATGACGGTCGTCGCCGGCGCCATCGAACTGGCACTCGTACCGCTCTTCGACGACCAGGAACTCGACTCTCGCGCGAGCACCGGCACGATCTACTGGGAAGGCGCGGTGCGCGCACTCCTGTCCGGGCGCGAAGCGGGGCGCGGATACCTGGAGCTGACCGGTTACGGCATGCCGCTGCGCCTGTGATAAGTGGGGTCAGATACGACTTTTGGCGGGCCCTCTGCTCATCATCGAGAGTATAAAAAGTCGTATCTGACCCCACTTATCACAGGCGCACGATCCGCCCCTCGCGCCACGACGTCGTCGCCGCTTCGGCGAGCTCGAGCGCCTTCAGTCCGTCGTCGATCGTCGTGCGCAGTTTTTCCTTTCCGGCCAGCACGGCGAAAAAGTGTGCCAATTCGTTCGCGTACGCGGCGCGGTAGCGCTCGAGGAAGAAGTGCAGAGGCAGATCGCGGACGACCGCCGTCGACGTGCTGGCCGTCACCTCCGTCGGCGCGTGGTTGCCGGCCTGCAGCATCCCGCGGCTGCCCAGCACCTCGAAGCGCTGGTCGTAGCCGTAGGCGGCGCGGCGGCTGGTGTTGATCTGGCAGAGCCGGCCGCTCTTCGTGCGGAGGGTCACCGCGGTCGAATCCACGTCGCCCGCTTCGGCGATCGCCGCGTCGACGAGGCAGGAGCCGTTCGCGTGCACCGTCTCGGCCTCGTCGTCCAGGATCCAGCGAAAGACGTCGAAGTCGTGGATCAGCATGTCCTTGAAGATCCCGCCCGAGCTCCTGATGTACGGAATCGGCGGGGCGCCGGGGTCGCGGCTCGTCACCACGAGCATCTCCGGCGTCCCGATCTCGCCGGCGGCGAGGCGTGCCTTCATCGCGGCGAAGGTGGGGTCGAAGCGGCGCTGAAAGCCGATCATGCTGGCGACTCCGGCGCGCGCGACCGCCTCCGCGCAAACGCGCGCGCGGCCGATCGCCAGGTCGACCGGCTTCTCGCAGAAGATCGGCTTGCCTGCCGCCGCCGCGGCGAGGATCAGGTCGGCGTGCGTGTCGGTCGACGAACAGATCAGCACGGCGCCGATCGCCCGGTCGGCGAACACCTGCGCGACCGACCCCGCCTGCGCGCGGTGCTGCGCGGCGAGCGCCTGCGCGGATTCCGCGTTCGGGTCGACGACGTACTTCAACCGCGCGCCAGCCTCGCGCGCGACGTTGCCCGCGTGAATCGTGCCGATGCGGCCGGCACCGAAGAGTGCGACGTCGATCATGATCTCCCCGTCTCGAGGCGCGACGCAGGGTTGCGCCGGCCGATCGGTTATTCTATGTTAACGGAGCCGCGCCCGACAGACCTTGCATACCGCCACGCGCGGACCTTTCCTCTTCCGATGAAGAACGACACGCGTTTTGCCACCGGCCGGCGCTTCGACGTCGTCTGCCTCGGCCGGATGGCCGTCGACTTCTATGCGCAGCAGATCGGCGCGCGCCTCGAGGACGTGGCGAGCTTCGCCAAGTACCTGGGGGGCTCGTCGGCCAACACCGCGTTCGGCTGCGCCCGGCTCGGATTGAAGGCGGCGATGGCGGCGCGGGTCGGCGACGACGCGATGGGCCGCTTTCTCAACGAGACGCTCGCCCGCGAAGGCTGCGACGTCTCGCACGTCAGCGTCGATCCGGCGCGGCTCACCGCCTGCGTTGTGCTGGGGATCAAGGACCGCGACACGTTTCCGCTGATCTTCTACCGCGAGAACTGCGCCGACATGGCGGTCACCGAAGACGACGTCGCCGAGGACTTTCTCGCGCAGGCGAAGGCGCTGCTCATCACCGGCACGCATTTCTCGACTCCGCATGTGCACGGCGTCAGCACGACGGCGCTCGAGCGCGCGCGCCGCAATGACGTGAGGACCGTCCTCGACATCGACTATCGGCCGGTGCTGTGGGGCCTCACCAAGCGCGGCGACGGCGAGACGCGTTTCATCGCCAGCGAAACGGTCACCGCGCACCTGCAGGCGATCCTGCCTCGGTTCGACCTCGTGATCGGCACCGAGGAGGAGTTCGCGATCGCCGGCGGGGCCACCGACATCATCGCGGCGCTGGCCGCGGTGCGCGCGGTGACGCGAGCCACGCTCGTCGTCAAGCGCGGGCCGATGGGCTGCGCGGTGATCGACGGCGCGATCCCGCGCTCGCTCGACGATGCGTTCAACGGGCGCGGCGTCACGGTCGAGGTGCTGAATGTGCTCGGCGCCGGCGATGCGTTCTCGGCGGGCTTCCTGTCCGGCTGGATCCGGGGCGAACCGTACGACGACTGTTGCCGCTACGCCAATGCCTGCGGGGCGCTCGTCGTATCGCGGCATGCCTGCGCGCCGGCGATGCCGACCCGCATCGAGCTCGACCATTACCTTGCCAACGCCGCGCGCATCCCGCGTCCCGATCGCGACGAGGAATTGACGCGCCTGCACCGCAAGACCGCGCCGCGCGCGCCGCGCCCCGAGCTTTTCATCTTCGCGTTCGATCACCGCGATCCGTTCTTCGACCTCGCGCGCACGACGGGCGCCGACGAAAACCGCCTGCCGGTGCTCAAGAGGCTTTTCGTGCGGGCCGTTGCCGAGACGGAATCCGCGCGCGGAATCGAAGGGCGCGTCGGCGTCCTGTGCGACGACCGTTATGGACAGGATGCGCTCAACGCGGCGACGGGCCGCGGGTGGTGGGTCGGACGCCCGGTCGAATGGCCCGGATCGAATCCCGTGGTGTTCGAGCACGGGCGTTCGATCGGCACTGCGCTGACCGGATGGCCGGTGGAGCAGGTGGTGAAATGCCTGGTGCCGTTCCATCCGGACGACGAGATCGGCAACCGGCTCGAGAACGAGACGCAGGTAAAGGCACTCTACGATGCGGTGCAGGTGAGCGGGCACGAGCTGCTGATCGAGATCGTGCCGCCGAAGCACCTGCCGAAGGGCTCCGACATCCTGGTGCGCGCGATGAGGCGTCTGTATAACCTCGGCATCTACCCGGAATGGTGGAAGCTGCCGCCGCCTGCAGCAGCCGAGTGGCCGGCCATCGACGCGCTCATCGCCGAGCGCGACCCTTACTGCCGCGGCGTCGTGCTGCTCGGGCTCAACGCGCCGATCGATGCGCTCGCGCGCGGATTTGCCGACGCGGCGGGGAGCCGCGCGTGCCGGGGCTTTGCCGTGGGGCGTACCATCTTCCAGGATCCGGCGCAGGCGTGGCTTGCCGGTTCCATCGGCGATGCCGCTCTAATCGCCGGAGTGCGGAAGAACTTCGAATCGTTGATCGACGCGTGGACGGAGACTCGTCCGAAGGAGTTTCCGGAATGAGCACGATCCGCTTGACGATGGCGCAGGCGCTGATCCGCTTTCTCGCGGCGCAGGGGACGATCTGCGACGGGCGCGAGGTGCCGCTCTTCGGCGGCGTGTGGGCGATCTTCGGCCACGGCAACGTCGCCGGCATCGGCGAAGCGCTGTACCGGCATCGTGCCGCGCTGCCGACGTACCGCGCGCACAACGAGCAGGCGATGGGCCACGCGGCGATCGCCTACGCGAAGGCGCATTTCCGCCGGCGGATGATGGCGTGCACGACGTCGATCGGACCCGGCGCGACGAACCTCGTCACGGCGGCGGCGACCGCGCACGTCAACCGGCTGCCGGTGCTGTTCCTCCCCGGTGACATCTACGTTTCCCGTGCGCCGGACCCGGTGCTGCAGCAGATCGAGGACTTCCACGACGGCGGAATCTCGGCCAACGACTGCCTGAAGCCCGTGTCGCGCTACTTCGACCGGATCAATGCCGCCTCGCAATTGCTGACCGCGCTGCCGCGCGCCATCGCGGTCCTGACCGATCCCGCGCAGTGCGGCCCGGTGACTCTCGCGCTGCCCCAGGACGTGCAGGCCGAGGCATACGATTACCCCGAGGAGTTCTTCGCGCCCACGCTCGTGCGCATACGCACGCCGTCGCCGGAAGGCGCCGAGCTCGACGCGGCGACGGCGCTGCTGCGCGGGGCGGAGAAGCCGGTGATCGTCGCCGGCGGCGGCGTCCTCTACAGTCCGGCGGGAGCCGAGGCCTTG
>JANMBN010000222.1:0-47718 GCA_031360485.1 Betaproteobacteria bacterium | reverse complement strand
CACCCGGTGAGCTCGGAGGCGAGGCGCACGTTCTGGCCGAGCCGGCCGATTGCGATCGCGAGGTTTTCCTCGTCGACAACGACGTCCATGCTGTGCTTCTCCTCGTCGACGACGATCGAAGAGATCTCCGCGGGCGCCAGCGCGTTGATCACGAACTTTGCCGGGTCTTCCGAGAACAGGATGATGTCGACCCGCTCGCCGGCGAGTTCGTTGGTCACCGCCGTCACGCGCGAGCCGCGCATGCCGATGCAGGTGCCCTGCGGGTCGAGCCGCGGGTCGTTCGACTTGACCGCGATCTTGGCCCGTATGCCCGGGTCGCGCGCGGCGGCCTTGATTTCGATCAGGCCCTCCTCGATCTCGGGGACCTCGAGCTCGAAGAGCCGCATGAGAAACTCCGGCGCGATCCGCGACAGGATGAGCTGCGGACCCTTGGCGGTGCGGTCGATCTTCGTCACGTACGCGCGGATGCGGTCGCCAACGCGCAGCATTTCCTTCGGGATCAGCTGGTCGCGCGGAATCACGCCTTCGATGCGGCCGGATTCCACGATCACGCTGCCGCGCTCGATGCGCTTGGCGGTGCCGGTGAGCAGGTTGTCCTCACGCTCGAGAAAGTCGTTGAGGATCTGTTCGCGCTCGGCGTCGCGGATCTTCTGCAGGATCACCTGCTTCGCCGCCTGTGCGCCGATGCGCCCGAATTCCACGGGCTCGAGCGGCTCCTCGACGACATCGCCGAGCTTGAGTTCGGGATCGCGTTCGGCGGCGTCCGTGATCGCGATCTGATAGGCCGGCTCCTCGTGATCCTCGTCGGGCACGACCGTCCAGCGCCTGAACGACTCGTAATCGCCGGTTTCGCGGTCGATCGACACCCGCGCGTCGATTTCGTCGGTGAAGCGCTTTTTCGTGGCCGAGGCGAGCGCCGACTCGAGCGCGGCGAACACGATGTCCTTGGCCACGTTCTTCTCGCGCGCGAGCGCGTCCACCAGCAGCAGCAGTTCGCGATTCATGTCGCTTTTCTCCACTCGATCCTCGGTACGAGCCGCGCCCGGTCGATGTCGGCCAGCGGGATCGCCTTCATGCCCTGTGGGGTCTCGACGAGAACGGCTCCGTCGGCGAGGCCGTGCAGGATGCCCTTCATCTTGCGTGCGTTCTCGATCGGGTTCGCCAGCCGGAAATCGGCCTCTTCGCCCACGAACCGCTCGAAGTCGGCCGCCTTGCGAAGCGGCCGGTCCAATCCTGGCGACGACACTTCGAGCCGGTCGAAATCGACGTTCTCGACCGCGAACAAGCGTGTCAGCTGGCGGCTGACGCGGGCGCAGTCCTCGACACTGACGCCCGCGGGCTTGTCGATGAAGACGCGGACGTGCCGGCCCTTGGGCGACATCTCCCAATCGACCAGTTCGTACCCCATGGGGGGCAACGTCATTTCCAGCAATTCGCCCAGGTTCATCGCCATGCAAAAGGGTCGCGCCAAAAAAAAATGGGCTGTGCCCAGCCCATTTCTACTGCTTATCGGACGACATCATAGCAGAAAATGGGGCTGAATTGAAGGGATTCCAGGCGTCCGGCACCCGGTGAAGGGCCCCGGCACACCCCCGGGGAAGCGGTGCCGGCAATGCGGGGCGCGGGGCCCTGTCCGTGGCCCGCCCGGCAGCGTGCGGCGTCGCGTCGCGGGAGGCGCGCCCCCGGGCGCCCGAGCATCGGGCGGGAGGGGGCCGGATCTTCCGGATCAGCGGCGGCGAGGCGCCTGGGGACGCGCCGCCGGGCGCCGGCTCAAACGCCCAGCAGAGTCCACTTGCCGTCCTTGATCGTGAGCAGGACCCTCCCGCGGCGGTCGAACCCGGAATGGTCGGCGGGCGTCATCGTGTAGACGCCCTGCGTGGCGACCAGCTCCTTCGTGGCTTCGAGCGCGTCGCGCAAGGCAGCCCGGAATTCGGGTGTTCCGGGTTTCCCCTTCTTCAGCGCCTCCGGTATCGCGCGCTGCAGCAGCAGGCCCGCGTCGTAGACGTTGGCGCCAAACGTCGCCGGCTTGGAGCCATAGAGCTTCTCGTAGGCCGACACGTACTCGACGGCGACCCGTTTCGACGGAATGCCATCGGGAATCTGGTCCAGCACGAGCATCAGGCCGGCCGCCATGATCGTGCCCTCGACCTTCCTGCCTCCGATGCGGATGAAGTCGTCGGTCGCAGCGCCGTGCGTCTGGTAGATCTTTCCCGCGTACCCGGCATCGGACAGCTGCATCTGCGGCAGCGCCGCGGCCGCCGCCACGCCGGCGACCAGAATCGCGTCCGGCGCCGCGGCCTTGAGCTTGAGCACCTGGCCGGTGACGCTCGTATCCAGCCGGTTGTACCGCTCGCTGGCGACGATCCGGATGCCGGCCTTCTGGAGCATCGGCGCGATCGCCTTGTACCAGCTCTCGCCGTACGGATCGTTGTAGCCGATGAACCCCAGCGTCTTCACGCCGGTTTTCGTCATGTGGTCGATCAGCGCGTCGGCGATGATGTCGTCGTTCTGCGTCGTCTTGAACACCCATCGCTTCTTGTCGTCCATCGGCAGCACGACGGCCGGCGTGCCGACCGGCGCCAGCATGGGCGTCTGCGCCTCCGCCATGAACTCGAGGACGCCCATCGCGTTCGGCGAACCCGATGGACCGATCAGCGCGTCGATCTTCTGTTCGGCCAGCAGCTTCTTCGCGTTGGTGACGCTCTGCGTCGAGTCGCTTGCGTCGTCGAGGTAGAAGTATTCGACCGTCGTGTCGCCGATCCTTTTCGGAAGGAGCGCGACCGAATTCTTCTGCGCCACGCCGACGAACGAGGTCGGGCCGGTTGCCGAGGTGATCACGCCGATCTTCACCTGCGCGTGCGCCGGCGCCGCCGCGACGGCGCCCACCGCGAGCGCGCCGAGAATGCTCAGGAAACGCATGTTGTATCCCCTTTCCCGCAGGTTGTTCCGCGGCCTTGGCCACCCTTCGGGCCGTCGCCGCATGTTAGCCGATTCGCCGCCGCCGCCGAGTAAACGGGTTATCCTGCCGCCAACGAAGGGCGGCTGCGATTCGGCTCGTCGAGCGCGGGCGCGCCGCCCGATCGAACTCCGGTGACGGCCGTGACGGCAGACGAGTTTTCGACGGAGGGCAATCCATCGGCCGGCGCAGCGGCGGCGGCGCGGGAGCTCGCTTCGCCGCTGCCGGGCATCGCGCTGTGGTGGTGCGAGCTCGACCGGACGCCCGCCGAGATCGCCCGGATGGCCGCGTGGTTGTCCCCCACGGAACTCGCGCGCGCCGACCGCTTCGGGACCGACGCCCTTCGGCACCGGTGGATCGCGGGGCGCACCGCGCTCCGCCTGCTGCTCGGGGACGTGCTCGGCATCGCCCCCGCGCAGGTGGAGCTCCGGCGCGGGGTGCGCGGCCGCCCCGAGCTTGCCGACGCCGCGTCCGGCATCGATTTCAATGTCTCGCATACGCAGGACATCGCCCTCGTCGGTATCGCCCGGAACCTGCCCGCCCGCGCGCGGATCGGCATCGATATCGAGCGGATCGATCGCGAGGTTGGCGCCGATCGGCTCGCGCGGAAATTCCTGACCGCACGCGAGCAGGCGACGCTCACGGACCTTGGATGGGACGGGCGGCGGCAGCGCTTCCTGCGCTATTGGACATGCAAGGAGGCGATGAGCAAGGCCACGGGCGAAGGGCTCGCCGCGCCGTTTCGCCACCTCGATGTCGACCTGTCCGAATCCCCCCGGCTGATCGGCGGCCCGTCACCGTATCTGCCGGCGCGCTGGTCGCTGCGGTGCGCCGATGTGCCGGAGGGCTGGCTCGCGACCGTCGCGGTCTGGCAGGGTGCGGGATGATTCCGGGAGCCGGTCCGCCAGGCGTCTGCAACGCGCCCGACGTGGATGCAACGCCGGTTCGAAGTCCTCACGGTTTCGGGTATTTCCATCGCTTCTGGAGCCACAGCCAATCGGCGGGACTCTCCAGGATGGCCTGTTCGAGATTGCGCGCGAACCGCTCCATGATCGGGGAGTCTTCGTCGACGGTGCCGAGGTCGTACGGCGGCTCGGCCAGCGTCGAAAAATGCACCGTGTAGTGGCCGCGGCGCACGCGGCGCATCCCCACGTAGAGCACCCGGGCATCGAGGAACCGAGCGACTTTCTCGGCCCCGACGAAGAATGCGGTGTCCCGGTTCAGGAAACGGGTCCAGTGCTTCTTGTCCTCGCCAGGCGGCGTCTGGTCGGCAATCAGCGCGTAGCCGCGCGGGGCGCCCACCCGGCTCATCATCTGGTAGACGAAATCCTCGCGCGGAATCGGCTTGCCGCCGAACCGCGAGCGCGCCTCGCGCAGATACAAGTCCACGGACTTCAGCCGAAGCGTCTGGTAGACCGCATCGATGGGAAGCTCGAACGTGGCGCCGCCGGCGCTCAACAGCCACTCCCAGTTGCAGAAATGCGGCGCGAGCAGGACCACCGATTGATTCGCCGCGGCGCCGCGCTCGATGATTTCCGGATTGTCGAATACGACGTGACGCTTGAGCGTTTCCGCGCTCGCGCCGAACCCCCAGACGATTTCCATGGCGACATCCGCAAGGTTGCGGTACGACATCCGAAGGATCTCGGCGCGCTCGGCCTCGGATCTGTCCGGCAACGCACGGTCGATATCGGCCGCGACCTGACGCCGACGCCACCTGGCGACGTGATAGGCGATGACGTAGAGGAACCAGCCGCCGACGTACAGCAGCGGCAGGGGCACGAGGGCCAGCGCCTTCAGCAGCAGCCGCATCGTGCCTCGGTCGGCGCATTCAGGCGGTGCCGCGTCGATTGCGGCGATCGGTGGAGCGTCGCTCCAAGCCACTTCGACGACGGCACGCCCGCGCGCCGCTTCCACGCGCGGCGCCAGAATCGACGGGGCGGGGCGCTCAGCTGGACGACCGTTGTGCGTGAATCAACCACAGGCGGGCAAGATCGGCGGCGCCGTCGACGCCCTGCACCGTCTTGAACGCCTGGATGGCCATCGCCTTCTGGCCCGCGTTGAGGTAGGCGATCGCGAGATGCAGCCTGGCATCGTCCGGCCGCTTGACGTCGCCCTTCCGGAATCCCTGCTCCATCAGTGACAACCCCTTGTCGAACTGCCCGGCCGTCACCAGCGCATAACCGGTGTTGACGAGCGGGGTCCCGTCCTTCGCGGCAGCGGCATCCCTGGCGTTCTGCGCCAGCAGCTTCTCGTCTTCGGCGGCCTGTCGGGTCGCCTTGTCGCGCAGCCGCCGGTGGAGGTCCGCTTCGGCGCCCATCCCCAGAACGCCGGCGGCGAAGCCCTGGTCGAGGACCCGCTTCGCTTCGGCGGGGTATCCGGCATTGAGCGCGATCTGCGCCATCGCCGTGTATTGCGCCGCGCTCGCCAGGCTTCCCGTGGCCTGCAGCAGCCGGAGCACGTCGAGCGCCAGGACATCCGCAAAGCCCGGCTTCTTCTCGACGCGGCGAATCGCGTCGGTCCAGTATTCCTTGCTGGGATAGTGCGCGAGCAGCTTTTCGAGCGCGAAGGCGTAGCCTGGACCGTCGTCGAGCTTCGAGTAGCAACTCGCCAGCAGCCGGAGATCGTCCAGCGCCGGCGCGGCTCCCGCCACTTCCGTCGCATCGAGAATCGCGCGCAATTTCGCCGCGGCGCCCTTGCAATTGTCGGCGAGGTAGAGGGAGCGGACCTCCACCATGCGCATTTGCGGATCCGTCCCGCCATCCTTGAAATAGCGCTCGGCCCACGTCACGGCTCTCGGATAATTCGCGGCATTGAAGTACATGACGGCAAGCGCTTCCACGATCTTGGTGTGCTCGGCCGCGGAAAGGCGCCCCGACGCGATGACCGCCTCGAAAGAACGGATGGCGGTCGCCGTGTCGTCGGCGCCGGCGGCGGCGACGCCACGCATCCGGTCGATGACATAGTTTTCGTACGGGGTCCGGTCGGCGATGCCATCGGCTGCGCGAATGGCGGCCAGTGCCTCGGCAAACTTCCGGGCATTGATGAAATCCTGCGCCGCCCGTACCGGCTCGCCGACCTCGGGTCGCACGGACTCGACCGTGGCGACCGCCGGCTGGGCAACCGCGTCGGACGTGTGGCCACCGACCGCCGGAATCAAGGCAAGCAGCACCGCACCGGCGAGCAGCGCGTGCCACGAGTTTCGAACGCGATTCATCGATCAGGCACCCAGCCGTTGGAGGATCGCGCATGGCCGGCTAGCGCGAAAGCCCTCCATTTTACAAGCATTCGTCTCGCGGTGAACCCACGATGCCGCGCAGGACGGCGCGCCACGGGAGGATCACTGCGCCTTCACCACGCCGCGGCGAATCTGGTCGAGCTCGATCGATTCGAACAGCGCCTTGAAATTGCCCTCGCCGAATCCGTCATTGCCTTTGCGCTGGATGAACTCGAAGAAGACGGGTCCGAACTGGTTCTCCGAGAAGATCTGCAGCAACAGCTAGTCGGCGTCGCCGTCGATCAGGATGTTCCGCCTCTGCAGCTCGGCGAGCGGCTCGCCATGCCCCGGAATCCGCTTGTCGACGAGCTCGTAATACGTGCCCGGCGTCTGGAGCAGCTTCACGCCCGCCGCCGTCAGCGAATCGACGGTCCGGTAAAGGTTCGACGATCCCAGGGCAATGTGCTGGACGCCTTCCCCGTGGTAGCGATCGAGGTATTCCTGGATCTGGCCCGATTTTTCCTGACCCTCTTCGTTGATCGGAATCCGTATCTTGCCGCACGGACTCGTCATCGCGCGGGACTTGATGCCGGTGACCTGCCCCTCGAGGTCGAAGTACCGGATTTCGCGGAAATTGAAAAGGCGTTCGTAATAGCCCGACCACTCGTCCATGCGCCCGCGATGCACGTTGTGCGTCAGGTGGTCGATGTACGTCAGGCCGTGTCCGGGCGGATGCTGCGGCGCGCCCGGGATGGGCTCGAAATCGACGTCGTAGATGCCGATGTCGCCGATCTCGCCCGGCTGCGCGCCGTCCTTGCCGCGCCACCGGTCGACGAGATAGATCATCGAGTCGCCGATGCCCTTGATCGCGGGAATGTTGAGTTCGCCGGGCCCGCCGGTCGAATCGTAGCCCCACGCCCCCAGCGAGATCGCGCGCTTGTACGCCTGGCCGGCATCCTTGACGCGGAAGGCGATCGCGCAGATCGATGGCCCGTGCAGGCGCGCGAAGCGCTGCGCAAAACTGTCCGGCTCGCCGTTCAGGATAAAGTTGATTTCGCCCTGGCGATACAGCGTCACCTTCTTTCGCCGATGGCGCGCGACGGCCATGAACCCGAGCCGCTCGAACATCTTCCCCATGGCCGGGGGGTCGTCCGCCGCGTACTCGATGAACTCGAATCCGTCGGTCCCCATCGGGTTGTCCCACACCGGGGACGCTCCTGCCGTGTCGATCATGCCTGGCTCCTCGATTCACCCGACCTGGCGATGCGGTCGCATTGCCCGATCTCGAAATGGTGCCGCACTACCCCGGCGGCATTCCCGGCCGGGCCGAAGTTGCCGGTCAATCCGGAACCACGGCTGTGACTTCGATCTCCACGCGCGCCGCATCCTCGACGAGCGCGGCGACCTCGACCGCGGTCATCGCCGGAAAATGACGGCCGAGAATCTCGCGATAGGCGTTCCCGATCGCAGGGTACGCCGCAACGTATTCGCGCTTGTCGACGACGTACCACGTCATCCGGACAATGTGTTCCGGCCTCGCGCCGGCTTCCGCGAGCACCTCGACGATGTTGGCGAGCGCCTGCCGCGCCTGACCCGCGAAATCCGCCGTGTGGAATTTTCCCTGCGCATCCCAACCGACCATTCCGCTGACGAACACCATCGTTCCCTTCGCGGCGATGCCGTTGGCGTAGCCTTTGGGCCGCGCCCAGCCCGGGGGTTGCAGGATATCCATGGTCTGCCCTTCGACGTTGTCCCGATGCATTCGAACAGGGCGGCGCGCCCGCTTTCAGCCCTCGAGCAGTTTCGTTGCGACCTGCTGCGGGGTGAGGCCCGCGTTGGCGGCGGCGATCTGCTTCTCCCGTTCTATGTTGCGCTCGAGCTGCCGCTTCGCCGCACGATACTGCTTCGGCCACTCGGTGTCCGTATAGCCGATCTTCGCGGACTCGTATAGCGTCCAGGCAGCGTTCGCGAGATGCGGCCGCGCGATCGCACAGAGGTCGGCGCGCCCGGCCGCGATGATGCTGTTCGCGTGATCGGCTTCGTAAATCGCGCCCACGGCGATCGTCGCGATGCCGGCCTCGTTGCGGATCCGGTCGGCGAAAGGCGCCTGGTACATGCGCCCGTAGACCGGCTTGGCGTACGGGACGACCTGGCCCGACGAGCAGTCGATGAGGTCCGCCCCGGCCGCCTTGAACATCCGCGCGATTGCGACCGCATCGTCGGGCGTGATGCCGCCTTCCGCCCAGTCGTGCGCCGAGATCCGGACGCTGATGGGCCTGTCGGGCGGCCACGCCGCGCGGATCGCCGCGAACACGGCAAGCGGATAGCGGCACCGGTTTTCGAGGCTGCCGCCATACTCGTCGCGGCGCCGGTTGGTGAGCGGCGAGATGAAACTCGAGAGCAGGTAACCGTGCGCGCAATGCAGCTCGAGCCAGTCGAAACCGGCCTCCGCGGCCCGCCGCGTGGCGCCGGCGAAATCGGCCTCGATCCGCGCGAGGTCGTCAATCGTGGCCTCGTGCGCGGTCTGCGATACCCCGGCAAGATACTGCTGCGCACTGGCCGCCACTAGCGGCCAGTTGCCGCTCGGCAGCGGCGTGTCTTCGCCGCCGTCCCACGGCACGCAGGTCGAACCCTTCGCGCCCGCGTGGCCAAGCTGCATCGCGATCTTGGCGTCGGTTTCCCCATGGACGAATTCGACGATGCGCCGCCAGGCATCGCGCTGGGCATCGTTCCACAGGCCCGGGCAACCCGGCGTGATCCGCGCGTCGGGGGAGACGCAGGTCATCTCCGCGAACACGAGCCCGGCACCGCCCATCGCGCGCGCGCCGAGGTGGACGAGGTGGTAGTCGCCGGGAACGCCGTCCTTCGCCGAGTACTGCGCCATCGGCGACACGAGGATGCGGTTCTTGAGGACGACGCCGCGGGCGCGGAACGGCGTCAGCATCGGGGGGATGCTGCGCGCGGTCGCCGGCATCGGCACGCCCGCCTGAGCGAACGCGTGATCGGCGATCCATTGCTCGAATCGCTCGACGTACTTCGCATCGCGCAGCCGCAGGTTTTCGTGCGGTATGCGCTGGCTTCGCGTCAGCATCGAGTAGGCGAACTGCTCCGCCTCGAGGTGCGTATATCGCTTGACGTTCTCGAACCATTCCATCGAGTTGCGGGCGGCACTCTGGATCTTCAGCACCTCGACGGATCGCGCATCCTGGTAGACGCCGAGCACGCGGTCCACTCCCTCCGCGTGATGTGTCCGGAAGGAACGCGCGAGCTCGATCGCGTCCTCGAGCGCGAGCTTGGTGCCCGAGCCGATCGAGTAATGCGCGGTGTGCGCCGCATCGCCCATCAGCACCACCGGGACGCGCTTCCCGTCGACGGTGATCCAATGCACCCAGTTGGCGCAGACGATGCGGGGAAACTTGAGCCAGATCGCCGAGCCGCGCAGGTGGGTCGCGTTGGAAAGAAGCTTGTGGCTTTCGAGACGTTTGGCGAAAAGCCTTTCGCAGAAGGCGATGCCCTCGTCCTGGCTCATCCTGCCGAGGCCGGCGCTTTGCCACACGTCCTCCGGCGTCTCGACGATGAACGTCGACGTCTCGCCATCGTACTGATAGATGTGCGCCTGGAACCAGCCGTGCCCGGTTTCCTCGAACGCGAAGGTGAATGCATCGAATTTCTTTTTCGTCCCGAGCCAGACGAAGCGGCACCGGCGCGCCTCGACGACGGGCTTGAATACATCCTGATAGCGCGTCCGGATCGCGCTGTTGACGCCGTCGCACGCAATCACGAGGTCGGCGCCGTAATCCGCCGCGACCGCGCGGTCGTCGTTGACGTTGGTCTCGAACACCAGCTCGACGCCGAGCTCCTCGCACCGGGCCTGCAGGATGTTGAGCAGCCGCTTGCGGCCTATGCCGCAGAACCCGTGACCGCTCGACGTAACCCTGTGCCCCTTGAAGAAAACGTCGATGTCGTCCCAGTGATTGAAGGACTGCAGGATCGTCCGCGCTGTCGTCTCGTCGGCGTTCACCAGATTGCCAAGCGTCTGGTCGGAGAAGACGACGCCCCAGCCGAACGTGTCGTAGGCACGGTTGCGTTCGACGACGATGATTTCGTTGGCCGGATCCTGTTTCTTCATCAGGATGCCGAAGTACAGCCCGGCTGGACCGCCGCCGATGCATACGATTTTCATGCGTTTCCTCTGGCCCGGGGCGCGGACACCGGTCCCCCATCAAGCGCCGATCGGTCGCCGCGCGATCGGCGGCTTTGCGGGGTCCGAATGCTGGCCGGGTACAGCCAGAGGTTACCAAATAACCGCCACCTGCCTCACAAATCGGAAGCGCGGCCGGGCGCGAAGCGCGCTGGCTTCGGCCCAGCCCCGGATGGCGCCTGTTGCGTCGATTATCGAGCGGAGCTCGTCTTTTCGCCGGAAGCGGCCCGGCTCAACTCCGCCGCGAACCGGTCCGCTTGCGCGTTATGCGCGGTTGCGCGCAACAGAATGTCCGGCGGCAGCACAGCCGTGCCGTAATAGGCCCGGTTCCAGTTATCGGCGACGTCGACCACGCTGCCCTCGAGACTGAGACCGCCATAGACGCCTTTGGATCGGCTGAAGGCGACAAAGTCGGTCGTGACGTCACTGTTCGCCCCGGCCCCGACCGGGCCCGCGGCGACACTCGCGTCGCCGCCGAGCTTGACCGACGTGCCGAGCAGCGAGTTCATGCCTTTTTCGGTCATGACCAGCGTCACGGTTTCGGACACGGCGACGCCGCCCTGGAAGCCGACGCTTGCCGCGCCGACGTTGTAGAACGCCGGTCCGCTCCAGCGGCCCGTCTGGCCATTGCGCGCGAACAGGACGGCCCGGCCGCCCGATCCGCCGAAGATCCAGCCGGCCTTGACGACCTTGGGAGCGATCAGCACCGCTCTGGCCCGTCCGATATGGCGATGCAGCCACGTCATGTCGGGATCGCGCATGAAATGGGAGAACGTCGTTTCCGACTCGTTCACCAATTCCTGTTGCTCGGTTTGCGCGAAAGCCTGTCCGCTTGCGATGACGATCGATGCCGCCGCGAGCAAGCCAACCCATCCTCGTCCTGTCCTGTTTGCGAGTGTGTGCGAAAGCATTTGCCCTCCTTTTCGATTGACTCGGCCCGCGCACCGGTCGCCGACGGCTCCCCATCAGGGCGACCCGAGTGAGCAGCGACGCGGTGCGCACGCAGAGAATCGCTCATCGGGAATGTTTGTGCTGTCGGGAACAAGCCGATCCGGGTGTAGGAAATTGCCGGCAGGCGTGTAGGACGCCGGCGACCTGCGGGGCGCGGAATGGGACGAAAAAAAACCCGCCGAAGCGGGGCTTTCAAATCACTGGACGTGTCGTCACTTCCGACGGCGCCAGGCGAGACCCATGAGGCCGATGCCGACAAGCGCGACGGAGGCGGGCTCGGGCACGCTGTTGAGACTGGGCGGCACGAACGACGATAATCCGCCCAGGGATGCCGCCTGAAGATCGGATTTGTCGATACGTGGGTTTCCCGGTGAACTTGCCGAAGCGACGTTGGACAGGACAGGGTGGCCATTCGCCTCGCGCGCGACGAACGTATCTCCGTTCGCCTGCCCGTCGTTCCGGCTGAAATCCTTCGTGAAAGCGCCGATTTCCTTGATGTAGCCATGGTTGAGCTCAAGCGAGGCAAGAGCATCCGGGTAGTGCTTTTCGCGGAACGTCCCGGATAGAGGAGCTGACGTCGCCGAGCCAACGAGCCTCGTGGGGATAAACCGGGCCGGATTCCCCATCCCGGCGTCGCCTGCGTACAAGGCATACAGCGGGTCGGACGCCGTGTCCGAATCGGCGCTTTGCACGGCCGGGTCCGACGGCGTAATGGCGGCGGTGCTCTGGGGTTTCGCCTTGAACAATCGCGGCGCAGCCTTGGCGAGGCGTTTCGGAATACCGGCGACGGGTCCGGCGGAGCCGGTGCTCACATGCGACGTTCCGGCGCTTCCGCCAGCCGCGACGCTCGTTGCACCATTCGCACCCAAGCTCGGAATGTTTGGCCCAGGGAACCCATTGGCCTGAGAGAAGGCAGCGATCATGTCGAAACCTTGGCCGCCCGCCAAGAATCGATTGGCATCGGAATCGAAAGCCATTTCCTCCGCTCCACGGTTGGGAGACCCTACGCTCCCGATCGAGCCGAACAAGGTCGGAGCCATCGCCATGTCGCGCGGATTCCGGTCGGCCAGCAAACTGAGATAAAACCGTTCGTCGGCATATGCCGATGGTCCGGTGTCCGCGTTCGCCGCCGGCTCGACTCGCGCGGGCAGGAACGCCTGGATCCCGATTCGGTCGGCCGTGAAGTACCAAACTCGGGAAAACAATGGCGCACTCGCAACCGTCGCCAGAATCATGAGGCAAAGGCCGGCTAGCCATGCAACGCGTGTATTCCGCTTTCCCACAGGAGTCCCCGATCCCAACGCCAACGGTTTTCGATGTCGGGAAGATGGCACACCGTCGATGCTCTGTATGTTCGGTGGCGCACAGAAGGGCATCGATTCCACATTCAATCTGCACGTTGACTGGACAAAGTGGCTGGCATGCGGGATCGCGGGCAGACGCCCATGGCGATTGGACGGTCGACGCGTGGCGGGCCGCCATCCCCGTTGCACCGTCGCCGCAGCCGGTCCGTCGGACGGTTCCTACAGGCGATTCCACCGAGCACCGACAGATGCCGCGAACGCCTTGCCATAAGGTTCGCATGGCCCGTCCGCTCGGCAGGATTTCGCGGCGGGCATCGCTGCGGGGGCAATCGTGCCGCCTTGCCAACACTTACTGCAACTCAGGAGGATCTCGTGGTCAAGACGATCGTAGGTTCGTTCGACGGGTATCACACGGCTCAAAAGGCCGTGCGCGATCTGGTTGAAGACGGCTTCATGTCGGAGGACATCAGTATTCTTGCGAGCAATCTTTCGGGCGAATATCGACCGGACGATGGCGTACGCGTGACCGACACTGCGAGCAACACCACAACGGGCGCGGTGACGGGTGGGCTGATGGGAGGTGCCGCCGGACTCGCTGCGAGCCTGATGGGGCTGGCGATTCCGGGGATTGGTCCGATCATCGCGGCGGGTCCCCTGATTGCCACATTGAGCGGTGCCGGTGCCGGCGCGTTGGCGGGCGGGATGATCGGGGCGTTGACGGAAGTCGGCGTGCCGGAAGAACACGCAAACTACTATGCGGAATCGGTGCGTCGTGGCGGGGCCCTTGTGACGGTGCGCGCCGATGAGTCCCGGGCGGAGCGCGCGGCGCGAATCCTGCGGGAGAACGGCGCGATCGACCTCGACCAGCGAGTCTCGCGCTGGCGAGAGGACGGCTGGACGGGCTGGGATCCATCGGCGGCGCCTTACACGCGCGATGAAGCGGAACGCGAGCGCCGTTTGTACGGCACTCATTCCGATCCGATGTCAGGCCTGCCATTGACCGGCGAGCCGGAGCGCGACAATCGGCGCGACAGCACCATCCGACGTTGACGCCGGGCGCGCGGCGGCGGCTGCGCGCCGCCCCGCGCGCGAAAGGAGAAGAAATGCCTCGTCCTGACAATAACCGCAAGGCAGGAATCTACGACCGGCCGCACTGGCTTGCCCGACCACGCGTATGGATTCCCGTCTTGTTGGGCGTTGCTTCGCTGTTCGTTTGGGGCCTGATCTTCCGCTGACGCCGGTACGGGCGATGGAAGTCGGCGATCCGCCGCCGGACCCACGCGCCGCGTCGCACGACGCGTTCTTTACTAACTTCCCATTGCCATCGACAATGGGAAGAAGGCCGTGGCGCAAACTTCGAATCGACGATGACCGACCGACCGCCGCGTCCGATTTCCCGCACGCGTCGCTCGCTGCATCCCGGCAACATTCTCCTCGCGCCGCTGCGACGCCTGCTGTACCTGATCGTGCGCACCCGGGTCACGCCGGAACAGGCCGCGCTGCTGCACGTCGATCCGCAGAGGCCGCTCTGCTATGTTGTCCAGGATCGGCACCTGTCGAGCCTGCTCGTGCTCGAGGAAGAGGTGCGGCGAATGGGACTGCCGTCCGCCCTGGCCCCGATGGGGCCCCTGTTCCCGGTCGGCGAGCGGGCGGTATTCTCGGTTATCCTCAACCGGAATCCGTTGAGTGCGCGCACGGCCGAGCCGTCCGCCACCCTCGCGCAGATGACCGCGGCGCTGTTGCGCGACCCGGCGCTCGATGCGCAGCTCATGCCGGTGACGATTCTCTGGGGCCGATCGCCAACGTCGCAGGATTCGCTCCTTAAAGCGCTGTTCGCCGACGCATGGGCGAGTGTGGGGCCGTTGCGCCAGATCCTGATCATTCTGCTTCATGGCCGACAGACGCGCGTGAGCTTCGGCGACCCGCTCTCGCTGCGTCGACTGATCGACGAAGAGCCCGACGAAGCCACGGCCGTGCGCAAGGCCAATCGGTTCCTGCGCTTTTATTTTCGCCGGATGCGCGAGTCGGCGATCGGCCCGGATCTGTCGCACCGGCGCAACCTGATCCAGGCGATGGTGGCCACCGGGGCCCTGCACGAGGCCATCGCCGAGGAGTCCCGGCGGCTCGGCGTGACGAGGGCAGCGGCAGAGGATCGGGCTCGCAAGTTCGCGTGGGAAATCGCGTCGGACTTCAGCTATCCGGTCATACGCGCCGGGGAGCTGCTGCTCCAGCGGCTGTGGCAACGCCTCTTCGACGGGATCGAGGTCAACCACGGGGACGAGCTCGCCAAAGTCGCGCCGGGCAAGGGGCTCGTCTATCTGCCCAACCACCGTAGCCACATCGATTACCTGCTGCTGTCGTACCTCGTCCATGCGCAGGGGCTCGCGCCGCCCCATATCGCCGCCGGCGCCAACCTGAATTTTCCGATCGTCGGTCCGCTCCTGCGGCGCGGTGGCGCCTTCTTCCTGCGCCGCAGCTTCAAGGGCGAGCCGCTGTACGCGGCGGTGTTCCGCGAGTACCTGCACACCATGTTGGCGAAGGGATTCCCGATTGCCTACTTCATCGAGGGTGGCCGCAGCCGCAGCGGGCGCACGCTCGCGCCGAAAGGCGGACTGCTCGGCATGACCGTCGAAAGCTTCATGCGCGAGCATCCGCGACCGCTGCTGTTGGTTCCGGTGCATTTCAGCTACGAAAAGCTGCTCGAAGGCCGTACGCTCGTCGCCGAGCTCGAGGGCCAGCCGAAGGAGAGCGAGTCGCTCGGCGCGCTCGTGCGCGTTGCCCGCAACCTCCGACACGAGTACGGGAGCGTTTATGCCAATTTTGGCGAGCCCCTGTCGGTCGACCAATTTCTCGATCGCAAGGCGCCCGGTTGGCATGCGCTGCAAGGCGACGAGCAACGGGACACGGCGCGACGGCTCACGTTGCCGCTCGCGCGCGAGATGGCGGAGCGCATCAATTCAGCGGTCGTGATCAACCCGATCAATCTGTTCGCCATGGCTATCGTGCCCAGTCCGCGCCACGCGCTCGACGAGCGCGGCCTCGTGCAGCAGATCGATTGGCTGAAGACCGTTGCGTCCCGGCTGCCCTATGCGCCGGACGCCGTGCTCACCGCGCACGAACCGGCAGCGGTGATCGCGCAGGCCCTGAAGCTCGGCTTCGCGACGCGCGTTTCGCATCCGCTCGGCGATGTCATCAAGGTTCCGGACCTGCAGGTGTCCACGCTCAATTATCTTCGCAACAACGTGCTGCATGCCTACGCACTGCCGGCGCTGGTCGCGAGCCTGCTGGTCGCCACACGCGACGCCACGCCCGACCGTGTCGCCGAGTTCGCCGAGGGGGGGTTGCCCTTCCTGCGTGCGGAGCTGATGTTGCACCATTCCCCCGAGGCGGCGGTCGCGGAGTCGAAGCGCATTGTGGAGCTGTTCCTCGAAATCGGGCTCGCGCGGGCAAGCCCGGATGGCACGGTACGCGCCGCGGACCGCTACAGTTCCGAGCATGCGGGGCTGGAGCTCCTCGCCCGTTCGCTGCGGCACCTGCTGCGCCGAAACTACCTGACGATCGCGCTCCTGACGCGGGTGGGCTCCGGAAAGTTGAAGCGGAAGCGCCTGGAGGAGCTGATGCATATGCTCACGCAGCGACTGTCGCTGCTGTTCGAGTTCGCGCCGCCGGATTTCTACGAGCGCTCGACGTTTTCATCGTACATCGACATGCTGCTCGAGACGGGCCTCATCCGCGAAGACGCCGACGGGTCACTGCATCTGCACGAGCACACCCGCACCTGGGAGCGCTACGTCGAGCGGCTGCTCCCAGCCGACGCCGTGCTCGCGATCCGGCGCGTGGCAGTCGACCATGGTCCGCGGGCGCCGGCCCGCATCGATCGCAAGGACGGATAGGGACCCGAACGCAAGTGCCGGACCACGCGACGACCATCCCCTCGCTCCTCGGCAAAAGGCCCCGCAGCACCTTGTCGTTCCGGCGGGGCCTCTTCGCATTGCGAAGTCGCGTGATTAACGGCGCAAGGGATTGTCCGGCGCGCGGTCGACGGCGTTGGGAACGCCATCGTGATCGCGATCGCCTCTGTCCCAGCGCCCGCGTTCCAGCTGCCATCGGTTATCTCTTTGGGTCCAGGCCGGCTGATTGAAGTGGTAGCCCTTGCGTTCACGCTCCCAGTGTCCGGCTTGCCATACGTGACGCTTGCCCTTCGCGTTCCAGTATCCCGGCGACCACAGATAACCGCGACGCGCCGCGGGAACCGCTTCATAGCGAACCGGCGGCGGCGCAACGTTGAAATAGATGCCCACCTCGGCGCTCGCGGTCATGGGCGCGGATATGCCGCCCAGCGATGCGGCACACAACCCAACAAGCAGTGATTTGCGGAATCTCATACGATTTTCCTTCGTTACCGTAGACGAACGGCGGCTTGCAATCCGTACGTTGAATCCGTACTTGCAAGAGCGTTGAAGAATATCCCGCGATATTTCCCTGGTCTGCTCGCTACCGCACAAAGGAGGGAGGCGGGCCGTGGCGCTGCCGGTCGTCGTGCATCTTCGGGATCGTGGCAGAAGTGTCGCCCGACGATTGCTGTAGGAGCAATCCTACGAGCCAATGAAATTATTGACTACATGGGAAAAGTATTCAGCCGGATGACAAGAGCGCGGGGATATGCGATGTTCGGCAGGCCGACTCCGAGGCACAGTGGCGCGCAGTCCGCGCACTGGAACCGTTTTCGACTCAGAGGATAACCATGAATGCAATCCGCAGATTTGTTTTGGCGACTCTAATTGCTGCCGCCGGTTTTCTTTCTCCGGCCGGGGCCACATCCTTTTCCACCGATCAAAGCGACGTCTGGTCGGTTCCCGGCGAGAACGGTTGGGGCTTCCAACTCGTGCAGCGCAACTCGGGCATATTCGCGACGATGTACGTGTACGACCCGACGAATATTCCGATCTGGTACACGGCAACGCTCGAATACGCGGGAAATCTGGTCTGGACGGGCGATCTCTATCTCACGCACGGCCCCTGGTTTGGCACCGTGCCTTTCAACTCCAATGCGGTCACCTATCGCAAAGTGGGAACAATGACATGGACCGCAACGTCGGTCGCGGCAGGCGAAATGAGGTACGACGTGGACGGCGTGACGGTCGTCAAGAACGCGACCCGGCCACTGTTGCGTTACGACGATTTCAGCGGCCATTACGGCGGCGGCATCCATCAAACCATCACCGGCTGCGCAAACCCCGGGTTCAACGCCACGATCGAGGACATAGGAATATTGAACATCACCCAGAATGGTCAATCCATTTCGATGACGGCCCTCCCGGCGACGGGCGGAGGAAGCTGCTCGTATACCGGGACACTGTCCCTAGCCGGACAGATGGGTGGGGTGACCGGTAACTTTGGATGCAGCAGCGGCGAAACGGGGTCCTTCCAGATTTATGAGATGCAGGTCAACACCATCGGCGTCACGGGCCGGTTCACCGCAAGCTATACGATCCCTTCGGGATGTCAGGCCACCGGCTGGTTCGGCGGAATTCGCGTAACGACGTTCTAGCCTGGTGTTGGCAATCCAGCGATCCGCGCCTGCCTAGCTGGCGCGGAAACCCTGGCGAACTCGGTACCGATTCGAACCGGAGAGACCTGCGCGCCGATCGAGCTTCCGACCATCGGCGCCATCACGGTCACATCACGGGGCGTGTCAATCCGACAGCAAATCGGTCTTCCTGATCACGTAGATCTCGCCAAGTCCCACCGCGAGCCACACCGTGGCAAGTGCGGGCTGCTTCGCCACCATAGCCCACAGCACGGCATTGAAAAGAAACAGCACAGCATTGATTGTGTGTAAACCTCTCACGACGGGACCCCGCGATTTCGTTGTCGGTCGATGCGGTTTCGCAAGAATCCTGCCATCGCGAACATGTGCAATAAATTCAATTAGTTGGGCTGATACGCCGGATGGTGACGCGCGGCCTCTGTAAAATGGGTCGACAGTTTTCCTGAGGCCTCCAAGCTCCATTTTCATCGGCCAGCCGATGCATTCCCGGCCTGTGCCCGGGCGACCTCGGCGACAAGGCAGAGTTGGGGCGTTACGTCGGCCACATGAAAGCGCGTGACGACGTTCTGGCCGGTGGTCGTCGAACTCGCGCGTGCGACGGCCGACTGCGACCGCGCGCTGCGCTGCCTACGGACCGGGCTTGAATTGCGTCAGTTCGGACAGGCGCGCTTCCGTGGTCCTCGTACCATGCTGTGGTTCTGCGATGGATTCGCTGCTGCGCTTGGCGACGAAATTGATCTTTGGGCAATACCAGATCTTTTCGCTTCCCCGCCCCTTGAAGTTCATGAAGTTGGACTGCCACTCACCCTCCACCCGAAAACAATCGAAGGTACCTGCCGGTACGGTGACGGCCTCGTGCGCCGCGACCTTGTATGCGCCGCTGCGCTCCCCTTGCCAGGTCGGGCCGGCCCGGGCGCTGTACTTCCACTCCATGCCGACGCTCATCGGGAACTTCAACGTCAGGGGCGAATACTCCGCCCCCTTGGGGTCGATGAAGTTCAACGAGGTGTCAAACTCCAGCGATTGATTTGCGGCGCCGATCATCTTGATTCGATCGGGCTGGATCTCGACGACCAGACGGGACCATGGCTCGCTCCGGTCGCCTCCCGGCGCGGCCTTCACCGTTTGCTAAAACATCCACTTATCGCCGACTTTGAGTGCCGGCTTGTCGGCCGCTCCCTGGGCCACCGCAAGCGGACACGTCGAAGCAAGAACATAAATCAACGCAAGCCAACTTTTGCGGACAGTTATCATGATCGATCTCCCATTCGAGACGCCGCGCGATTATAGCGGGCGTCGGGCACTACCGATTCCCCGCGCAGGACTCTTGCGCTGCGCCCACGCTTAACGATGGAGTCGTCGCTCGGTCACGGGCGGCATCAGCGATCAGCAATGGGCGCGAAGTCCCGCCAAGCGATACTCCGGCGCAACTTACTCTCGAAACAAGACGCCGCGCCGGCGTCGTTCTTCAGTGATTGTCCCTCGGCGTTCCCTTGCTCGTCGAAATCCGCTGATACTTGACCGCGGGCTTCAACACCATCCCTTGTGAAAGCTCGTCGACCATGCCGCGCTGTATCTCCTGCCACGGCGTCTGGCTGTCGGGAATCTTGAAACCGCCCGCCTTCGCCAGCGCCCTCTTGCGGCGTCCGTACTCGGCCTTGCCGATCAGGATATCGGCGGTGCGCTTGTTGAGATCGATGCGTATCCGGTCGCCGGTCTTCAGGATCGCGAGCCCGCCACCGGTCGCCGCTTCGGGAGAGGCATTCAGGATCGAAGGCGATCCCGACGTGCCCGACTGCCGCCCGTCGCCGATGCACGGCAATTCGGTCACGCCGTGCCTGATCAGCTCCGCGGGAGGTTGCATGTTCACGACTTCGGCGGCGCCGGGATAGCCGACCGGGCCGGTGCCGCGCACGAACAACATGCAGCTGTCGTCGATCCCGAGCTTCGGATCGTCGATGCGGTGGTGGTAGTCCTCCGGGCCATCGAACACGATCGCTCTGCCCTCGAACGCGTTGGGGTCCTTCGGGTTGGAGAGGTAACGCTTGCGGAAGGCGTCCGAGATAACGCTGGTCTTCATGATCGCGCTGTCGAACAGGTTGCCCTTGAGGTTCAGAAAACCGGACTTCTCCTTCATCGGTTTGCCGTACCGCCAGATCACCTTCTCGTCCTCGATCGGCGCGTTCCTGCAGTTCTCGTATAACGTCCTGCCGTTGACGGTGAGCGTGTTCTTGCGGATCTTCCCGGCCCGGATCAGCTCGCCGACCACCGCGGGGACGCCGCCGGCGCGATGGTATTCCTCGCCGAGGTACTCGCCGGCCGGCTGGAGGTTCACCAGCAGCGGGACGTCGTATCCGATCTTCTCCCAGTCGTCGTTGTCGAGTTTCACCCCGATGTGGCGTGCGATCGCGTTGAAATGAATGGGCGCGTTGGTCGAGCCGCCGATCGCCGAATTGACGACGATCACGTTCTCGAAGGCCTCGCGCGTCATGATCTTCGACGGGCGCAGGTCTTCCCACACCATCTCGACGATGCGCCTGCCCGACTCGTAGGCGTTCACCGCGCGATCCTTGTGCGGCGCCGGGATCGCCGCGCTGCCGGGCAGCGACATGCCCAACGCCTCGGCCAGCGAGTTCATCGTCGATGCCGTGCCCATGGTGTTGCAGTGGCCCGCCGACGGCGCCGACGACGCGATAAGCTCGATGAATTCCTCGTCGTTGATCTCGCCCGCCGCCAGAAGCTCGCGTGCCTTCCAGACGATCGTGCCGGAGCCCGTGCGTTCGCCGCGGAACCAGCCGTTCAGCATGGGGCCGCCGGACAGCACGATGGCCGGGATGTCGACGGTAGCTGCCGCCATCAGTTGCGCGGGCGTGGTCTTGTCGCAGCCGGTGGTGAGCACCACGCCGTCGATGAAGTAGCCGTAAAGAGTCTCCACCAGCCCGAGATAGCAGAGGTTGCGGTCCAGGGCCGCGGTCGGACGTTTGCCGGTTTCCTGAATCGGGTGCACGGGAAACTCGAACGCAATGCCGCCGGCCTCGCGAATTCCCTCGCGTACGCGGTGCGCAAGCTCGAGATGGTGGCGATTGCACGGAGAGAGGTCCGAGCCCGATTGGGCGATGCCAATGATCGGCTTGCCGGCCTGCAGCTCCTCGCGCTTCAGGCCGAAGTTCATGTAGCGCTCCAGGTAGAGCGCCGTCATGTTGGGATTGTCCGGATTGGCGAACCACCGCCGGGAGCGAAGTCTCGAAGGATCCTGCTTGACGGATTTCCTTGCCATGATCGGAATTCTCCTCCAGACGCGGTGGCTCGAGGCAGTTCGAGCCGGAATAAATGGTTACAACCGGCGTTTCACCGGGACGGATTCGTCCGGTGAGCGGTCCGGTCAATCCTTCACGAAGAGCGTGATGAGCGCGTTCGCGCCGCGCTGGGCGCTCCAGTGGCCGTGGACTTTTGGATCGAACGTCGCGCCTTGGGGAAGCGTGTCGGCCGCGTAGAAGGCGCCGCCCGGCTCGATGACGCGCGAACTGCCGTCCTGCAGCCCGATCTCCATTTCGCCGGCGAGGACGATTATCCACTGCGGCTTCGGCGTGCAATGGAACTGGCTGCGAAAGCCGACCGGACTTTGACGCAACTGGTAGCCGGTCGATGGGAATGTCGCCGAGAGCATCATTTGCGGGGTGCCTTCGTCCAGCGGTACCTGCTCATCGCGGAACCTCGCGCGGCCATCGCGATCGGTGTAGAGCACCCGTTTGGTGAATGCAGTCACGACGCACCTCTTTCCGGCTGGATGGATAGACCACGAAGGGCGCGCTCCCGCGACTCCCGCGGCGAACTCCCCGACGGCGGCTCCCGATATCGACGTTCAGCGCAAAGGTGGGACCTGCAGCACGAGTGTCTCTCGAAATGAACCGGACCTCGTCATCGCTTCGCGGTCCCCTGATTCGCCACGGCCAGCATCGCCGCCTTGATCGCCGCTTCGTCGCCAAGATAGTAGTGCTGGATCGGCTTGAGGTCATCGTCCAATTCATAGACCAGCGGCTGGCCCGTGGGGATATTGAGTTCGACGATGTCGGCGTCGGACACGTCGTCGAGGTACTTGACGAGCGCTCGCAGACTGTTGCCATGGGCCACGACGATCACATGCTTTCCCGATCGTACGGCCGGCGCGATGGTCGCGTGCCAAAAAGGCAAGAATCGGATCACCGTATCTTTCAGGCACTCGGTCCGGGGAAACGCGCTCCGCTCGAGCTCCGCGTACCGAGGGTCGCCGATTTCCAGACGGGGGTCTCCGTCTTCCAGCGGAGGCGGCGCCGTTGCGTACGCGCGGCGCCAGATCTTCACTTGCGCGTCGCCGAACTTGGCCGCCGTTTCCGCCTTGTTGAGGCCCTGCAGCGCGCCGTAGTGACGCTCGTTCAGACGCCACGAGTGAACCACCGGGATCCACATGCGGTCCATCTCCTCGAGAGACACCCACAACGTCTTGATCGCCCGCCTGAGTACCGAGGTGAAGGCCAAATCGAACCTGTAGCCTTTACCCATCAATAGTGCGCCCGCCGCCTTGGCTTCGGCCAGACCCTTGTCGGTGAGGTCCACATCGGTCCAACCGGTAAAGCGGTTTTCCTGGTTCCAGGTGGATTCGCCGTGGCGCAAGAGGACGATCTTCTTCATGGTCGGGTCTCGATGATCGGAGTCCAAATCAGCGGTCAGACGGGCGCAAGCCCGCGGCATTGCGCGCCAGAGCGGTGATTCTGCCCCAATCGCCGGCCGCGACGAGATCTTTCGGTGTCAGCCACGAGCCGCCGACGCAGCCGACGTTCGCCAGCGCGAGAAAATCCGCTGCCGATGCGGCAGTGACGCCTCCCGTGGGGCAGAACGTGACGTCCGGAAACGGGCCGGCCAAAGCCTTCAGCATACCGATGCCGCCCGCCTGTTGCGCAGGGAACAGCTTGAGCGCGGTGAATCCGGCAGCGCGCGCAGCCAGGACATCGGAGGGCGTCATCACGCCTGGCAGCAGAGGCAAGCTGCACGCGCGCGCCGCTTCGATCAACGCGGGCGTCAATCCCGGGCTCACACCAAATTGCGCGCCCGCCGCGATCGATCTCTCGAAGTCGGCGGGGTCCGAGATCGTTCCAACCCCGACAATGGCGTCCTTAACCTCGTTCGCGATGGCGCGTATCGCATCGAGCGCGACCGGCGTACGCAGCGTGACCTCCAGCACGCGCACGCCACCCGCCACCAGCGCCTCCGCCAAAGGAACCGCCTGCGCCAGCTCCTCGATGACGATCACCGGGATGACCGGTCCCACACGCATCAGTTCACGGGTTGTCATGATAGTGGCCGGATTCAACATTGGATGAAGTGATCCTGCCGCTCCCCGTTTTCAGTTCGCAATCAGCCTTCCGTACGGCGGACGGTAAGGTCGGTGCGCTTGAATACGCCGGGCTGAAGCTCGACCCCCAGGCCGGGACCTTCCATCGGATACACGTAGCCGTTCTCGATGCGCGGCACCACGGTGACGAGTTCGTTGTACCAGCCGCGATAGAACGCGCGCACCGATTCCTGGATCAGTGTATTCGGTTGGCTGAACGACATGTGCACGGCCGCGATGAAACCCACCGGACCGATGCAATCGTGCGGCGCGAACGGACGATGCCAGGTTTCCGCCAGCGACGCGATCTTCCGTCCTTCCGTGAGTCCGCCCGTCCAGCACAGGTCGACCATGACGACGTGAACCGCGTCGCGCTCCAGCAACTCCTTGTACGGCCAGCGCGCGCCAAGCGTTTCGCTCGCACAGACCCACACATCCGTCGAGCGCGCATATTCCGCGAGCGCCTGCGGCGAATTCATCCGGATCGGGTCTTCGTACCACATCGGCGCATAAGGCTCGAGCGCGCGCGCAATCTTCTTCGCTGCCGGCAGGTTCCACAGCGAATGGAATTCCACCATGATGTCCATGCGGTCGCCTACTGCCTTGCGAATCTTCTCGAAGGGCTCGATCGCCTTCTTCATCTGCGCCGCCGAAATGTAGAGACCGCCGTTCTCCTGCGCCGCGGGATCGAACGGCCAGATCTTCATGCCGTCGATTCCGCTTTCGAGCAGGCTTTCGGCCAATGCGTCGGCCCGATTCATGAACGCGTCGAGATCCTCGAACGGCCCGGCGCTCTCGCCCAGGTTCCAGTTCGATACCGGGCGAATGTTCTTCGAACGGACATAGCGATAGCCGGCACACGTGTTGTAGATGCGGAGCTTGTCGCGGCACAGGCCGCCCAGCATCTGGTGCACCGGCTGCTGGCACACCTTGCCGAAAATGTCCCACAGCGCGATGTCGACCGCGGACGCTGCGCGATATTCCGCTCCGGTCGACGACTGCGCCATCGGCAGGCTGACCATCTCCTTGTTGAGCGCCTCGATGTGCAGAGGATCGCGGCCGAGCAATCGACCGGCCAGCGTATCGTGAATATGCGCCTCGACCGCCCCGGCGCCATAGAACGTCTCGCCGAGGCCGATGATTCCGGCGTCGGTGTGAACGCGGACCCACAGCACGTTCGAAAACTCTTCGGTCCGCAATGTTTCAAGCGCGGTGATTTTCATCAAGGATCCAATTTACCGTTTGAAGTCATGAGCCGCGGATCCGCCTTCGGGATGCGTGTTGCCCGCGTGGACGGAATCGAGCTTCAGCCGGCCCGGCGGGCCGGGGTATGCTTTGCTCCGGTCGCAGGCGTGGGCCGGAATCCGGCGAAAAAAGCACGGCCTCCGTCGGGTCGACTCGCGCCCTGGCGGCATCGCTGGCACGCAGATCGCTGTAGCCGGCGCACCAAGCGGCTGATATCGCAATCGGATATTTCTTGACCTCCGATTAGAATAATGTGATATTTCACACGTTGTCAACAGGCCCGGAAAAGAAGAAATCCGTCGTGTCGTGGTGGTCCGCGCGGAGGCACAATAGGCACGCTCATGGCGACCCGTATCCAGCGGCGACCGCGGTTGGTCGCAAGCGAGCGCCGTCCGGAAACGGAGGCCCCTGCGCGCCACCGCAGCCAGGTCAACCAGGTCGATCTCGCCTACGAACGACTCGAGGAGTTGCTGGTCAACTGCCAGCTCAAACCCGGCCGCTTTCTTGCGATGCAAGACCTGCAGGAGCTCGCGGGTCTGGGGCGCACACCCGTACACCAGGCAATCAGCCGCCTGGCGGCAAATACCCTGGTGATCGTCCGTCCGCGCCACGGCGTGCAGATCGCACCGATCGACCTCGCACGCGAGCGCGGGCTCTTGCCGCTGCGCCGCGATACCGAGCGCTTTGTCATTAGGCTTGCGGCCGAGCGCTCCGGGCCGTCGCAACGCAATCAGATGCTGCACCTGATGCGCCTGCTCCGCGGACAGCGCGACCACATGACGATCAACCGATTCAACGCCGTGGATCGCCGAGTCGATCGACTCATCATGGTCGCGGCTGGCGAGCCCTTCGTCGAGTACACTCTGCGACCGCTGCATACCATTTTCCGCCGCATCGGCTGGCTGTATCACACGCAGATTGCGCGCAGCCAGAATTTGCAGCGCTCGATCGATTGCCACGTCGACGTGCTCGACGCCGTCGCCAATCGCCATGTCGACAGGGCGATCGCGGCTTCGGACGAACTGATCGCGTTCGTGGACAGCATGTTCGATGTGCTCGAGCGCGAGATCGATCCTTCCTTGCTCGACTGGAGCCTCGCGTACCTCGACACCCCTTGATCTGTTCGGACTGCGCACAACCCCAATGCGAATCGTATTTCATGGTGCGAATGCCGCGTCGTTCAGCGATGGTTTCGAGCGCCTCGTTGGCGAGGATGCGCGGATCGCGGTATTGCCGGACATTCTGACGACCCCTTCCGATCGTCAGACATACGCCGAGGCGGAGGTCATCGTCGGCGCCAGGTACACGAGCGATCTGCCGCGACCGGAAGGATTGCAGCTATTTCATGTGCCGGGCGCGGGCTACGATGCCGTGGATCTCGGCGCACTTCCCGCTGGCGCCGTGGTGTGCAATTGCTTCGGTCACGAACAGGCCATCGCGGAATACGTGATGGCGGCCCTGCTCGACAGACATGTGCCACTCGCCGATGCCGACCGACTTCTGCGCAAGGGCGAATGGACCTACTGGGCGGGCGCGCCCGAACGCGTCCACGGCGAACTTGCGGCGAAGACGATCGGGCTCCTTGGGTTCGGGCACATCGGCAAAGCCATCGCCACGCGCGCGAAGGCCTTCGAAATGATCGTGCACGTGGCCAATCGCAGCCGGGTGGCCACATCCCCCGTCGTCGATCGCTCGTTCACGCTCGACAATCTGGGCGAGTTCTGGCGCTCGGCGGATTTCTTCGTGGTCTCGGTGCCATTGACTGCCGAGACGACCGGAATTGTCGATGCCATGGCCTTCGCGGCGATGCGTCCGACGGCGGTCGTGATGAACGTTGGGCGTGGCCCGACGATCGACGAGCGGGCGCTGTATGACGCGCTCAATGAACGCCGTATCGCCGGCGCCGTCATCGATACCTGGTACAGCTATCCCGCCCCGGGTCGGCCCAACGTCCTGCCGTCGGCATTGCCATTCCACGAATTGCCGAACGTCGTGATGACGCCGCACATGTCGGGCTGGACCTCCGGCACGATCCGTCGGCGGCAGAAGACCATCGCGGACAACATCGGTCGTCGCGCCGACGGCAGACCGTGCGTCAACGTTGTGCGGGCGCCAACCTGATTCGCGCGGGATGGGCCCGCCCGTTACGTCGCGGGATGTCTCGTCAATGCAGTAATCCTGAAACCGAATATGCGCTGCCGCAGACGCTTCGAGAATGCCGCGATCATCGAGTAGACGCGCGCGCGCCGCGCGGCTCGCGCTTCGCGTTCGACCATGTGAAAATCGTACGCCGTCCAATAGGCGGGATCGGGCCGTTCGCCAGCGCTTTTCGGCAAATCGCCCAGATGCAAATACCCCTGCCCGCGCCTCGAACGACGATCCCGCTCGCTCAGCGGATGCACCGTGTCGGTGGTGATCCATTCCATCTTGTTATCCCGGTAATTGAACAGGCACGATGCCCGATGAATCCTGGAACGACGATAGATGAAATTGTCGCGACATTCCAATCGCAATTTCGGATGGAATCGATCATCGATCCCAATGCCATGTCGCGGCTCGACAGCCTGATCGAGCTTCGGTGACTTGACCCATCGCAACAGGAGGCACAGGAACATGCGCGTTACGGCGATCGAAACCATACGTGTCGAGGCCTACCCGAACATCACCTTTGTCGAAATTCATACCGACGAGGGATTGAGTGGTCTCGGTGAGACTTTTCGCACGCCGAAGGCCATTGCGGCCCAAATCCACGAGACCGCCGCCCCCTATCTCCTCGGGAAGAATCCGCTCGCGATCGACGCTCACAGCAATGTGCTGCTCAACCCCTACCTGGGTTTCGCGAGCTCCAGCGTCGAGACCCGTGCCGCCAGCGCCATCGACATCGCCCTGTGGGATCTGCGGGGCAAGGCGCTGAACTGTCCAGTGCACGAGCTGCTGGGGGGCCTCTCGCGTGAAAAGATTCGTGTCTACAACACGTGTGCCGGCTATTCGTACAACCAGGGAGGCGCCAACAGACGATTGGTGACGACCGACGGCGGGGATGAACCCGCTGCGGGACCTTACGATGACCAGGTTGCCTTTACGCGACGACCGGCCGAGCTCGCGCAGTCGCTTCTCGATATGGGCATCACCGCGATGAAGATCTGGCCGTTCGATGCGTTTGCCGCGGCTTCGAACGGAAACGACATCTCGCCGGAGCAAATCAAGATCGGGGTGGAACCCTTCCGCAGGATCCGCGCGGCAGTGGGTGACCGCATCGATATCATGTGCGAGTTCCATTCGCTGTGGAATCTGCCCGCCGCGGTGCGCATTGCGGATGCGCTGGCGGAGTACAACGTCTACTGGTCCGAGGATCCGATCAAGATGGTCAACCTCGAGGCGCTCGCCGATTATCGACGCCGCGTGCGCATCCCCGTGTGCGCAAGCGAGACGCTGGCAACACGGCACGCGTTCCGCGATCTGCTGGCCAGGCAAGCGGTCGACTACGTCATGCTCGATCTCGGCTGGTGCGGCGGCTTGTCCGAGGGAAAGAAAATCGCCGCGCTCGCCGAGAGCTGGCTACGCCCGATAGCGCCGCACGACTGCGTCGGCCCCGTGGTGCTGATCGCTTCGCTGCATCTGGCGCTCAACGCACCGAACGCGCTGTTCCAGGAAGTCGTGCGGGCCTATTACACGGGTTGGTACAAGGAGCTGGTGACCGAGCTGCCGCGCATCGAGAATGGCGAGGCCTACGCCATGTTCGGGCCGGGCCTCGGCACCGCGCTGCTGCCGGACTTGAAGAAGCGACTGGGAGTCACGGTGCAGCGCTCCGAGTCGCCGAGGTAATCCGCTGATGATTGCAGGAGCAGCAATGCCGGCGAGGCGGACGTTCGCGGCGCGGGGAAGCGGGCGCGCCGAGCAATGGGCATTGCCGATCGAGCAGCCGAAGGGCAAAATATCCGGGCGCGCAAGACCTGTAAGCGCTCAATCGGTGAGCACCCGTCGCACGCTGGCGGGATGCGCGCGACAGCGGTATCGAGTTTCCAAGTGATCGATGCTGCCCGCAAGGGAGCCACGGACGCATGAGAGTACGTTTCTGGGGAACGAGAGGGTCGATCGCCACTCCTGGTCCGGGCACGAACCATTTCGGCGGCAATACTTCCTGCGTCGAGTTGACCACTGCCAGCGGCGACCTTCTGATATTCGACTGCGGCACCGGCGTGCACCGGCTGGCGACGAATTTGATGGCCCAAAGCAAGAAACCCATTCACGCGAACATTCTCCTCGGACATACGCACTGGGACCACATTCAGGGCTTTCCTTTCTTCACCCCGGCCTTTGTCAAAGGGAACTCCGCCGCGATCTATGGTCCGGAAGGCAGCCGCGGCTCGCTGCATGACGTGCTGGCCGGCCAGATGGAGTTCACCTACTTCCCCGTCGAGTTGAACCAGCTGCCGGCGGAGATCACCTATCACGATCTGACCGAGGGCATCCACAGCATCGGCGGCGCGCGCGTCGCGGCGCAATTTCTCAATCACCCCGCAATGACCTTGGGCTACCGCGTGGAGGCCGACGGCGTGGCGGTGGTGTACCTGGTGGATCACGATCCGAACTCCGATGAGCTCTGGCGCGCCGGTGCCGAGTCGGGGCGCATCGAGTCCATCCTGCACGAGGGAGACCGCCGGCACGCCAAATTCATGGCCGACGCCGATCTGGTCATTCACGACGCCCAGTACACACCCGACGAGTACGTCTCAAGGAAGACCTGGGGACACAGCCCGTACGATTACGTGGTGCAAATTGCCGCGGCGGCTGGCGTGCGGCGGCTCGCACTGACCCACCACGATCCGAGCCACGACGACGACTTTGTCGCGGACATCGAGCGCAAGGCCCGCGCCGCAGCTTTGCAATGCGGGAGCGGGCTCGATGTGTTTTGCGCGTATGAAGGCTGCGAACTCGCCCTGGAGCCGCATTCCACATTGCAGCCGTTCGTCACGGGGGCCCCTTACCAGGCGTCCGTCGCTCAGCGCCGCTTTCACGTTCTGGTGGTCGATGACCAGCCAGACTCGCTCACGATGATCGTTCGCGCGCTGGAGGAAGATCGGTACACGGTCAGCACGGCGACGAACGGCCCGGATGCGCTCCGGCTGATCGACGAGCACATTCCGGACCTCGTGGTGCTGGACTACAAGATGACCGGCATGGACGGCCTCGCGGTCATGAGGGCGGTCCGCGCCAAACCCGAGACAAAGCTTCTGCCCGTACTTATGCTCACCGCCATGACCGATGAGCCCAGCACCCGCGCCGGCTTCGAAGCCGGGGTGACGGACTATGTGACAAAGCCGTTCTCCATCCCGCAGCTAACCGCACGCGTTCGCGCCTGCCTCGCCAGGTCCCAGCTCCCGTAATGGCGGGACAGCCTGGTCGGATACGACCACGACCCGATCAAGGTATTGGGACAACTCGCCTACCCGCGTGCGCGAGGCGGCGTTGTCGGCGCTCTTGGCCGCTTGCTCAAGGGCGGCGCCGACGTCAGTGATGGCCTCGAATCCCCAGCAGCCCCCGGCGCCTTTCATGCCGTGCCCCAGACTCTCCACGATCGCAAAGTCGCCGCGATCCAAAGCTTCCAGCATCGTGATGACGTCCTGCCTGCGGTGCTGCAGAAACCCGGGGATCAAGTCCGCGAATTTCGGATTCGCGCGCACCAGGATCGGGGCCTTCCGGTCGCCGCTCTCCTTCGAGGATGGCGGCACGAGTACGGAACGCTCCTTGATCGCTTGCAGCAGCACCTCTTGTTTCAACGGTTTTGTCAAATAGGCCGAGCATCCCGCGGCCATGAATTTTTCTTGATCACCTTTCAAGGCAGAGGCCGTCAGGGCGATGATCGGCGTGGGCGCCCGGTGGTTGGCCTGTTCCCACTCCCTGATCGCCCGCGTTGCGGTCATTCCGTCCATGACCGGCATCTGCCGGTCCATCAGGACGAGGTCAAAGTGTCCAGCAGTAAATTTTGTATAGGCGACGGCTCCGTTTTCGGCGATCTCGACCTGGTACGGCGTGTCCTGCAGGAAGGCCAAGGCGATCGTGCGGTTGTCGGGGGAGTCCTCCACCAGAAGAATATTGAGTGCCGGCAGCGGAAGTTCGGGACCCGCGCCGACCGGCGCTGACGCCCGCCGCGTCGGCCCCGCCCAAATTTCGAGCGGTACGGTGAAAGAAAACACGCTTCCCTTTCCGACCCCGCTGTCGACGCGGATGGACCCGCCCATCAGCTCCACCAGGCGCTTCGAAATCGTTAACCCCAGCCCCGTGCCTCCATACCTGCGGGTGGTAGACGAGTCGGCTTGCGTAAATCGTTCAAACACCGAACCCAATTTCTCGCCCGGAATGCCGATACCGGTGTCCGAGATCGTGAACCGCAATCTGCCCGGAACCGTGGCGTCCGCATCCGGTGTGACCCGCAAGGCCACTTCGCCGGATTCCGTGAACTTGATCGCATTGCCAAGTAAATTGAGCAGCACCTGCCGCAGCCGTGTCGGGTCGCCGACCAGGTCGGTGGGCACGTTCGGCGCGATTTCGCACACCAGAGCCAGACCTTTTTCATGGGCACGGACCGCCACCATCTCCCGCACTTTCTCGAGCACATCGTTCAACGAGAAACCGGTCCGTTCCAGCTCGAGCTGCGAGGCCTCGACTTTGGACAGATCGAGGATGTCGTTGATGAGATTCAGCAGGTTGTCGCCGGCGCGGCGAAAGATCTGCACAAACTTGTCCTGTTCCGGCGACAGAGGGGTCTTCGCGAGGAGGTCGGCGATGCCGATGATCGCATTCATCGGCGTACGGATTTCATGACTCATGCTCGCCAGGAAGTCCGACTTGGTCTGGCTCGCCGTTTCCGCCATGGCCTTGGCCTGCTGCAGCTCCGCCTCCACGCGCTTGCGCTCCGTAACGTCGCGCGCCGCGGCAAAGACGCCCTGGAGCGTCCGACTCCGGTCGTAGATGGTGGCCGCGTTGTAGGACACCACTGTTTGCTTCCCGTCGCGCGCGCACGCAGTCAGCTCATAGTCAGTGACCTTCTTCTCGCTCAGCACGAGCTTGATTCCCGCTTCGGCCCGCTCCGGATCAGTGAAATAGCTTTTGAACGGCGCGCCAATCAGCTCATCGCGCGTACAGCCGGTCAACGCCTCCATCTGCTTGTTGACATCCGTGATGATGCCGGCAGGATCGGTGGTCATTAGCGCGTCGATGTTGGATTCGATCAACGAGCGCGTGTAGAACTGCTGGTCGCGCAGGCGCTGATCGAGCTTTCTTTGCTCGGCTTCGACCAGCTTGCGCGCGGTGTTATCCGTGCCGATCAACAGATAGCCGATGATGATGTCCAGCGCGTCGCGCAGTGCCGTGACGGACACCACGGCCGGGAACCGGCTCCCATCCTTCCGGATATAGGTCAGTTCATAAATGTCCTCGATTCCCCGCGAAGCCTTGAAGACCAGGGCCTCGAAGCCAGGCGTGATCGTCGTCGCGAGTTCGGTGCTCAATGCCTTGGCTCGCGCGATCAACTCCTGCGGATCGGAAATGTCGGCGGGAGTGATCTTGTTCATCACTTCGGCGGCCGTGTAGCCGAGCATTCGCTCTGCGCCAACATTGAAGATTTGAATGACGCCCTTCGCGTCGGTGGCAATGCTCGAGAAGTTGGCGCTGTTGAAAATCGCGCGCTGCAGCGCGCCCGCTTTCAGCAGCACCTCTTCTGCCTGCATGCGCAAGGTCACATCGCCTGCACTCTCGGCGACATTGACCTTGGTCGTCGCCCTTGTCGCGTCCTTGCCCTTGGTCATGGCGTTGCCTCTGGTACCAGATACCTGCCTCCGTGGACGACGGCGGCGATCGGATACTGTGACCCGCCTTTTGGTCATTATCTGTTCGGCAACGCACACTGCATCGGGGTGAATGGAGGTGTCGATCGCCAAGCGCCGACTTGTCCTGTGACAATGGGGCGATCTGCAGGGCGTCCCCGACGGGACCCCCCGGAATCAGGTCATCAGCGCCTTGTGGCTCAGCGCCGGGCCGGCATGCTGCGCGGGCCGGGTTTCATCACCGGGCGCCATATTCGCGGAGCGTCGATACGGCAATCCCGACATCATTCGATTCGAGGATATCCACGCCGATCTCGAGGAGATGACGACCCTGCGCGGGCGAGGTTACCGTCGTCAGCACGGAGAGGCCGGCGGCGTGCAGGGCCTCGATGTCCTCCGCGACCGTGAAATCGGGCTCGAGCGAGAGGAGCGTGGCTCCCGCCGCCCGGGCCGCGTGCACCGGGTCGGCGAGGCGGCATGGCACGATCATCTCGAGTGACCAGCCCGGGTGTCTGTGATGCAGCTTGGCAAGTGTCGGATGATCGAAGCATGCCGGCACGGCAAAATTGTCGGCGGCACGGGTCTCGATGGCGGAGACGAGAAGATCGACGAACGCCGGATCGCGATCCGGGAAATTCTTCAATTCGATCAGCAGAACCAGTCGCCCGCGGCTCCACTCCAGCACCTCGTCGAGAGTCGGTATGGCCGTGCCCGCATAGCCCGGTCCGAACCAACTCCCGGCGTCGAGCTTTCGGATCTCGGCCAGCGTCATCGCGGAAAGCGGTCCTCTGCCCGTGGTGGTACGGTCGAGCGCCGCGTCGTGCATGAGCACGAGTGCTCCATCCGCCGTCATCCTGATATCGATCTCGGCGATGTCGGCGCCGGCGTCGAATGCCGCCTGTAATGCCGGCATGGTATTTTCAGGGGCGATGGCCGAAAAGCCGCGATGGGCCGAAATCAATCGCCCTTTTCGATTGGCAAATTGTCTGATCGGCATCCGATTGTCCGGCGCGCTATCGAGGGCGTGAAGCAAGGACGTGCAGTCCGGCCGCCGGATCGATGCTGAGCCACAGCTCGGGTTCGCGCGCATCGAGCCCGGTCATCGGCTGATCGGCTATCAGAAGGAAATCGCCGAGCAGGAGCTCATAGCGCCGAAATCCTCCGAGGAAGCTGGTCGAGCGCACTGAAGTCCTGACCATCGCCTCCCCCGACGAAGCTGAAAGACGTATCGCGGACGGCCGAAGCAACACGGTCACGGCATCTCCGGCGACGAAGCCGCTGGCTTCGGCCAGCAGACGCCCGATCGGCGTGTCGAGGAGGACCGAGCCCGGGGTGACAGCCAGCACCGTCGCCGGCAGGAAGTTTGCTATGCCGAGGAAATCCGCGACGAAGGCATCCACCGGACGGGCGTAGACCTCATACGGCGTGCCGACCTGGCGAATGTGCCCCGCCTCGACGACCGCGATCCGGTCGGAAATCGAAAGGGCTTCCTCCTGGTCATGGGTGACGAGAATCGTGGTCTTGCCAAGCGATCGCTGGATCTCCTTGAGCTCGGTCCGCACACGCACGCGCAGTTTCACGTCGAGATTGGAGAGTGGCTCGTCGAGGAGCAGCACGTCCGGCTCGACGACGAGGGCACGGGCAAGAGCGACCCGCTGCTGCTGGCCGCCGGAGAGCTGGAGCGGCGACTTGGCCGCCTGGTCGGCGAGGCCGAGGAAGGTCAGCATGCTCTCGACCCTGCCTTTCAACTCCGGGCCCCTGACCTTGCGGCGGCGCAGGCCGTAGGCGACGTTCTCGAACACGCTCAGATGCGGGAAGAGCGCGTAGTCCTGGAAGACGACGACCGCGCCGCGCCGCTGCGGCGGTATGTCGTTGACGCGCTCGCCCTTGATGCGGATGTCGCCGCTGTCGGGCTGCAGGAAGCCGGCGATCAGCCGAAGGATGGTGGTCTTGCCGCAGCCGCTTGGACCGAGAAGCGTCGTCACCTGTCCCTCGGGCACGGCAAGATTTACGTCGGAAACCGCCGCCAGCGATGCGAAACGCTTATGGAGCGCTACCAGCTCGACGTAGGACTCAAGCATCGACGACCACCGAAACGAGGCCCGTGGAGCGGGAGACGCGCCACGTGATCATCAGGACGACGAGGGTGATGGCGAGCAGTGCGGTGGTCAGCGCCGAGGCCGCTTCGAGCCGGTTGTCGCCGATCAGGCCGAGGATCGAAAAGGTAGCCACTTGCGTGCCGGACGTGACGAGGAAAATCGCGATGCTGAGATTGGTGATGCAGCTGATGAACGTCGCCGTCCACGCCGCCACGCATGTCGGCAAGAGCAGCCGCAGATGGACGTCCCAGAGTATGCGCAGGCGCGAAGCGCCGAGATTTGCCGCCGCGTCCGCCAAGTTCTGGTCGATCTGGGCGAGCCCGCTGCGCACTACCTGATAGCTGAAGGGAAGATTGGCGAAGGTGAAGGCCAGCACCATGAGTGTGGCGGTGCCGGCAAAGGGGATTCCCGCCCGGCCAAAGAACAGCAGATAACCAATGCCGATAAAAACGCCGGGGACCGCTGCGGGCAATACGCAGACGAAATCGACCACGCGACGGAACGGTATCGCGCGCTGATCGACAAGGAAGGCAGCAAGCATCGCGAGCATGGTCGCGGCAAGGCCAGCCGTGGCCGCATAGAGGAGACTGTTGCGGAGGTGATCGGCCTTGGAAAGGACCACCGACCATTGATTCAGGGTAAGCGTCCAGTCCACGCCCCAGGTCTCGGTGAACGCTCCTGCGACGATGCCGAAATAGAGGCTCAGGATGATCGCCGCGACGAACAGGCAGACGGCGATCAGCGTCCACATCAGCGGCTGCGGCAGGGGCAGGCGGTCGAATGCGCTGCCGCGGCCCGAGATGACCGTGTACTTTCGCCGGCTCACCCAGAAGCGCTCGGCGACGAAGAAAAACAGCGCGGGCGGGAGGAGCGTCGCGGCGAGAACCGTTGCGCCACGCATGTCGCCCCACCCGTCGATGCGATACCAGGCCTCCGTCGCCAGGAGGGGAAAATCGCCGCCAATGACCAGCGGGTTGGCGAAATCCGCCAGCACATAGGTGGCGATCAGGAGCGCTGCGCCGGCGATGGCGGGCCGGACCAGCGGCAGGGTGATGGTGTGGAAAACCTCGAAGCCGCTGGCGCCGAGATTGCGGGCTGCCGCCTCGAGCCGTGCCGGCGTGGCGGCGAGCGCTCGCTCGATCGCCAGCGCGGCGAACGGAAAATGAGTCAGGGTCTGCACGGCCCAGAGGCTCTTCCAGCCCAATATGCTCGACTCGAAACCGAGGACGTCGTGGCTGATCAGCCCGAAGCGCCCGTACATCAGCAGATAGGAGAATCCGAGCGTGAAGGGCGGGGAAAAGAGAGGCAGCGTGGCGATCAGGCGGAGAACCTTGCGACCGCGCAGCTCGGGCCGGCTGATGACGACGGCGTAGATGAAGCCGACCAATGTCGCTGTCGTGGTCGAGAGCACCACCATGCGACCGGTATTCAGGGCCGCCCGCACCCAGCGGCCGTTCTCTGGCAGCGTGAGATAGTCGGTGAACGGCGGATAGGCGACGACGGCGACGATCGGGAGCAGAACGAAGACGATCAGGACGGTGATGACGCCGAGGCCGGTGAGGAGCGTCAGCGGTTCGCGCATAAAGCGACGCCGCAGCCTGGCCGCGGCGTCCTTGGCGGAATCCGGCCGGGAAAGGGCTCCCGCACCTGTTGGCGCCGATAGATCAGCGCTTCGATCCAATCTCGTCTTCCCACTTCTTGGTGAGGCGGGTCCGGTTGTCGATGGCGAACTGGCGATCGTATTTGACCAGCTTGATCATCGACAGTGGCGGCACGCCTCGCGGCGGTTTGACATCGTCGCGGACGGGATAGGTGTATCCGAGCTCGGTCTTGACCGTCTGGGCCTCCTTGCTGAGCAGGAAGTCGACGAACTTCTTGGCGCCTTCTGGGTTGGCGCCTCCCTTGATGATCGAAGCGCCGCCGATCTCGGCTCCGGTCTCGGGGGGGAAGATCACCTCGATCGGCTGCTTCGCCATCAATGCTTCGACGGCGTCGTCCTGCCAGGTGATGCCGGCGATGACCTCGCCGCGGGCAACCAGGGTGATCGACCCCGGGCAGGTCGGTGTGTACTGCGCGACCGACTTGTCGTATTTCTTCAGCCACTCGAAACCCTTGTCTTCGCCGCCGTTGCGGAAGACCTGCACGGCCGTGAAGATGTAGGCGCCGCCGCAGCTCGCCGGCGTACCGCTCGCTACGCTTTTTGCATACGCCGGGTTGAGAAGGTCATCCCAGGTGGCGGGCTTGGCGAGGCCCTTCGGCGCGATCTCCTTCTTGAACCGGTCCGGATTGACGATAATCACCAGCGTGCCCATGAACCAGCCGTGCCAGTAGTTCTGCGGGCTGACGAAACGCGCACCGATGTTGCCGAGCTTCACGGCGGGCGAATCGTACGGTACGACAAATCCATCCTTGGCGAGCGGCTCGTGGAATTCGACGGACCCGCCGATGAACACGTCGGCCTTCGGGGCGTCCTTCTCGGCCCGGATGCGCGCGACCAGCGTGCCCGCCGCCGGAATCCGAACGACCTCGGTGTCGATGCCGGTATTCTTGGTGAACATCTTGGTCAACGCGTTGAGGGTCTTTTCGTCCTCCGCGGCGTAGATGACGATCTTGCCCGCTGCGTTGGCCGGCGTGTAGGCGCCTGCGAGAACACCCGCCATGCCGAGCGTTGCGATAGCACATAATATCCAGCGTCGAGTTTTCATGTCCCGTCTCCTCTCGGCCCGTCGGATGGGCGCAACTGGCTGTCGGCGTCCCCGGCAGGCTATGTGACGCTGACGCGCTAGGGTTCGTGGATGGCATCATACCGTTGATGGTTGGGAAGCTGCGTAAGCTGGGTCTGTCATGGCGCTCCCCAATGTTGATCGGCTTGGCGAAGCGTTTCCGCGCACCGCCCGCTTTAGGGTGTAGCTCTTCGCTAATGACGCATTGGTAGTCGAGGTCCGCACGGTGACAAACCGCGGACGCGCTGGGGAGAATCGCAGCCACAACGACCCGTTTCATTTGGCCCCCTATGCGGCAGCAATGGACGGCATGGCAATGCCGCACCAAGGCCGCGAAATGGGCTTTTCTGCTACCCCGGCGTTACCCAGACACAAAACAAAAACGGCCTGCCGAGTGGCAAGCCGTTGATATGTTTGGTTGCGGGGACAGGATTTGAACCTGTGACCTTCGGGTTATGAGCCCGACGAGCTGCCAGACTGCTCCACCCCGCGACAGGATGTCAACTATACCGCAGGGTGCACCGCCGCGTCAATCGGCGGGAGCGCCGTCCGCATCGCATTTCACCCCAAAGTCCGTCACAACGCCTCCGTCTCGGCGGTCTTGGGCCGCCACACGAGGAGCCGCGCCTCGATCCGGGTCACGATGACGTCGAGAACGAGCGCGCACGCGGTGAGCACGAGGATTCCGGCGAACACCGTGTTGATATCGAACACGCCCTCCGCCTGCAGGATCAGGTAGCCCACACCCTTCGCCGAGCCGAGGTACTCGCCGACGACCGCGCCGACGAACGCCATGCCGACGGACGTGTGCAGGCTAGAGAACACCCACGACGTCGCCGACGGCAGGTAGATGTGCCGCAACAGCTGATGGCGCGACGCGCCCAGCATTCGTGCGTTGGCGAGCACGGTCGGGCTCACTTCCTTCACGCCTTGATACACGTTGAAGAACACGATGAAGAACACCAGCGTCACGCCAAGGGCGACCTTCGACGTGATCCCGAGCCCGAACCACACGGCGAAGATCGGCGCGAGGATCACGCGCGGCATCGCGTTCATCGCCTTGATGTACGGATCGGCGAGCGCGGAGGCCATCGGCGACAGCGCAAGCCAGAGACCCACGCCCAGCCCCAGCACGCTGCCGACGGCGAATGCGAGCAGCGTTTCGACGAGCGTGATGCCGAGGTGCGGGTAGATCTTGCCGCTTGCGAACCACTCCCAGGTCACCTTCAGCACCTGCACCGGTCTGCCGAAGAAGAACGCCGTGTTCTTCGCGAAGTCCTCGGAGACAAGGCCCGGCGCAGTCAGGAAATACCAGACGGCGAACAGCGCGCCGAGCAGCAGCGCGTGATAGAGCGCGAGGCGCCCGGATTCAGGCTTGCCGGCTTTGCGCATAACCCTTCAACACTTCCGCTTTCATCGTTTGCCAGATGGATCCGTGCAGCTCGACGAAGCGCGGCGTCATCCGGATCTCCGCGACGTCGCGCGGCCGCGGCAGGTCGATCGTGAACTCGCCGATGGGACGCGTCCCCGGCCCGGCCGACAGCACGATGACGCGATCGGAAAGCGAGATGGCTTCCTCGAGGTCGTGCGTGATGAACAGCACCGACTTCCGGTTGGCGCTCCACAAATCGAGCAGCTCGTTCTCCATCAGCTGGCGCGTCTGGACGTCGAGCGCCGAGAAGGGCTCGTCCATCAACAGGATCTGCGGATCGAGAATCAGCATCTGGGCGAGCGCAACGCGCTTCTTCATCCCGCCCGACAGCTGGTGCGGGTAGCGGTGCTCGAATCCCGCGAGGCCAACCCGCGCGAGCCAATCGCGCGCCTGCGCTTCCGCGATGTCGGGTGCCGTTCCGCGAAATGGAAGCCCCGCGGTGACGGTGGCGAGCGCGCTGCGCCACGGCATCAGCGCGTCGGTCTGGAACATGTAGCCGGCGGAGCGATTGAGGCCGTCGAGCGGCGCGCCGAATACGGCAACGCGGCCCGCCGACGGCGCGAGCAGCCCGGCGGCGACGTTGAGCAGCGTGGATTTCCCGCAGCCGGTGGGGCCGACGACCGATACGAATTCGCCCGGCGCAACGACGAGCGTCGCATCCCGCACGGCGGTATAGCGCCCGGCTTCGTCGCCCTTCGCGACGGCACGCGCCGCGAACGTGCAGGTGATGCGGTCGAGGGCGAGCGCGGGTGCCGCCAAGGCAACGGGCGCGCCGGCCGCGATGCTTCCGGGTGTCGCCATCAACGGTATTTCTGCGCCGCTTTCTGCTGGAACGTCATGTTGACCGTCTTGGCGACGTCGATCGTCGCCTTCTGCACGGTCGGGTCGAAGCTTTTCAGGTCGCGCAATACGTTGCGGCCGGCCTCCTCCGAGATGAATCCGTCGTGTTTGTACGCGTCGATATTCTTCTCGAGCGCGGCCTTGTACAGCGCGCGGTCCGTGTAATACTCGGGCGGCACCGCCGCGACGATCTGGTCGGGCGTGGACGCCTGGATGAAGCGCAGCGCGCGCATTATCGCGTTGACGAGCGCCTGCGCCGTATTCGGATACTTCCTGGCGAAGTCCACCGGCACGTAGATGCATCCCGCCGCATAGGCGCCTCCGTAGACGTCCTGCATGCCCTTGGGTGTCCGCGTGTCGACGACGGCGACCATATCGCCGCCCGATTCCAGCATCGAGATCACGGGGTCGAGATTGGACATCGCGTCGATCTCGCCGCGCTTCATGATCGCCACGGCGCCGGCGGTGGCGCCGACGCCGATGATCGCGACGTCATCGGGCTTGAGGCCCTCGCGCGCGAGCAGGATGTTGACGAACATGTTGGTCGACGAACCCGGCGCCGTGACGCCGATCTTCATGCCCTTGAGATCCTTCGGCGACTTGTACTGCGCGGCCTTCGCCTTGCTCATGCCGAGGACGATGCCCGCGTATTTGCCCTGCATGATCAGCGCTTCGATGTTCTGGCCCTTCGCCTGCTGCGAAATCGTGTGCTCGTAAGCGCCCGACACGACGTCGACGCTGCCGCCGAGCAGCGCCTGCAGCGCGCGCGCGCCGCCCGGGAAGTCCAGGATCTCGACGTCGAGCCCTTCGGCCTTGAAGTAACCCTGGCGCTCGGCGATCGTCAGCGGCAGGTAGTAGAACAGCGGTTTGCCGCCCACGCCGATGGCGAGCTTCGGCTTTTCAAGCGCCTGCGCGCGAACCGTGGGCGATAGAACGACGAGACAGGCGGCGATGACCGCCGCGAACAGGGACCACCGACGCATGATTATCTCCAGGGGATGCCCCATCGAAACGGGCGCAGGCGCGATTGTACTCTGGGCACCGGGCCGTCATGCCGCGGCCGGAAAGGCAACCACGTGGTCGATCGCGAGGCGGATGCCGATCATTTCTCCTATCGCGTGGTCGTGGTGCGACGGGACGAGCGACAGCACGTGCGTCCCCGACGCGAGCGTCAGCGTGTAAAGGAAGTCGGCGCCGCGGAAGGCTTTCTTCGCAACCTTCGCGTGCCACGGACTCTCGTCGTCGTGGACGATGTCATCGGGGCGCAGCAGGACGTCGACCGCGCCGCCGTCGACCGCCGGCACGGGCAGCGCGGTGGCGAGCTCGCCCAGCTCCGTGACCAGGACGTGCGGGCCCGCCACCACGCCGCGCATGAACACGCCCTGCCCCACGAAATCGGCGACGAAACGGGTCGCCGGCCGGTGATAGAGATCGTAGGCGGCATCCCACTGCTCGATCCGACCCTCGTGCATGATGCCTATCTCGTCGGCGAGCGCGAATGCCTCGTGCTGGTCGTGCGTGACGAGAATCGCCGTCGTTCCGCTCGCCTTGATGATGTCGCGCACCTCGAGCGAAAGCCGCTCCCGCAGGTCGATGTCGAGATTCGAAAACGGTTCGTCGAGCAGCAGCAGGTCGGGTCGCGGCGCCAGCGCGCGCGCGAGAGCGACCCGCTGCTGCTGGCCGCCGGAGAGCTCGTGCGGATACGCGTCGCCCGCGCCCGAAAGGCCGACCAGCGCGAGCATCTCGCCGATACGTGTCCGCTCCGCCGTTGACGGCCGCCGGCCGAATCCGAAACCGACGTTCCGGGCGACGTCGAGATGCGGGAACAGCGCATAGTCCTGGAAGACCATCCCGATCCGTCGCTCTTCCGGCGGCGTGAGGCGCCCGGGCTCGGAAACGATGCGGCCCGAAAGCGCGATCGTTCCGCCGGCGACCGGCTCGAAGCCCGCGATGCAGCGCAGCACGGTCGTCTTGCCGCAGCCCGAAGGTCCGAGCAGGCAGCCGATCTCTCCGGCCGCAAGCACGAAGTCGAGGCCGCGAACGACGCGGTTTGCGCCGTATGCGTGCTCGAGCTTGCGGACTTCGACCGAGGCTGCCACGGGCAGGAGTTTAACCCGCGCAACGGTGCCGCACCGTCAGACGCTCCGGCCCGTGCGGCGCGCGGCGTTGCCGCGGTCGAGTTCCTTGAGTTTCTCCGCCATCGCGGGTCCTACGAAGATCTGGGGGTCGGACGGCGGAGCGTGCCCGCCCGCCTTTTCGCGCGCGGCGACGCGCGCGCGCGCCGCCTCGAAGCCGGCCAGCAGCGACTCCGACTGCGCAAGCCCGTGCTGGAACAGCGCCTCGCCGAAAAACGTGGCATCGCTCTGGTGTCCGCAGCCGAACGACGCGCGGTCCTTCTGCGACGCCGTGAGGACGAGCGTGTAATCGTCCTCCAGCGCGTCGACGAACCCGCCCGAGTAGCAAGCCGACACGACGACGATGCGCCACTTGATGCCCGAGGCGTCGAGCAGTCCGCGCAGCGCCGGCGCCGTGAGCGGCGCGAGCTCGAGCGGCGGCAGCGCGACCTCGAGCACGTGTTGACGGCTGCCGTGGCTCGCGAGGTAGACCATGACGACATCCTGGTCGACATTGATCGTCGCGCCGATCTCGTTCAACGTCTCGCGCAGATTGGTCACCGTGGCGACCGGCGTCTCGAGCAGCGTGCGCGGGTTGTTGATCAGCGACACCGAGCGGCCGTCGGTCCCCCAACGCTCGTCCATCACCTTCTGCGCGGCGAGCACATCGCTGCGGAAGACGTCCTCGCGGGCGTCGCCGGCGAAGCCGACGAAGTAGAGATCCGTGACGTTCGGCCGCTCGTCGTCGAGGCCCGAAAGCGCTTCGTCGAGCAAGTGCCGCTGCGCCGCGAGCACCGGTTCCGATGCGGGATTCGGATATCGCGGATCGGCCTCGCCGCTGCCGGACGCCTCCTTCCACCAGGTGTCGTTGGGCGCGATCGATGATGCGAACCAGATCGGCGCAATCAGCGCGAGTCCGCCGAGGGCGGCGCGCCACCATCGCCCGGCGCGCGCCACAGGCAACGCCACGGCGACCGCGCGCGCGGACAACGCGAAGACCCAGGCGATCATCAGTGCGTCGAACGTTGCCCAGACGAGGCCCCACGCCGGCATCGCGTCGGACACGAGGTAAGGCACCACACGAAAAATCTGGAGCAACGGGAAGCCGGCGAGCACCAGCACTGGCAGCGCCAGCCAAAGCGCCGTCTCGCGGAACGTAAGCGCGAGCACCGCGGCGGTCAGCAGCAGCACGCCGGCGCCGAAGATCTCGTTGCCGAGTCCGAACCACGAGAAATAGCCGTCGGCGCCGTAACGGATCCAGTCGACGCCGAGATCGAGAGCGGCGGACACCGCGAGCAGCAGCAGCAGTTGCGCGACGTCGATCCGGAACGCGAGCCGCGACACCGGACGGAACGACGCCAGCCGCAGTCCGGCCGCAAGATTTCGGAAAAGATTCGCGAACGGATGGCGCATGGGTAGGGAACGGGCGTCGGGCGCTTTCGCGCGACGGCCGGAGGGCCGCGTCAGGCCGCGGCTCCCGCATGCGCGGCGATATACGCCTTCACGCGCGCCGCGTCGGGGGGCAACACGACGCATCGTTGCGGCCTCTGCTCCAGGTCGGCGTAGGCGGCCGGACGGGCAGGCTCGCGACCCAGGGCTTCGCCGATCGTCGAGGCAAATTTCGCCGGCAGAGCCGTTTCGATGCAGACCAGGGGAATCGCCGGATTGCGATGCACGCGGCCCACGCCAAGACCGTCGGCCGTGTGCGGATCGATGACGATGCCGTACCGTTCGTGCGCGTCGCGAATGGTCGCGATTCGGTCCGCGTGCGTGCTGCCGCCGGAGACGAATCCGGACGCCACGACGCGCTCCCAGTGCGGCGTGCCGGCAAGATCGAATCCGCCGTGGGATTCGATGCGCTCCCAGAGCGCGCAGACCGCCGCCGGGGCGCGGTCGACGATGTCGAAGATGTAACGCTCGAAGTTCGACGCTTTCGAGATGTCCATCGACGGGCTGGACGTCGCGCGCGTCTCGGCAGGCCGCCGGGGGCGGTAGCGGCCGGTCCGGAAGAATTCGTCGAGCACGTCGTTCTCGTTCGTTGCGACGATCAGCCTGCGCAGCGGCAGCCCCATCGATCTTGCGACGTGCGCGGCAAGTATGTTGCCGAAGTTGCCGGAAGGCACCGCGAAATCGACGGGTTCGCCGCTCGCCTCCGTCACCGCGAAATAGCCGCTGAAATAATAGACGACCTGCGCCGCGACGCGCGCCCAGTTGATCGAGTTGACCGTGCCGATCCGGTAGCGCGCCTTGAACGCGGCGTCGGCCGAGACGGCTTTCACGATGTCCTGGCAGTCGTCGAATACGCCCTCGATGGCGATATTGTGGATGTTGGGGTCCGCGAGCGAATACATCTGTGCCTGCTGGAACGGACTCATCCGCCCGTGCGGCGACAGCATGAAGACGTCGAGGCCGCGCTTGCCGCGCATTGCGTACTCGGCGGAGCTGCCGGTATCGCCGGAAGTCGCGCCCAGGATGTTGAGCACGCTATGGTCGCGCGCGAGCGCGTACTCGAACAGATTGCCCAGAAGCTGGAGCGCGATGTCCTTGAATGCGAGCGTCGGCCCGTTCGACACGTGCAGCAGGTGGATGCCCGGCTCGAGCGTCGTGAGCGGCACGATGGCGTCGCTGCCGAAGACCGCCTTCGTGTACGTGCGGTCGATCAGCGACTTGAGGTCGGCGGCGGGAATGTCGGCGATGAAGCGCGACAGCACCGCGAACGCGAGGTCGCGGTACGAGCGTGCGCGCAGCGCGTCGAGCTCCTTTGCCGCAAGACGCGGATATTTCTGCGGCACCGCCAGGCCGCCATCGGGCGCCAGGCCTTCGAGCAGGATCGAGAGGAACGGCTGCGCGTTGCCGGCCCATGCGCCGCGGGTGCTGACGTAGCGCATCAGTTGAGTTCTTCGAGCCGGATCCGCACGACCTTGCCATTGACGGTCGCCAGCCCCTCGATGGCGGCAATTGCGGCGACCACCTGCTTCTCGATGCACGTGTGCGTGAGCAGGATGATGTCGGTCTGGTCCTCGCCCTCGGACGGCTCCTTCTGGATCATCGCGTCGATCGAGATCTCGCGGTCGGCGAGGATGCGCGTGATGTCGGCGAGCACGCCCGGCTTGTCCAGCACCCGCATCCGCAGGTAATAGCTGGTCTCGACCTCGCCCATCGGCAGGAACGGCACGTCGGAGAGCCGGTCCGACTGGAACGCAAGGTGCGGCACGCGATTCTCGGGATCGGAGGTATGCATCCGCGTGACGTCGACGAGATCGGCGATCACCGCGCTCGCGGTCGGCTCGGCGCCCGCGCCCGCGCCATAGTACAGCGTGGCGCCGACCGCATCGCCCTTCACGAGCACCGCGTTCATCACGCCCTCGACGTTCGCGATCAGCCGTTTGGTCGGGATCAGCGTCGGGTGCACGCGCAGCTCGATCCCGGCCGGCGTGCGCCGCGTGATGCCGAGCAGCTTGATCCGGTAGCCGAGTTCCTCGGCATAACGGATGTCCTCGCCGGTCAGCTTCGAAATGCCCTCCGTGTAGACCTTGTCGAACTGCATCGGCACGCCGAACGCGATCGCCGACATGATCGTCAGCTTGTGCGCCGCGTCGATGCCTTCGATGTCGAACGTGGGGTCGGCCTCGGCGTACCCGCGCGCCTGCGCCTCCGCGAGCACCGCAGCGAACGACGCGCCCTTCGCGCGCATTTCCGAAAGGATGAAGTTCGAAGTGCCGTTGATGATGCCGGCGATCCATTCGATCCGGTTCGCGGTGAGACCTTCGCGCAGCGCCTTGATGATCGGTATGCCGCCCGCGACCGCGCCCTCGAACGCGACCATCACGCCCTTCTTGTGCGCGGCCGCGAATATTTCGTTGCCGTGCCGCGCCAGCAGCGCCTTGTTTGCCGTCACGACGTGTTTGCCGTTGGCGATCGCCTGCAGGATGAACGTGCGCGCAGGCTCGATGCCGCCGACGAGCTCGATGACGATGTCGACATCCGGATGCGCGAGAACGATCGCGGCATCGTCGGTCAGGTTGAGGCCGGCGACGCCGCGTGTCGCTTCGCGCGCACGCTCGATCGCGCGCTCGGCGATCCAGGTGATCCGGATCGGCCGCCCCGCGCGGCGCGCGATCTCTTCCTCGTTCCGCCGCAGCACCGTCCACGTGCCCAGCCCGACCGTGCCCAGTCCGAGCAGGCCGACCTGCAGCGGCTTCATCTGCGCAGTCGCCATCGTCATCCCCACCCGTCCTCGCGAAACATGTGCTTGATTCCCCTCACCGCCTGACGCGTCCGCGATTCGTTCTCGATCATCGCGAAGCGGACGTAGTCATCGCCGTACTCGCCGAAGCCGATTCCCGGCGACACCGAGACCTTCGCCTGCGCGAGGAGCCTCTTCGTGAATTCGAGCGAGCCGCCTTCGCGGTAGTTCCCGGGAATCTTCGCCCATACGTACATCGACGCCTTCGGGATGTCGACCATCCAGCCCGCCTCGTGCAGACCCTTGACCAGGACGTCGCGCCGCTTCTGGTACCTCATCGCGATGTCGGCGACACAATCCTGCGGCCCCTCGAGCGCGGCGATCGCCGCGACCTGGATCGGCGTGAACGTGCCGTAGTCGTGGTAGCCCTTGATCCTCGCGAGCGCGTTGACGAGGTCCCGGTTGCCGACCATGAATCCGATCCGCCAGCCCGCCATGTTGTAGCTCTTCGACATGGTGAAGAATTCGACGGCGACGTCGCGTGCGCCCTCGACCTGCATGATCGATGGCGCCTTCCAGCCGTCGAATGTGATGTCGGCATAGGCGAGGTCGTGGACGACCCAGATCCCGTGCTCCTTCGCCAGCGCGACGATCTTCTCGAAGAACGGCAGCTCGACGCATTGTGCCGTCGGATTCGACGGAAAATTGATGATCAGCATCTTCGGCTTCGGAAAGCTCGTGTGGATCGTGCGCTCGAGCTCCGCGAAGAAGTCGCCGTCCGGCGTCATCGGCACGTGCCGGATATCGGCTCCGGCGATCACCGGCCCGTAGATGTGGATCGGGTAGCTGGGATTCGGCACCAGCACGGTATCGCCGCGGCCCAGGGTAGCGAGCGCCAGGTGCGCGATGCCTTCCTTCGATCCGATCGTCGAGATAGCCTCGGTTTCGGGGTCGAACTCTACGCCGTAGCGGCGCTGGTACCAGTGGCAGATCGCCCGCCGCAGGCGCGGAATGCCCTTCGACACCGAATAGCCGTGCGTGTCCGGGCGGGTCACCGTTTCGATGAGCTTGTCGACGATGTGCTTCGGTGTCGGGCCGTCGGGGTTGCCCATCCCGAAGTCGATGATGTCCTCGCCGCGACGGCGCGCGGCCATCTTGAGCTCGGTCGTGATATTGAAGACGTAGGGCGGGAGGCGCGTGAGGCGCGCGAATTCCTTGCCGGGGGTCGGAGACATGCGGGTCTTTCTGCGTAGGCGCCCGGAACCGTCCGAGCGACGTGAAAGCGTGGTGGAGTTACAATCGTAGCGAATTCTGAGGGTTACCGCAATGCACAAGCGGGGGTTCAACAGTCGCGCCGACGCACTATCGCGTTGGAGCGTCGTTCGGAGCACGGCGCTCGACGCCGATAGTACGTCGGCCGGTTGATCGGATTGCGGGAGCCCGAGCGCCTTATTCAGCGCCAAGGCACGCCTGCGGATCGCATCGTGAAATTCCACCTTTCCACGTCCACCGGCAACGTCGTCACGGGCCTCGGCCCGGGATGGGTGCGCATCGGCGCCACCGAGTACCGCGAGAATCTCGTGTTGACGCCCGAGACGATCGCGACCGGCTGGGCGGCTTCGGGATTCGATCAGCTCGCCGACACGGACTTCGCCGGCCTCCTTTTGCACAAGCCCGAAGTCGTGCTGTTCGGCGCCGGGCCGGC
>JANMBN010000199.1:0-3948 GCA_031360485.1 Betaproteobacteria bacterium | reverse complement strand
GCGAGCGCCCCGCGGACCGTCACGCCGCCGTTCATCGGTACGGATTGTCGGCGGCGAAGAGGCGCAGGCGCCGGTCGTAGTAGCGGCCCCAGCCGGCGTCGTCGAGGCCGGCCTTCATCAGCACCCGTTGCGACGCCGTGTTGCCGGGATGCGTGACGCCGATGATCCGGTCGAGATCGAGATCGTCGAAACCGTAGTCGACCAGCGCACGCGCGCCTTCGGTCGCGAAACCCTTTCCCCAGGCCTCCGGCAGCAGCCGATAGCCGACTTCGATGTCCGCGGACCTGCCGGCGTAATTGAGGCAGAACCAGCCGATGAACGCGCCGGTGTCTCGCCGCGCAGCGCGCCAGACGCCGAGGTCCGGATAGAGCGTCGGATAGCGGATGAACCGCTTGAGCCGCTGCGCCACCGCATCGCGCGATGCGGGCTTGCCGTCGGCGATGTACTTCATCACCCGCGGGTCGCGATCGAGGCGGTAGAGATCGTCGAAATCCTCGGCGACAAAATTGCGGAGTTCGAGGCGCAGCGTCTCGAGCCATGGCGCCGGAAGCGATTTCGTGCCCACGCGCGTCTCGATCCCCGGCTTCGCCCTGCTCATGCGGGCGTCCTTGGCTGCGTCCCGCTCGCTCATGTTTGCGGCCTCCGTGTCGGCTGTTCTTCCTGGAACGCCACATTGCCGGCCGCCGCAATCGCTCGCGGACGCGCGGCCTCCGTGCGCGGCTTGGCAATTCCGGAGCCGTCGCGCGTCGGCCGCCACCCTCGCTCGCGGACGGGCCCTTCGGGCCTCGGCTTCGCCCTGCTCGCAAGGGCGTCCTTCTTTGCCTGGGCTGCGCCCCGCTCGCTCATGCGTCCCCCGCCAGCGCGGACAGCATTTCGGCCTGGTGCTCCTGCGCCAGCGCCGCGATCAGCTCGCCGAGCTCGCCGTCCATGATCGCGTCGATCTTGTACAGCGTCAGGTTGATCCGGTGGTCCGTGACGCGTCCCTGCGGAAAATTGTACGTGCGGATCCGCTCGCTGCGATCGCCGCTGCCGACGAGCGACTTCCGCATCGACGCCTCCTTCTGCTGCCGCTCGCGGCGCTCGCGGTCGAGCAGGCGCGAGGCGAGCACGGCCATCGCCTGCGCGCGGTTCCGGTGCTGCGACCGGTCGTCCTGGCACTCGACAACAAGGCCGGTCGGGAGGTGCGTGATCCGCACCGCCGAATCGGTCTTGTTGATGTGCTGGCCGCCTGCTCCCGATGCGCGAAACGTGTCGATGCGGATGTCGGCGGGGCTGATGCTGATGTCGGCGATCGGATCGGCCTCCGGCATCACGGCGACGGTGCAGGCCGACGTGTGGATGCGGCCCTGTGCCTCCGTCTCCGGCACGCGCTGCACGCGGTGGCCTCCGGATTCGAACTTGAGCTTCGAGTACGCACCCTGCCCGACGACCCGGAGGATCACCTCCTTGTACCCGCCGAGCTCGGCCTGCGATTCGGAAACGATCTCGACCTGCCAGCCGCTGCGCTCGGCGTAGCGCGTGTACATCCGGCAGAGGCTGCCGGCGAAGAGCGCCGACTCGTCGCCGCCCGTGCCGGCGCGAATTTCGAGGAAGACATTGCGCTCGTCGCTAGGGTCCTTCGGCAGCAACATCCGCTGCAGGTCCGCCGCGAGCGCAGCCATCTTCGTGGTCGCCTCCGCATGCTCCTCGTCGGCAAAGGCCTTCATCTGCGGATCGCGCGCCATCTCGTTGGCGGCGCCGACGTCGCCCTCGGTGCGCTCGTACTCGGCGAAGCGGGTGACGACGGGTTCGATCTCGGCCCGCTCGCGGGTGAGCGCGCGGTAGCGGTCGAGGTCGCGCACGGCGTCCGCCGAGGAGAGCATGGCATCGAGCTCGGCCAGCCGGCGGGTGAGCGATTCGAGCTTGGTGCGAAGCGAGGTTTTCATCGTGCGAAGCCCGTTAGGCTGTCTCGAGACGGCAACGCGAGCCCTGCGCTGCGGCCGCCTCCAGGCGAAATCGGTGTGCCGTTCGTGTGGCCGTCTTCCGACGGCCGCCAAAGGCAGCTAATGCCCGTCGGGGATCTGGTAGATTTTTTCGAACATCGCCACAAGCTCCGCACGCTCGGCATCGCCGGCCTGGTTCAGCGCCTGGGTGGGCGCGTGCAGGAACTTGTTCGTGAGGCCGCGGGCGAGAAGCTCGAGGACCTGCTCGGGCGGCGTGCCGTTGGCGAGCAGCTTGCGTGCGCGCTCGAGTTCGGCGGCGCGCAGCTGGTCGTGGTGTCCGTGCAACGCGGAAATGGTCGGCACGACCGTGCGGCCTTCGAGCCACCGCAGGAAGCTTTCGGCCTGGGTCGCGATCATCTCTTCCGCCTGCACCACGGCTTCCTTGCGGATCTGCAGATTGTCCTTGACGATATTCGAGAGGTCGTCGACGCTGTAGAGGAACACGTCGTCGAGGTCCGCGGCCTCGGGCTCGACATCGCGCGGCACGGCGAGGTCGACGATGAAGATCGGCGCGTGCCGGCGCGCCTTCACGACGCGCTCGAGCAGCCCCTTGCCGAGAATCGGCAGCGTGCTCGCGGTGCAGGTGACGATGATATCGAACTCGGGCAGGCGGTCCGGCATCTCGTTCAGCGTGATCGCCTCGGCGCCGAAGCGCTCGGCCAGCTGTTTGCCGCGCTCGAGCGTGCGGTTCGCGATGGCGATCGACCTTGGTTTGCGCGCCGCGAAGTGCGTCGCGGTCAGATCGATCATGTCGCCGGCGCCGATCAACAGCAGCCGCTGGTCGGCGATCGCCGGGAAGATGCGCTCGGCCAGCTTCACCGCCGCGGCCGCCATCGAGATCGACGCGCTGCCGATGTCGGTCTGCGTCCGCACGTCCTTCGCCACCGCGAACGTGCGCTGGAACAGGCGATTCAGCACGAGTCCGAGGCTGCCAGCGGCTTCCGCGTGCCGCACTGCCTGCTTCATCTGTCCGAGGATCTGCGGCTCCCCCAGCACCATCGAATCGAGCCCGCTGGCGACACGGAACGCGTGCGGCACCGCCTGCATGCGCGGCAGCGTATAGAGGTAGGGCGAAAGCGAGTCCTTGGGGACGTGGTGGAAGTCCTCGAGCCAGCGCACGACGGGCTCCGGCTCGGCCCCATGGATGTAGACCTCGGTCCGGTTGCACGTCGACAGGATCGCCGCTTCCTTGATCTTCGGCCGTGCGAGGAGGTCGCGCAACGCGTGGCCGAGCGCCTCCGGCGAGAATGCGATCTTCTCGCGCACGTCGACCGGCGCGGTCTGGTGGTTCAAGCCGAGGGTATACAAAGACATGGCGGCATCGCGTTTCGCGTGGCGCATTCTAGCCTACACGCGCGATTCGGTATGTTCAAGACTTTGATTTCGGTCAGCAAAATCGCTGACAGACGCGGGATTGCAGTCAGGCCTTCGCAAACTCCTGCCGCCCGCCCAACCACCGCTGCATGTGCGCCGCGGCCGCCGCCGGCTCCTTCTCGAGCAGCTCCTGGGCCGCGTCGCGCGCCTGCTCGATCAGCGCGACGTCCTTTTCCAGATCCGCGAAACGCAGGAGCGGGACGCCCGACTGCTTCGCCCCGAGAAACTCGCCGGGGCCGCGGATGACGAGGTCCTGCCGCGCGATCTCGAAGCCGTCGGTGTTTTCGAAGACGACCTTGAGCCGCGCCTTCGCGGTGTCGCCGAGCGGCTCTTCGAACAGCAGATAGCAGGTGCTCTCGGCGGCGCCACGGCCCACCCGCCCGCGCAGCTGGTGCAGCTGCGCGAGGCCGAAGCGCTCCGCGTGCTCGATCACCATCAGCGATGCGTTGGGCACGTCGACGCCCACTTCGATCACCGTCGTCGCGACCAGCACCTGGATCTTCCCCGCGACGAAATCCGCCATCACCGCGGCCTTGTCGTCAGGCTTCATGCGGCCGTGCAGCAGGCCGACGACGATCGGTCCGTGTCCGGC
>JANMBN010000166.1:0-2116 GCA_031360485.1 Betaproteobacteria bacterium | reverse complement strand
TTGATCTGCAACGTCTCGGCCTTGTCCATATCGCGCGCGAGCCACCCCCGTGCGTAGTTCGCCAGATCGCCCGAGCCGGCGCCTCCGTCCTCGAGGGCCGCGAGGCCGTCGGCCACTCCCTCGGCGAGCGCACAGTTGTTGCCGTTGTCGGCCTGGGCCTTGCGCTTGAGCAGCGCGGTCAACTGCGCGGTCACGAACTGCAGGAACTTCGGATCCCGGGTGTCCCGGTAGCGCGCCGACGCGGCCATCGTGCCCCAGTGGAAGAAGTCGAACCTGAACTCGGGCCCATACGACGCCAACAGGTCGGCGTCGGCGTCGGTCAATGCGGATGCCGCACGGGAATCCTGTGGAAACGCGCGGTGGTATTCGGCCATCGCCAGCCAGGTTTCGCCGTCGTAGTACGCCGTGTGGTCGATCGAGGTCGGAACGCGGCGAAAGCCGACGCCCGGAATGCGCAGGCCGATCAGCGCCTCCAGCCAGGCTCGGCGGCTCTCCGCGAAACTCGAATCCCCGGTGGCTTTGAAATACCGGACTTCTGCAAGCAAGGCGAACGCGGTCGCCCCGGTGTGCGCCTGCGCATAGTCGCTGCTCGGCGAGAGCACGAGGCCAGCGCCCTGTTTTTCGTAGAGCAGGCCGAAGCGCTCGAGCACGGAGTGCAGTTTGTAGCGCCCGGCGGGCAACGAGAGGACCCGGCTGTCCTCGACGAATGTCTGCAGGGCACTCTTGCCGATCGGCAGCGAATGACTGCGCAGTGCGGCGAGCAGCTTGCGCAGAGGTTCGCGCGCTCGCGAGTCTCCCGTCAGCAGCTGGTAGTCGGCCAGCACCGCCCCGGTTCCGGCCTGGCGTACCAATTGCGGAGCGGACATCGAATCCGTTTCGGACTCGGTGTCCGCGAGGAAATCGAAGCCGTAGGCGAAAAAGCCGGACGGTCTCTGCGAAGCCGTCCAGCGCTCCAACGTGAGCGCCATCGCGCCCAGATAGTCGGCGGGCCCCGCCATGGCCGTCGTGCCGCCCAGCGCGCCGAGCGTGACCGCGGACAGGAGCGCGGCAATCGCCGCCCGCGTCGTCTTGGGCGAGCCTATTTGCGGCGCCTCGCCAGTTTCGCCGCGATCGCCGCGACGGCACCGATGGCGAAGAGTTCCAGGACTCCCGGCTCCGGCACGGTCGACGCGTCGGCGAAGGCAGCGCCGGCGACCGACAGGATCAGCAGACCGAGGCAGGCCGTTCCGGGGATCGAGCGCATGGCGTTTTCCTTTTGTTTCTTATTTCCCGCCGCGCTTGCGTTTGACGATCCAGCCGACCACCGCGGCGATGGCCACGAGTTCGAGGATGCCGGGTTCAGGCACTGTTGCGCTATCGGTCCCAGCAAGCGCGGCTCCGCTGACTGCGAGAAGAGCAGCAAACCAACCCATCCGAGCGAGCTGGTGACGCATCGTTTTCTCCTTTGCAATGTGCCAAGACACCGCAAGCACGACCTGTGCCGTTGATGCGAATCAATGACTTACGCGCCGCCGCTATCTGTCTTGTCAATTTTCCCGACAGGGCGGGATCCTGCGCACCCCGCGACATTGGCCTATAGTGACGACGCGCCACGGTCTCGGCGATCCACAGGAGCGAGCGATGTCCCATCAGCCCCCGAAGGCAAGCAAGAAGAAGCCGCAGCACACGCCGAAAGAGAAGCGGACGATCAAGCAGCAGAAGAAGCACGTGAGCGACGCCGCGCCGTTCATCAAGCATTGAGGAGCGGGGCCGCGGCGACGCGCCGGGGGCCCCCTTTCGCAGGCCGTTGCGCACTGGACATGCGCCGCCGGGTGCGTGGCGCCGCGCGCGCCGACGCCTGGCGGGTTGAACGACTCGTCGTCAGCCTGGCGGAGCACCGCGGCAGTTCCGCGCGCTCGACAACGCCGACCTTTCGCTAAAGCCCGATCGCACGACTGTCGGCGCGTTCGACGTGCGGGAGCGGGATCGGTCGGACGTCCAGCATCCGGTTGATCAGGCGGTCGACCAGCACCCGCGCATCACCACCGCCTTGCGCCGCGAGTAACCACGCCGTTGCGCGCCGCGAAGCCTGCACGTGGCGCCGACTTCTTGAACGTTGCCGATCCGCATCCGTTAA
>JANMBN010000164.1:0-13323 GCA_031360485.1 Betaproteobacteria bacterium | reverse complement strand
GGCGCCGGCGATCGCGACGACCGGCGCGGCATCGGCGGCCTGCGCGAGGAGGGGCGAGATCAGGGCAGGACCCTCACGTCCCTGACGATCGACAGCGTGTACGCCGGCGCGTAATCGACGTTCGGCTTGGCGAGACCTGCCGTGCGGAGGAAATCGAGCGTTTGTTGCCACCGGCTGTCGGTCATCGTCAGCAATCCGCCGGCGGCGGTGTCGGCGCCGGTGAGGATCGCATAGTCCTTCATCTTGCGATGGCCGTACGCGAGCAGCTCGTCGGACATCTGGGGATTGTCGCGCTTGATCAGCGCATTGCCCGGCGCGGGATCGGCGAGATAGCTCTTCCATCCCTCGGCGGAAGCCCGGACGAATCGCTTCAGCGCATCGTTGCGTTTCGCCAACGCGTCGCGACGAACCGCGAGCACTTCGGAATACGGCGGGTAGCCCAACTCGGCCAGCAGGAACACCACCGGCTTCACGCCGCCTTTCTCGACCGAAAAGGGTTCGGAAGTGACGAATCCCTGCTGCGAGAGGTTCAGGTCGGCGAGAAAGGGCTGAACGCTGAACGCGTAGGGGCGCTTCTGGTCGTCGGTGAATCCGTAGCGCTGTTTCAGCCACGGCCAGAACGTCGTGTTGGCCGCCGCGCTCACCGCGATCGGCTTGCCCCGGAGATCCTCGAGTTTCGTCACGCCGGGGTGCGCGATGATCACGGTCGGATTCTTCTGGAACGTCGCCGCCATCGCGGTGACCGGCACGTTCTGTTCGGCGGCCGCGAGCACCTGGAGCGCGTCGGCCATCACGATGTCGAGCTGCCCGGCGGCCAGGAGCTGCAGTCCATTGACCTGCGGGCCGCCCATCCGGATCGTCACGTCGAGCCCGTGCTTGCGATAGATGCCCTCCGCGACCGCCTGATAGAACCCGCCGTGTTCGGCCTGCGCGAGCCAATCGGTGGCGAAGACAAGGCGCTCGGCCGGCTGTGCATGAACCGCGATGGCCGGCGCGAAGGAGACGACGACGAGCAGCAGCCGGCGGATAAGACGATTCATCAAGGGGCTCCGGGAAGGTTTGTCGTGGGATCCGTGGCGCAGGCGCCATTATGCGCAGGTTCGCCGGCACGTGCCGGACCCGCATCCGACGTCCGAAAACGGCGAGTCCGGTTGGGCCGCCGCTGGCATAATTCGTCCATGCCACTCGACCCCGACGCCTGTTACCGCGCGCTCGCGACGCACGATTCGCGCTTCGACGGCCGGTTTTTCGTCGGCGTGTCGTCGACGCGCATCTACTGCCGGCCGGTCTGCACGGTCCGCGTTCCCCGCCGCGAGAACTGTCATTTTTTCGCCAGCGCGGCGGCGGCCGAAGTCGACGGCTACAGGCCGTGTCTGCGCTGCCGCCCCGAGCTCGCGCCCGGCAATGCGAGCGTCGATGCGATCGCGCGTCTGGCGGCGGGCGCCGTGAATCTCATCGAGAACGGCGTTCTGGACGACGGCGGCATCGAGCATCTGTCGGCGCGGGTCGGTGTGACGAGCCGCCACCTGCGGCGAATCTTCGCGGCGGAGTTCGGCGTGTCGCCGATAGAGTACGCGCAGACGCAGCGCCTGCTTCTGGCGAAGCGGCTGCTCACCGATACGGCGTTGCCGGTCACCGAAGTAGCGCACGCCAGCGGCTTCGCGAGCGTGCGGCGCTTCAACGCGCTGTTCAAGACACGGTACCGGATGCCGCCGGGCCGGTTGCGCGTCGCCAGGGACGACAACGCGCTTCCCGCCGCGCTCGCGTTCGAGCTCGCATTCCGCCCCCCGTACGACTGGGAATCGATGCTCGCGTTTCTGCGCCATCGCGCGATCGACGGGGTCGAGAACGTCACGGACGACGCGTACGTGCGCACGGTCTCGGTTGCGCACCGCGGTGCGCCGCATGTCGGTCGCATCGAAGTGCGGCTCGCGCCGCGCCGGTCCGCGCTCCGCGTCTCCGTGTCGCCATCGCTCGCGGGGGCCATTCCCGCGGTCTTGTCGCGGGTGAAGCATGCGTTCGACCTCGCGTGCGATCCCGTCGTGGTCGGCTCGGCCCTCGGGGAGCTGGCGGCCGCGCATCCCGGGCTGCGGGTACCCGGCACGGTCGACAGTTTCGAACTTGCCGTCCGCGCCGTCATCGGGCAGCAGATATCGGTGCGCGCCGCACGGACGGTGCTCGGCCGGATCGCGCACGCGTTCGGCGAAGCGATCGGGACCGGCGGGAGTGATTCGCGGATGCGGCTGTTCCCGACCGCGGCCCGCATCGCGACCCTGGCGCCGGATGACATCGCCGTGCTCGGCGTGACCCGGGCGCGGGCGCGAACGCTGATCGGCCTGGCGGGGGCGGTCGACTCGCGCCGGATCCGGCTCGAGCCCGAGAGCGACGTCGAGGCGACCGTCGGCGAACTCACCGCGCTGCCGGGGATCGGGGTGTGGACGGCGGGCTACATCGCCATGCGCGCGTTGCGCTGGCCGGACGCGTTTCTCGCCAGCGATCTCGTCGTCCTCAAAGCGCTCGGCGAGACGCGCCCGTCGCGCGCGCGGCGAGTCAGCGAAAGTTGGCGCCCCTGGCGCTCGTACGCCGTCATGCATCTATGGAGAAATGCCAAATGAAGACCGCCGTTTACTTCGATGCCGTTCCGTCCCCGATGGGACCGTTGGTGCTTGCGACCGATGGTGTTGCCCTGACCGGCGTCTGGTTCGACGGACAGCGCCATCAGCCGCCGATGGACGCGAACTGGGCGCGGCGTCCGGATGTGCCGGTTCTGCGTCGTGCCGCGGTCGAGCTCCTCGAGTATTTCGCGGGTCGTCGCCAGCGATTCGGGCTGTTGCTGGCGCTGCCCGGGACGCCCTTCCAGCGCGCCGTTTGGGAAGCGATCTCGTCGGTCCCGTACGGGAAGACGATCGCCTATCGCGAGCTCGCCGCGCGCGTCGGCCGGCCGACGTGTGTGCGTGCGGCGGGCGCCGCGACCGGACGCAATCCGCTTTCGATCGTCATTCCGTGCCATCGGATCGTTGGCGCCGACGGCGCGCTGACGGGCTATGCGGGCGGGCTCCCGCGCAAGCGCGCGTTGCTCGCGCTCGAGCGTGCGGGAATGGAACGGGTATCCGTGCGCCACGCGGCCTGACATGCGCCGGTCGGACTTCGCGCGGCTCGTCGCGCTCGCCGCGATATGGGGCGCGTCGTTCATCTTCATCCGCGTGCTGGCGCCTGCGCTGGGGCCGATCCTCACGGCAGCGACCCGCGTGCTGATCGGGGGCGCCGTGCTCGTTCTGTACTGCCGCGCCACCGGGTTCGATGCCGGTCTGCGCCGCCACTGGCGCCAGTACCTCGTCATCGGTGTCGTCAACTCGTCGGTGCCGTTCGTGCTGTTCGCGTTCGCCGCGCTGCACATTCCGGCGTCGTATTCGGTCATCCTCAATTCGACGACGCCGCTCTTCACGGCGCTCCTGGCCGTTCCGTTTCTGGGGGAGCGCCTCACCGGGGCGAAGATCGCGGGCCTCCTCGCGGGGGCGGCAGGCGTCGCGCTGGTGAGCAAAGCGGGCCCCGTCGTCCCCGACCTGTGGTTTTCGGCTTCGGTCGCCGCGTGCCTTGGCGCGGCGATCTGCTACGCCGCATCGAGCATCTACATGAAGACGCATGCCGCCGGCGCGAAACCGCTGGCGATCGCCGGCTGGAGCCAGGTCTTTGCCGGGCTGGCGCTGGTTCCGCTGGTTCCGTTCGCGCCGCCGCCGGGCCCCGTCACGCCGCTCGTCGCCGTCAACGTGCTGGGACTCGCGCTCGTCTGCAGTTCGATCGCCTACGTGCTGTACTACCGGCTGATCGCCGATGTCGGCCCGACGCGCGCGTTGACGGTGGCGTTTCTCATGCCGGTGTTCGGCATGCTCTGGGGCGCGCTGTTCCTCGACGAGACGATCACGCTGCCGATGATCGCGGGTTGCGCGATGATCATCGGCGGCACCGGGGCGGTGCTGCGACCGGCGCCGACACGACGTGCGCGCTGAAAGAGAGGGCCCGCGCGGGACTCTCTCTTTCAATCGAGGCCGGGCGGTTTATTTCTTGTTGGCGGCGGCGGCGACCTGCGCGAGCAGCTTGTCGGCGCTCTTGTTGCGGGCCGACATCCGCACCAGGATGTCAGGCGGAAGCACCTTCTTTCCATAGAACGACGCGTTCCAGTCATCGGAGGCCGTGACCACGGTGCCGTCGAAATTCAGGCCGCCGTAAATGCCCTTGGCGCGGTTGAACGTGATGAGGTCCGCCACGATGTCGCTCTTCGCGCCCGCCCCGACGGGACCCGCGGCCACGCTGGCGTCGCCGCCCATCTTGAACGACGTCGCCAGCAGCGAGTTGAATCCCTTGTCGGTCATCACCAGCGTGACGCCTTCCGCTACCGAGATGCCGGCCTGGAAACCGACGCTGGCGGTCGCCATCGCGTAGAACACCGGGCCCACCCACTTGCCGCTCTTCGGCTCGCGCGCGACCACGAGCGCGCGGCCTCCCGAGCCGCCGAAGATGAAACCGGCCTTGACGATCTCGGGCGCGATGATCACCGCTTTCGCGCGCCCGATGTTTCGCTGCAGCCAGGTCATGTCGGGATCGCGGAGGAAGTTCGACAGCGTCGCCTGCGAAGCGGCAAGGTGTGCCTGCGGATCGGCCTGCGCCTGGGCGACGGGCACGACGATCGCCGATGTCGCTGCGAGCAGCACGGCCATCCCGGTGGAGCGAAAAAATCCTTGCAACATGGCAATCTCCTTGGCGCGATATTCGCGGGTTTGCGGAACAGGCTTCCGGCTGGCGGCCCGTCCGTGTTGATTCTAGACGATCGGCGCGCGTTGCGAAGCACGACGCCCTGGCGACGGGACCGCCGATCGCGGCCGGCTTCGCCGCATCGGCGCGGTACGGGCCGGGATTCTACCGTCGCCGGCCCGGGCACGTCACATCGGCCCGCCGCCCGCGGCAGGCGCGCATGCGCATGTTAGACTGGCCGAGACGATCGCAGAGGAGCCGTTCGTCCGCGATGGCGATCGCGGGCAGCGGCAGCGAACGCGTCGACTGAATTAACCGCCACGAATCCCACCGACTTGGCTGCGCTGGCGATCACCGATACCGCCGACGGCCGGCGCATCCTCGCGCTGACGGGCCGTCTCGACGCGACCACGCTGCCGGACCTGTGGGACAAGGCGCGTCGCGCCGCCGACGGCGCCGCGGCGAAACCGCTCGTCGTGGACGCTGCCGGCGTCGAGTATTGCGACGGCGCCGGTGTCGCGCTCTTCGTCGACCTGCTGCGTCATCCGCGCGAGGGCAGGATCGAGATCGCAAACCTGAAGCCGGCGCATTCGGCGCTGCTGCGCCAGTTCGATCCGAAGGCGCTCGAGCACGACCTCGATCCCGAGCCGCCGCGCCGCCCGGCGATCGAGGAGATCGGCTTCGCCGCCTATGGCGTGTGGAACGATGTCCGCACCCAGGTCGAGTTCATCGGCGAGACCTCCGCGGCGCTCGCGTTCGCCGCGCGCCATCCCCGCAGCGTCCGCTGGCGCGACGTCTGGCGCATCTGCGAGCGCGTCGGCGCGGACGCGCTGCCGATCGTCGCGCTGATCTCGTTCCTGCTCGGCATGATTCTCGCGTTCCAATCGGCGGTGCCGATGAAGCGCTTCGGCGCCGAGATCTTCGTCGCCGATCTGATCGGGCTCTCGATGCTGCGCGAGCTCGGGCCGCTCATGACCGCGATCCTGCTCGCCGGCCGCTCCGGCGCCGCCTTTGCCGCCGAGATCGGCACGATGCGCGTCAACCAGGAAGTGGACGCGCTGACGACCATGGGGCTCTCCCCGGTCCGTTTCCTGGTCACGCCGCGGATCATCGCCGCGCTGCTGATGACGCCGCTCCTGACGCTCTTCTCCGATCTCGTCGGCTTGGTCGGCGGCGCGTTGACGATGCAGTCGTTCTCGATCCCCTTCATCACGTTCCTGAACGAAGTCGACAGCGCCGTGACCCTGACCGATTTCCTCGCCGGGTTCGTCAAGTCGTTCGTTTTCGCGATGCTGGTCGCGGGGATCGGCTGCCTGCGCGGCCTGCAGACGAAAGCGGGGGCATCGGCGGTCGGCGATTCCGCGACGCGCGCCGTCGTATCGGGCATCATCCTGCTCGTCGTCGTCGACGGACTCTTCGCCGTCGCCTACTACCTTCTGGACATCTGACCATGCAGGGCGAAGTCATCATTCGTGTCGTCGACGTCGATGCCGGCTACGACGCCACGGCGATCCTCGAGCACCTCAATTTCGACATCCATCGCGGCGAGGTGTTCGGCATCCTCGGCGGCTCGGGTTGCGGCAAGAGCACGCTGATGAAACACATGATCGGGCTCAATCCGCCGATCGCCGGCCACATCTTCATCGGCGGCGACGACATCGTGGACGCCGACGGCGGGGCGCTCGAGGCGATTCAGCGCAAGTTCGGAGTGATGTACCAATCCGGCGCGCTGTTCGGCTCGATGACGCTCCTCGAGAACGTGCGGCTGCCGCTCGAGGTCTACACGGACCTGCCCGACGACGCGATCGACCTCGTCGCGAGAATGAAGCTCGAGCTGGTCGGGCTCGAGGCGTTCACCGGGCACATGCCGGCCGAGCTTTCGGGCGGCATGCAGAAGCGGGCCGGCATCGCGCGTGCGATGGCGCTCGACCCGTCGATCCTGTTCCTCGACGAGCCGTCGTCGGGGCTCGATCCGGTCACCGCGGCTTCGCTCGACGCAACGATCCGCCGGCTGGCCGACAACCTCGGCGTCACGTTCGTCATCGTCACGCACGACCTCGGCAGCGTGTTCGTGGCCACGGACCGCGTGATCCTCCTCGACCGCGGCGCGAAAGGTATCATTGCGGAAGGCGACCCGCGCCGCCTCCGCGACGAGACGTCCGACCCGCGCGTCCGGGCATTCTTCCGCCGCGAAGCCGAATCCGTCGCCGCCTGAGCGGTCCCGATGAGCCTAAAAGCCAACTATTTCAAGCTCGGCCTGTTCGTGATCGGTGCCCTCGTCGCCGGCGCCGTCGTGCTGGTCGTCATCGGATCCGGCCGCTGGTTCCAGCCGAAACTCACGATCGAGACTTACTTCAACGAGTCGGTGCAGGGGCTTGACCGCGGATCGAAGCTCAAGTATCGCGGCGTCGCGATCGGAGAGGTGACGCGGATCGGCTTCACCTACAACAAGTACCAGCAGGACCGGCCGATGGCGGAGCGCGCGCGCTACGTCATCGTCGAGTCGCAGATCGAGCCGCGCCTCCTCGGCGGCCGCGGGGCGGCCGGCGACATCACGCAGCCCGATGCCGCGAAGCTCGAGGTGGAAAGGGGCCTGCGCATGCGGCTCGCGCCGCAGGGCATCACGGGGACCAGCTACCTCGAGATCGATTACGTCGACCCGCCGCCGCCGATCCTGCCGATCGACTGGACGCCCGACAACATCTACATCCCCGGCGCGCCGTCGACCGTGACGACGTTCGTCAATTCCGCGATCGGGATCCTCGACAAGCTGCACAAGCTCGACATCGAAGACATGCTCACCAACCTCAACACGCTGCTCGTGACGACCAATGCGCGGATGGACGCGCTCGACACGAAGGCGATCTCCCGGCGCGCCGTGACCGTGCTTGGAAAGCTGGAGACGTCGCTCGCCAACCTGGCGACGAAGAAGCTCTCCGACGAGGGTGTTGCGTTGCTTTCCGAGTTGCGCGCGACCAACGCCGAACTGAAGAAGACGCTGAGCAATCCCGCGCTGCAGAAACTGCCCGACGACGCGGGAGCGGCCGTGGCGCGGATTCGCACGATCGTCGACGATCCGAACCTGCCCAAGACGCTGTCGCACCTGTCGCGCACGCTGGGCCGGATCGACCGGATCCTCGGGGTCGGCGAGGCCGATCTCACCGTCACGCTGGAGAACCTTCGCCAGATCACCGACAACCTGCGCGACCTGACCGAAGACGCCAAGCGCTATCCGGCGAATGTATTCCTCGGCGAGCCGCCAACTCCGCCGGAGCGCGTTCGATGAAGCCGCCGTCCCCTGCTTTGCCGCCGCGCGCGTCGCGCGGGCACGCGTTGGCCGCCGTCGCGCTCGCCGTGGCCGTGGCGACTCTCGCGTCGTGCTCGTTGTCCCGGCCGTCGCCGATCAAGCGCACGTTCCTGCTCGAGCCCGCGGCGCCAGCGGCGGCGGCGGCGCCCAGGCCCGCGTCCGTGCGCGTCGGGGTCGTCAACATCGCCGCTCCGTTCCGCGGCAAGGCCTTCGTCTACCGCGAAAGCGAGCTCGGGTACAGCGCGGATTACTACGACGAATTCTTCATCGCACCCGCGATCATGCTGTCCGAAGCGACGGCGAAGGCGCTGGTCGGCGCGAAGGTCTTCCGGCGCGTCGTGCCCTTCGGTGCGGCGGCCGACGATGGGGACTACGTGCTCGACGGCTTCGTCTCCGAGTTCTACGGCGATGCACGCACCCCGGCAGCTCCCTTCGGGGTGGTCGCCGTGGCGTTCTATCTGTCGCCGACCAACGTGCCGGGCCCCGCCGTGATCTGGTCGCGCGAATACCGGCAACGCGTGGCGGCTGCCGGCCCGAGCCCGGAAGCGATGGCCCGCGCCTGGAACGCCGCGCTGTCGGCGGTCCTGGCCGACCTCGCGCGCGACCTGGCGGCGGCGGAGCTCCCGGCGAAGTGACGATTCGTCGCGTGGCGCAGCGGCGCCTGCGTGCTCCCGGGCCTCTCGCGGGGCCGCGCCGCCGCGCCGGCAATCGCGCGGTGACGTGACGTGACCGATGCGATCGCCGTACTGAACGCGGGCTCGTCCAGCATCAAGTTCGCGCTGTTCGCGGAGCGCGGAGGCAATCTCGAGCTCGCAGCCCGCGGCCAGGCCGAGGGCCTGTACACGGCGCCGCGTTTCGTCGCCGCCGATCGCGGCGGTCGTATTCTCGGCGAGAAGGCGTGGGGCGACGGGGTCCGGCTCGGACACGACGGAGCCATGGACCACCTGACGGCGTTCCTGCGCTCGGAACTGGCGGAATACCGGTTGATCGGCGTCGGCCATCGCGTCGTGCACGGGGGTGCCGGCTACGCGCAGCCCGTTCGCGTCGACGCGGACGTGCTTGCCGCGCTCGAGAAGTGCATCCCGCTCGCGCCGTTGCACCAGCCGCACAACGTGGCGCCGATCAGGATGCTGCTGGAGCGAGCTCCGGAGCTGCCGCAGGTGGCGTGCTTCGACACGGCGTTCCACCGCAGCCAGCCGCCCGTCGCGCAGGCGTTTGCGCTGCCCAGGTCGATCACCGATCGTGGCGTGCGCCGATACGGGTTTCACGGGATTTCGTACGAGTACATCGCCGAGGTGCTGCCGCAGCACGACGCGCGCGCGGCCCGCGGCAGAGCCGTGGTCTTGCACCTGGGAAACGGGTGCAGCATGTGCGCGATCGCGGACGGCCGCAGCGTGGCGACGACGATGGGAATGACGGCGGCCGACGGTCTGCCCATGGGGACGCGCAGCGGAAGTCTGGATCCGGGCGTGCTGCTCTACCTGATGGACGAGCTCGCCATGGACGCACGCGCGATCGAGAAGCTGATCTATCTTCAATCCGGACTGCTGGGCGTGTCGGGAATCTCCAGCGACATGCGCACGCTGGAAGCGAGCCCCGAGCCCGCCGCGCAGCGCGCCATCGACCTCTTCGCCTATCGCATCGCGCGCGAAATGGGCTCGCTGGCCGCGGCGCTCGGCGGCCTCGATGCCATCGTGTTCACCGCCGGCATCGGCGAGAACAGCCGCGGGCTGCGCGAGCGCGTATGCCGCGACGCGGCGTGGCTCGGCGTGGAACTCGATGCCGGCGCCAACGAGCGCAACGGCCCTCGCATCAGCGCGGCGGACAGCCGCGTCTCGGCGTGGGTGATTCCGACCAACGAGGAACTGATGATCGCGCGTCACACGCGGCGCGTCCTGCAGGCCGGCTGAGCCGGATCCGGCTCAGCCGGTTTGGCGTCAGCGCGCGGGCCTCGCCTCCAGATCGTGCCGCGACGCGCCGGTGACGGTCACGCGCGCGAACGCGCCGGCCGCGAGCTTGCCGCCGCTTCCGATCCGGACGGTCCCGTCGATTTCGGGTGCATCGCCGGCGGAGCGGGCAATGGCCGTTCCGTCCTTGTCGTGGCCGTCGACCAGCACGGTCATCGTCTCGCCGACGCGCCGCGCGAGCCGCGCCGCGCTGATCCCCGCTTGCGCGGCCATGAATCGCGCGCGCCGGTCCTCCTTCACGTCGTCCGGGACGGCATCGGCAAGTGCGTTGGCCGCGGCGCCGTCGACCGGCGAATAGGCGAAGCAACCGACGCGGTCGAGCTGTGCGGCATCGAGAAACGCGAGCAATTCCTCGAACTCGCGCTCGGTCTCGCCGGGAAAGCCGGCGATGAAGGTGCTGCGGATGACGAGGTCGGGTCGCGCCGCACGCCAGGCCTGGATGCGTTTCAGCGTGCCCTCGGCGTTGGCGGGCCGCTTCATCAGCTTGAGGATGCGAGGGCTCGCGTGCTGGAACGGCACGTCGAGGTAGGGGAGGAGTCCGCCCAGTGCCGGATCCGCCGTCATCCGGCCGACGACCTCGTCGACGTGCGGATACGGATAGACGTAGTGCAGCCGCACCCACGCCCCGCGCGCGCGCGCCATCGCATCGAGCGCGCTCGCGAGCTCGGTCATCCGGGTCTTCAACGGGCGGCCCTGCCAGAAGCCGGTGCGGTACTTCACGTCGACGCCGTACGCGCTCGTGTCCTGCGAGATCACGAGCAGCTCCTTCACGCCGGCGGTGAGCAATCGATCCGCTTCCGCGAGCACTTCGCCGATCGGCCGGCTGACGAGATCGCCGCGCATCGACGGGATGATGCAGAACGTGCAGCGGTGGTTGCAGCCTTCGCTGATCTTGAGATACGCATAGTGCTGCGGCGTCAGCTTGATCCCCTGCGGCGGAACGAGGTCGGCGAACGGATCGTGCGGCTTCGGCAGATGGACATGCACGGCGGCCATCACCTCCGCCGCCGCGTGGGGTCCGGTGACCGCCAGCACCTTCGGATGCGCAGCGCGGATGAACGCGCCGCCATCCTTCGCGCCGAGGCATCCGGTGACGATCACCTTGCCGTTCTCCGCGAGCGCTTCGCCGATGGCGTCGAGCGACTCGGCGACTGCCGCGTCGATGAAGCCGCAGGTGTTGACGACGACGAGATCGGCGCCGGCGTACGTCGCGTCGATCGTGTAGCCCTCGGCCTTGAGCTGCGTGACGATCTGCTCGGAATCGACGAGGGCCTTCGGGCACCCGAGCGAGACGAAGCCGACGCGCGGCGGTCGCGCTTCCGCACGCCCGGTGGGGCGCGGCTGCAATCTTGGCGAGGGGGATGCCGGCATGGTCTTGGAGGTGCGCCGCGTCATCCGTGTCCGAGAGGCCGGACGCGCATTGCGCTGCGGCAGATTCGTCGCGGGGAATCAGGACGTCGCCGGGTTGCGCGGCGCAAAAGAAAGGGACGCGCGCCAGCGGTTATTGCGGCGCTTCCGGCTCTCAGCGCTTCTTTTCGTCGTCTGCGGCCGATTGTTGCGAGGCGTTGAAATTGGGGAACGGAAACGCGGCAAAGATTCCGCGGGTCTGGTCCTGCATCCGCTGCTGCATGTCCATGAACAGCTTCGCGCTCTGCTCGAGGTAGTTGCCGAGCATTCCCTGCATCGCGGGCGCCTGCATCTGCATGAACTGCTTCCACAGGTCGGGCGTGATCATCATCTTGTCGCCGTAGATCTGCTTCGCCTGGTCCTGGAGCTTCTTCTGGATCGCGAGGAAAGCCGTGACGTTCTGCTCGATGTAGCTGCCCATGATCGTCTGCTGGGCGCTGCCGTAGAACCGGATCATCTGGGCGAGCATCTCCGAGCTGAACATCGGCATTCCCCCCGCCTCTTCCTCGAGAATGATCTGCAGCAGGATCGTACGGGTGAGATCGTCGCCGGTCTTCGCGTCGATGACCTGGAACTCGAGGTTCTCGAGCACCATCTGCTTCACGTCCACGAGCGTGATGTAGCCGCTGTTCATCGTGTCGTACAGCCGACGGTTGGGATATTTCTTGATGATGCGTGGGGTCTCGCTCACGGCGAACTCCGACAAGGCAGGGGCGCGCATTATAACCCGCTGATTTGTTTGGCGTTTGGTTTCGGTTTGGCGGGGGCTTCCGATACTTTGGTGCGATGCACAAAAAACCCTTGACTTCCCGTTTCCTCATCCCTACAATTGGTTTTGTGCGGTGCAGCATAACTGCCTGGCGATGGGGGCCGAAGGTCTCCCGAAAGGCAAGTTGGCAGGCACCCGAGGTTTTGCACGAACCGGTCGCGTTGGGCGACCACACTCAACCGTCGATGAAAGGGAACACCATGAACAGCACGATCTACACCGCCACCGAACAATTCGCCGACTTCAGCAAGGCCAATGTCGCGCAAGCGCAGAAGATCGCCGCGCTCGCGATCGAGAACGCCGAGAAGTTCGTCAAGCTCAACATGAACGCCGCCAAGATCGTCCTGGCGAACGGCGTCCAAAGCGCCTCGGCCGTCGCGTCGGTCAAGGACGTCCAGGACCTGCTGGCGCTCCGCACCAAGTTCGCCGAGTCGGGTGTCGAAACGGCGACCGCGTACACGCGCAGCCTGTACGAGATCTCGTCGGAAGCGCAAGCGCAGTTCACCGCGCTCGCCGAAGAAGCCTGGTCGACTTACACCAAGGACGCCGCCGCGTGGGTCGAAAAGGCCAGCAAGTCGGCGCCGGCCGGTTCCGACGCTGCCGTCAATGCGTTCAAGTCGACGTTCGCTGCCTCGACCGCCGCGTTCGACCAGTTCCAGAAGGCGACGAAGCAAGTCGTGAGCCTGGCCGATGCGAGCGTTCGCGCCGCCTCCGCCAACGCCGCGAATGCGACGAAGGCCGCCACGAAGGGCCGCAAGGCCGCGTAAGGGCTGCCGGTAACGCGATGCCGCGCCGGAGGTGATCTGCCCCGGCGCGCGCAATGAAGCCGGGCGGCCCGCAGCGATGCGTGTCGCCCGGCGCACCTCGTGGACTTGATTCCGGTGGGATCACCCCGAGATTCGAAGTGTCTTCTGTACCTGTATCTTTCTCCTCCTCCTGAGAGATACAGCCTCAGCCCCGCAGGGCAACCTGCGGGGCTTTTTTTCGCGCACGTCGTCCCCGACGCCCTGCGAGGACAACCTGCGGATTCGATCGCGCGACGACCGGAGTCGGCGCGGAAGGATCAATCGAGCTTGCCCACCTGCCGGACGGCCTCGCCGAGCTTCTGCGCGTCGGCTTCCCAG
>JANMBN010000079.1:0-2579 GCA_031360485.1 Betaproteobacteria bacterium | reverse complement strand
CGCCCGTTCCGCCCATTCGGCATTGCGCCCCCGCATCTGCGCGAGCCCGCGGATGTACGCCGAAGCATCGTGCACCTGCTTTCTTTCCATCGTGCTTTGCGCGCCACCCGGCTCGTCCATCGCGCCGGTCTTGTCGCCTTTTGCGGGTTCGCGCTCGTTGCCGGGCTTCGGCGTTCGCGCGGGCTGCGCGGGCTCCGGCATGCCGATCTGCACGGGAGTCGCGGCGCCGAGATTGGTTCCGGGCGCCATCGCGGCCACGTGACTGGCATAGAGGATGTACGTTCCGGCACTGGCGGCGCGGGCGCCGCCGGGCGCGACGTAGGCCGCAACCGGCACGCGGGACGCGAGGATCGCCTTGATGATTTCACGCATCGAAGGGTCGAGTCCGCCGGGGGTGTCGATTTGCAGAACGACGAGTTGCGCGGCTTCGCTTTCTGCGCGCGCGAGGCCACGGCTCACGAAATCCGCGGTTGCCGGGCCAATGGCGCCGGTGACCGGCATCACGACGACGGTTTGCGGCACAGGCGCCGCCCCGCTCGGCGCCAGTCCAAGCAGCGCGACGACGACGACGACTTGGAGCAATTTGACCATGTTCCCGCGTGATGCGAGCGGAATCCGGCATCCCCTCCATTGTGGCAGAAATCGCCGACGAGAGATGCCGCAGTCGATCCGCTGTCGACCGGACGGCACTTCGGTGTTGCGCGGCCGGTCGGCGGCGATGGCCTTCGCAGTCAGCAGAGCGGCGAGAACTTTGCCGGAACGAAGATCGTCGATTGCATCGTCATGAGCCAATCCGGCCCGCCCTTGGGCGGCCAGATGCCGGCGGCGACGGCCTCGGCACGAATCCGGCTGCGCTCGCCGAGGTCCGCGTAGGGACAAATATGGACCATCCGCGGGGCCGCTCCGTCGAGCGAATAGCCGGCAAGCAGGATCGGCGACAGCTTGACGCGCGGTGGAATCGCGGCCTCCCAGGCTGCGATCACCGGGCGCAAGCCGCCGGGCCGGATGTTGTAGACGCGCACCTCGTAAATCGATCCGAAGGCCCCCGTCGGCAGCGGGGAAAAGAACGGAAACGGCGCATAGGTGTCGAGCGTGAGCCCTTCGAGGAACTCGGTCGCGCCGAACAGGTCTCCGCCGTGCAACATCCGCTCGCGCTCGGCGTGGATCGCGTCGCTGGACTCGAAGCCGCGCACGATCTGGATCCGATTCAGCGTTCCGATCTCGGCGGTCCACACCGCGAACAGCTTGGCCCGGCTGGCGTTTGCGTCGAGGAAGCGCTCGATGCCTGCCAGCACCCTGGCGGCCGTGCCCGTCTGGATCGAAAGCGTCGCGAATTCATAGCGTGTCATGGATGCATTCCGGTTGGATGATCGAGTACGGCCGTGTCGGGTGCGGGGCGGCGATGAATCCGGACGGCAGGCCCGGCCCGAGGGCAGTCCCGCCCGCCGCAAAGTGTCCACCATGACGCGGCCGCGTTGCAAACCGCTCACGGCGCGGCCCGGATGTGCCGCTCGCCTCCACTATCTCTCCGGGCATCGGATGCCGTGTTCTAAACTGGAGGGAGTTTCCGCCCCGCACGAAGCAGACCCCCTCGACTTCCTCCGAATGTCGGTCCTCACGCTCCAGGACGCCGAGATCGCCTTCGGCCTCCATCCCCTTCTCGACCGCGCAAACCTCGCGGTAAACGACGGCGAGCGTATCGGCCTGATCGGCCGCAACGGCACCGGCAAGTCGTCGCTGCTGAAGGTGATCGCCGGGCTCGCCCATCTCGACGATGGCGAAATCAAACTGCGCGACGGCGTTCGGGTCGTCCTCGTCGAACAGGAACCCGAGCTTCCGCGCGCGTCGTCGTTGCGGGAGAGCCTGGCGTTGCGCGGCGGCCTCGCGCAATCGGGCGACGAACCGCACGACGAGCGCGAACGCTGGCGTACCGAAGCGAAGCTGGTCGAATTCCTGCATCGTTTCGGACTGGACGAGGCGACGGCGCCCGGTTCGGCGTCGGGCGGCGAGAGGAAGCGCGCGGCGCTGGCGCTCGCGCCGGACCTGCTGCTGCTCGACGAGCCGACCAATCATCTCGATATCGACGGCATCACGCTGCTCGAGGATCTCGTGCGCAAGGTGCCCGCGTCGATCATCATCACGCACGACCGCGCGTTCCTCGATCGCGTGGTCACGCGCATCGTCGAGCTCGATCGCGGCTTGCTGCGCTCGTATCCCGGCGACTTCGCAGCGTACGAAGCGCGAAAGGGCGACGAGCTCGCCGCCGAGGCCGTGGCACAGCGCAAGTTCGACCAGTTCTGGGCGCAGGAAGAGACGTGGATTCGCAAGGGCGTGCAGGCGCGCCGCACGCGCGATGAAGGCCGCGTGCGCCGCCTTGAACGGCTGCGCGTGGAGCGCGCGGCGCGGCGCGACCGCATCGGCGACGTGAAGCTGGGACTCGATGCCGGCGATCGCTCGGGCAAGCTCGTGGCGGAACTCGACAATGTGAGCATCCGGCGCGGCGACCGCACGCTGGTGCGCGACCTCTCGTTGCGCGTGCAGCGCGGCGACCGCCTCGGTCTCATCGGCCCCAACGGCGC
>JANMBN010000034.1:0-2926 GCA_031360485.1 Betaproteobacteria bacterium | reverse complement strand
GCGCGCAGTGGGATGTGTCGGCGCCGCCCGCGCGCAAATTCGCGGTGGATCGCGGCAACACGTTCTACACGATCGCGGCGGCGGAGCTCGAGAACTGGCAGAAGGCCACGGCCAACCTGGCGGACGACTGGGTCAAGGACGTCGCCGCAAAGGGCCAGGACGGCAAGGCGCTGCTGCAGGCGGCGAAAGACCTGATCAGGAAATACGAAAAGTAGGCGCATGCAGTATTCGGCGAGCATGGGCGCGTCACCGCGCCCTTGCTTTTTTTTGGCGCCCGCGCGAACGGGGCTCCGATGAGCGAACCGGTCGTCCAGAAACGCGCTCCCGTCGACGACGTCGGCCGCGCGCTGCTGGCCATCGCCAAGGCATTCGCGCTGGGCGGCGGTCTCGTGCTGATCGGGCTCACCGTGATGTCGCTCGTCAGCGTCGTCGGCCGCGCGGCGTTCGCGAAGCCCCTGCCCGGCGACTACGAGCTGATCCAGCTGGGCAGCGCGATCGCCGTCGCCGCCTTCCTGCCTCTATGCCAGATGCGCGGCGGCCATGTCCTCGTCGATTTTTTCACGGCCAATTCGCGCGCCTCCGTGCGCGCGACGCTGGACACGCTCGGCGCCGTTCTGATGGGGATCGCCGCCGCGGTCTTCACGTGGCGCATGATCGCGGGCGCAATCGGATTGCAACAGGCGAACGACCAGACGACGATTCTCGAGATTCCGACCTGGTATGCGGTCGCGTTGATGGTGCCCTCGTTCGCGCTCTTCTCGCTCGCCGGCTTTTACACGGCGTGGGAGCATTGGCGAGACCGCAAGGACGACCGCGGCGCCGCGGCGCCGGGCGCCGTGAACAAATGACCGGCGTCGAATTCGGCTTCCTGATGTTCGGCGCGATGATCGTGCTGCTGTCGATCCGCGTGCCGATCGGCATCGCGATGCTGGCCGTCGGCGTCGCGGGCTACGTGACGCTCGCCGGCTGGTCGCCGCTGCTCAACTACCTCAAGTCGGTGGCGTACTCGCGTTTCTCCGTCTACGACCTCTCCGTCATCCCGATGTTCCTGCTCATGGGCCAGTTCGCAAGCCGGGGCGGCCTGTCGAAATCGCTGTTCGATGCGGCGAATGCGCTGATCGGCCACTGGCGCGGCGGCGTGGCGATGGCCGCAGTCGGCGCATGCGCCGGATTCGGCGCGATCTGCGGCAGCTCGCTCGCCACGGCGGCAACCATGGGCCAGGTCGCCTTGCCCGAGCTCCGCCGGCTCAAATACCAGCCCGCCCTGGCGACGGGGACGCTCGCGGCCGGCGGGACGCTCGGAATCCTGATCCCGCCGTCGATCGTGCTCGTCGTCTATGCGATCCTCGCCGAGCAGAATATCGCGAAGCTGTTCATGGCGGCCTTCGTGCCGGGGATCATCGCGGCGATCGGCTACATGATCACGATCGCTATCTACGTCCGCCTCAAACCCGGCTCGGGACCCGCGGGGGACCGTCACACCTGGCCGCAACGCCTGCGCGCGCTGAAGGACGTGTGGCCGGTCGTCACGCTCTTCGTCGTCGTCATCGGCGGCATCTACGGCGGCTTCTTCACGCCGACCGAGGCGGCGGCGATCGGCACGGTCGGCGCGCTGTTCTTCGCGGTCTGGCTCGGCGGAATGCGCTGGGACGGGCTTGTCGACGGACTCTACGGCACGGCCGAGGCCACCGCGATGATCTTCCTTATCCTGCTCGGTGCCGACGTGCTGAACGTGTTTCTCGCGCTCACGCAGATGCCCGGCGAACTCGCGCGCATGGTGGGGTCCTCGGGCCTTCCGCCGCTCGCGGTGATGTTTGCCATCCTCGGCATCTACGTCGTCCTGGGCTGCCTGATGGACAGCCTCTCGATGATCCTGCTGACGATGCCGATTTTCCTGCCGATCGTCATGGGGCTCGACTACTGGGGTCTCGACCCGACGGAGAAATCGATCTGGTTCGGCATCCTCGCGCTGATGGTCGTCGAGATCGGACTCATCACGCCGCCGGTGGGAATGAACGTCTACATCATCAATCGCCTCGCGCGCGACGTCCCGATGTCCGTGACCTTCAAAGGCGTCGTCCCGTTCCTGGTATCCGACGCCCTTCGCGTGATGCTGCTCGTATTCCTGCCGATTCTGTCGCTCTGGCTGGTGCGCCGATTGGGCTGATTAACGCACGAGTATAACGGTGCAGGCAATAACGGTGCAGGCAACTTGCGCTTCCGCGTGCTTTGGCAGCATGCTTCGGCACCCGGTTACGGACGCCATGGCCTGCAGCCCATGTTCTGGCGGACTACTTCGGTCTTGCTTCTGGTGCTTTGCAGCTCCCTGGCCCGGGCTGATGAGGCGCCCTTTGTCATCACCCCCGAGTCCCGCCTCCGCGGGCTCACCCTCGAGCCTGCGCAGCGGGTTTTCGAGGACGAGACGGCCAAGCTGACCCTCGACGCCGTTCGCGCGCTCGGCCCCGAGAAGTTCCTCCCGGTCCGGACGTTCGACAAATTGCATTACACCAGCGCCTATTGGGTGCGCGTCGATATCAAAAGCGAACTGCCGGTCGACAGGTGGTACATCGTTGCCGCGAGCTGGTGGGATTACCAGGACATCCACGTCGTGCGCGCGGATGGCAGCGTCACGGAGCTCCGGGGCGGGTTGCTCAAGGTGCCCCAGGACGACAAGGACAAGTTCTACCCGACCTTCCTCATCCGTCCGGGAGAAACGGTGGCGCTCTTCGTGCGCTTGAAGAGCACGGGAATGTTCCATCCACCCGATTCGGCCGTCGTCAGTCTCTCCGACGCGACTTCTCGCCACGAGATCATCCAGCCTTACGTCTATTTCGAGGGGATGGTGTTCGGCATGCTGCTTGCGCTGTCGCTCTACAACCTGTTCGTCGCCCAATCCACGCGGGACCGTGCTTACCTCTTGTATAGC
>JANMBN010000032.1:0-4637 GCA_031360485.1 Betaproteobacteria bacterium | reverse complement strand
ACTCAAGGTCCTCGACTATCGCGACTGGCGGCCGGGGGCCAAACGGATGTCCGTCAAGAGCCCCTCGGTCTACGCGGTGCTGCCGTTGTCCGACACGCTCGTCGTCGAAGGTTCCGTCGTCCACGACAGCATGTCGGGGGCGTCGCCGCTCTACTACAACACGCTGTCGGGCGCATCCGGGCTCGGCGTCACCGACTACCGGACCGCCGGCGACTTCAAGGTGACCCGGTACCGCAACGGAACGGCGATTGCCGTCGGCGGCGCGGTCTCGTCGGAACGCGACTATCTTTCGCGCGCCGGTTCGCTCGAGGCCCGTGTCTCTTCCGACGATCGCAACCGCACGTGGGCCTTCGCCTTCGGCGGCGCCAGCGACCGGATCAACGCCGTCAACGGCACCGTGGTGAACGCGCCGCGCAACACGCTCGACCTCCTCGTCGGCGTGACACAGGCACTGTCGCCATCGTCGACCGTGCAGTCGAATCTCACGTATTCGAGCGGCCACGGCTATTATTCGGATCCCTACAAGCTGCTCGACAAGCGGCCCGCCCGGCGAAACGTGTTCGCCTGGCTCACCCGGTACAACGAGCATTTCCCGGCGACGGACGGCACGCTGCGGCTTTCCTATCGCTATCTGCGCGATTCGTTTGGCGCCAACTCGAACGCGCTCGAGGCCACCTGGTTCCAGCCGCTGCCTGCGGGCTGGAGCGTTGCGCCGACCCTCCGCTATTACACGCAAACCGCCGCCCGTTTCTACTTCGATCCGCCGTTTCCGCGGGGCCACGTCGCCGGGCAGGACTATTCCGCGGACACGCGACTCTCCGCGTTCGGCGCGTTCACGCCCGCCGTGTCGATCGCGAGAGCATTCCCTGAAGGCTGGAGCGCCACGCTGAAACTCGCTTTCTACCGGCAGCGGGCGAGCTGGCAGCTCGAGGGGAATGGCAGCCCGGGTCTCGAACCGTTTTCCGCGCGGTGGATCGAGGCGGGGATTTCAAAATCGTTCTGATGGCGGCATATTGCCGCCGTGATGCGTCTTTTCCGCACGGTGTTCAGGGCGATGGCGTCGGAGCACGAGCTCCTGCTCTGGTCCGACGACGAAGCTCATGCAACGCACGCCGCCGAGGCCGCGGTCGCCGACGTCCTCCGCATCGAGGCGAAATATTCGCGCTACCGCGATGACAGCGTCACGACCCGCATCAATCGCACCGCAGGCGGCGACGCGGTCTCGATCGACGCCGAAACGGCGGCGCTCCTCACCTACGCCGACCAGTGTCACCGGGTCAGCGGCGGGCGTTTCGACCTGACCTCCGGTGTGCTGCGCCGGGCCTGGGATTTCCGGCGTTCGCCGCCGCGGATCCCCGATGCCGCCACGATCAAGGCCGCGACCGCGCTGATCGGCTGGGATCGCGTCGAATGGGACGGAAGCTCGGTGCGTCTCCCCGACGCGGGCATGGAAATCGACTTCGGCGGCATCGGCAAGGAGTACGCGGCGGACCGCGCGGCGACCGTCTGCGTGGAGCGCGGCATCGAAAGCGGTCTCGTGAATCTGGGCGGCGATGTCCGCGCGACCGGGCCGCAGCCCGACGGCGAGCCGTGGCGAGTCGGCATCCGGCATCCGCGCCGCGAGGGCGCGGCGATCGCGACGGTGCTGCTCGCATCCGGGGCCGTTGCGACGAGCGGGGACTACGAGCGCTACTTCGAAATCGGGGGAACGCGCTACAGCCACGTTCTCGATGCCCGGACCGGACGTCCCGTTTCGCACTGGCAATCGGTCAGCGTCATCGCGCCGCTCTGTGTCGTTGCCGGGAGCTTCGCGACGATCGCGATGCTGCACGAGCGCGAGGCCGAAGCCTTTCTGCGCGAGCACGGTTTGCGCTATGTCGCCGTCGATGCTGGCGGTGCCGTGCACGGCGCCGCGGCCGAACCCGGGTAGCTCGGCCGGGTCGCGCCGATTCGGGACACGCGAGCCCGCTAGAACTCGAACGGCGCAATCGTCGTGACGCGTCCTCCAGGCAGGCTGACGTTCGCCGATGTCGGCGACGTGAACGTGATGGTGATCGTCCCGTCGTCACCCGTGAGCGTCGGACGGCCCGTGAACGCGCAGGAGATGCACTGGCCTCCGACATACTTGTCGAGCGTCGCGGTGAAGACGTTCGCGGTCACCGGCCCGGCGGCGAGATACCACTGCGCAGGCCCGGTGCTGAGGTACGCATAGATCGCCACGACCAGCACCCCGTGCTTGAAGTCCAGCGTATAGCCGGTTCCCAGCTCGTTCGCATTCGCCCACAGTCCGGCGACCGGTATGATGACGGAGCCCGATTGGCCGGCGAAATTGGTGGCGAGGTTGGGAATCGGGGCGCCGCTGCGGTTGATCGCGTTGACCCCGCCGGCGGGGAGCGCCGGGTACGGAACATTGTCGACGCCCCCGTAGTTCAGCGTGCCGCCGTCGGTCGCCAGGAAGCCGCTCGGGATCACGTAATCCGGCATGACGAGACCGAGCGCGGCGAAGCCCGGCGTCGCGATGAGCACGCGGCGCCCGGCCGTCGCGCTGCTCGGCAGGTTGGCGGGAAACACGATCGACTTGCTGACTCCCGCATGCGTGCTGGTGAGGCTGATGCCCGCCCAGAGGTTCTCGCCGTTCGCGCCGCCGCCCTCGTGCATCACGATGAACTGCAGGCTGCCGTCGGCGTTCGAATAGAGCTGCTCGATCTGGAACGTGTGAAACGATGCGAGCGCCGCCGAAACGGTCAGCAGAGATATCAATGCAACCAACCCGCGCAGCCGATGCTTCATGGAAAACTCCTTCCGCCGGGGGGCGCGGCGCCTTGACTGGCGTCCCGCCAATGTCCGCGACGGTGGTTCGCAAACACCGGAAATTCGGCCCCTATTCCTTCCGGCGCGCGATGCGCAAGGGCGCGTGACCGCGGGCAGGACCCGGTTTCCCAATGTCGGCGCAACAGGCTACACTTTACGCTTGCGCCGATTTGAGCCAGCTTGCGGGCGCAGGGGGTTCGCGGCTTCGCGCCTCCCGAACAAATACGGCTAAAGCGGAGCGGCAAGGGGGCTCCCCGACACCAACCCGGTTAGCGAGCAAGCGGGTCGGTTCGTTGTCACGGCGGAATCCCGATGCCTTCCTTTTCTGCGACGACCGGCGGCAACGCCGACGCACCCGTGCCCGGCCGGTCGGTCGGACCCGTGGTCGCGCAACGTGCCCGGTTCGACACGCCGCTCCCTCTGGCCTGCGGCCGAGTGTTGCCGCAGTACGAGCTTGCGTACGAAACGTACGGGACGCTCGACGCCGATGCCTCCAATGCGGTGCTCGTCTGCCACGCGCTCAATGCGTCGCACCACGTGGCCGGCTACTACGAAGGCGACCCGGACAACGTCGGCTGGTGGGACAACATGGTGGGCCCGGGCAAGCCGCTCGACACCGATCGCTTCTTCGTGGTGGGTGTCAACAATCTCGGGAGCTGCTTTGGCTCGACGGGTCCCGTGTCGCCAAACCCCGCGATCGGGAAGCCGTGGGGCGCCGACTTTCCGCTCGTCACCGTCGAGGACTGGGTGGACGCGCAGGCGCGGCTTGCCGACCGACTCGGCATCCGGCAATGGGCGGCGGTGATGGGCGGAAGCCTGGGAGGCATGCAGGCGCTTGCCTGGGCGACGCGGTATCCGGACCGCATTCGCAACGCGCTCGTGATCGCCGCTGCGCCGAACCTGTCGGCGCAGAACATCGCGTTCAACGAGGTCGCGCGGCAGGCGATTCTTACCGACCCCGATTTTCACGGCGGCCACTTCGACGAGCGCGGCACCAAGCCGCGCCGCGGACTCGTCGTGGCGCGGATGATCGGCCACATCACCTATCTCTCCGACGAGCAGATGGAGGAGAAGTTCGGCCGCACGCTGCGCGACGGACTCAAGTTCTCGTTCGCACCCGAGTTCCAGATCGAGTCGTACCTGCGGCATCAGGGCGAGAAATTCGCCGAGTATTACGACGCCAACACTTACCTGCGCATCACCAAGGCCCTCGACTATTTCGATCCGGCGATCGCGACCGACGGCGACCTCGCGCGCGCGCTCGCGCCGGCGAAGTGCCGGTTCCTCGTCGTTTCGTTCACGACCGACTGGCGGTTCGCGCCGGGGCGCTCGCGCGAGATCGTCAAGGCGCTCGTCGACAACAGCCGCGACGTGTCGTACGCGGAGATCGTCGCCGCCCACGGCCACGACGCCTTTCTGCTGGACGACCCGCAGTACATGGCGGTCGTGGGGGCCTACTTCGAGCGCGTCGCCGCTGAAAGTGGCGGAAGAAGCGACCTTTCGCGGCCGGCGGATCCGCACGCCCGAGCCGTGAGAAAGGCCGGGCCCGGCCCTGCAGTATCGGCGCACGGGGCCGAAAGCAGCGCGGAGACCGGCCCCGTTTCCCTTCCCGCGCGCTACGTTCCCCCCGCCGCCGCGACCGCCGGTCGCGCCGACTTCGCGACCATCGCGTCGTGGATAGGGCGGGGTTCGCGCGTGCTGGACCTCGGCTGCGGCGACGGCAGCCTGCTCGCCTACCTCGCGCGCGAGCAAAGCGCGGCCGGGTACGGCATCGAGATCGACGACGCTGGCGTGCTCGCGAGTGTGGCGAGCGGCATCAGCGTACT
>JANMBN010000010.1:0-1981 GCA_031360485.1 Betaproteobacteria bacterium | reverse complement strand
CCCGCAAGAAGATCGGGCGTGCGGCGGCCGAACGCGTGACGCTGGAAGTCTCCGGCGACGTACTCGATCTCGCTGCGCAAGTGCAGTCCCAATACTACCGGGTGGTTGGCGACGCCGAGGCATTGGGGCTGGCGCGCCAGGTCGTCACTGCCACGGAGGCGGCTGCCGAAATCGCGCAACGACAATACGCCGCCGGCAACCTGAGCAAGCGAGAGCAAAGTCTGCAGCAGGCCTTCTACGCACAAAATCTTCTGGAAGTCGCACAGACTGAAGCACAACTCTACGTTGACCGGGAGAAGCTGACGCGACTGATGGGTTTATGGGGCGCAGACACCGACTGGAAAATGCCCAATCGCCTGCCCGAAGTCCCGGCGACACTGCCGATGCTGGACCAGCTTGAAAAGCAGGCGATCTCCCGACGCATGGATCTGGCCGCCGCGAAGAAAGAAGCCGAGGGGCTGACGCATGCGGTCAAGCTTGCACACGACTTCCGCTGGCTGAGACCCCTCGGTATCGGCGTGCAATTCAAGCGCGACAGCACCGGGGAAAAGTCCTACGGCCCCAGGATTGAACTGGGATTGCCGATTTTCAATCAGGGCCAGACCCAGATCGCAAGGTTGGAGTCCGAACGCAAACGGGCCGAGGAACAGGTCGCTGCGCTGGCGGTGGATATTCGTTCCGAAGCGCGCGAAAACCGCGGTCGAGTCATGGCAACGGCTCAGGCCGTGAAGCATTACCAGACCGCGCTGCTGCCGCTGCAGCAGACCATCGTGGCCGAGACGCTCAAGTTCTACAACGGCATGTTGATCGGCGTCTATGACTTGCTGCTCGCCTCGCAGAGCCAGATCCAGACCGGACGCCAGTACATTGCCGCGAATCGTGATTTCTGGCTTGCCTGGACCGAACTCGAACGCGTGGTCGGCGGGCGGATCAGGCTCCCGACAGCCGCAAGCGCGGCTGAACCGCCCTCCGCGCCGTCAACTGAAACCGGCACGGACGCCTCCGCGGACAACGCGCACCAACATGGAGACAAGCAATGATGACGACTCGTCGCGACATTCTCAGAGGTGGAGCGGCGCTGCTGGCCGGCGGAGCGGTATCTGCCACTTTTCGCAAAGCCGATGCCGCTGAGAAATCGGCGGCTTCAACCAGACCACCGATCCCCACGCCGCCGGGCGGCCATTACACACCGGTGGTTACGCTGAACGGCAGCACGCTGCCGTGGAAAATGGAAAACAGCATCAAGGTGTTTCACCTCACCGCCGAACCGGTGAAGCGCGAGTTCGCACCCGGCATGGTGGTGAACTGCTGGGGATACAACGGCCAGACGCCGGGCCCGACCATCGAGTGCGTCGAAGGCGACCGCTTGCGCATCCTGGTTACCAACAAACTACCCGAGCACACCACCATCCACTGGCATGGCATCTTTTTGCCCAACGGCATGGACGGCGTCGGCGGACTCAACCAGCCGCACATCAAGCCCGGCGAAACCTTTGTCTACGAGTTCAAGCTCAGGCAGAACGGCACGTTCATGTATCACCCGCACGCCGACGAGATGGTGCAGATGGCGCTGGGCATGATGGGGCTTTTCATCGTGCACCCGAAGACGCCGGAGAGTCCGAGGATAGACCGCGACTACGGAATCATCCTGCACAACTTCGAAGTCAAGCCCGGCACCGCCCGGCCGGACGCGTCGGTGATGACCGAATTCAATATGTGGGCCTTCAACAGCCGAGTCTTCCCTGGCATAGATTCGATGGTCGCGCGACTGGGCGAGCGGGTGCGTATCCGGGTCGCCAACCTGTCGATGCATGAGCATCCGATCCACATCCACGGCACCGCGTTCGAGGTTACCGGTACCGACGCCGGCTGGATTCCGCACACTGCGCGCTACAAGGAGACAACGATGCTGGTGCCGGTGGGCAACATCCGGGTCGGCGAGTTCATCGCGGATGCTCCCGGAGACTGGGCCTTCCACTGC
>JANMBN010000558.1:0-3452 GCA_031360485.1 Betaproteobacteria bacterium | reverse complement strand
CCTCGTCAAGGCGCCGCCGAAATCGTATGCCGAGCTTACCGAGTGGGTGAAGAAAAACCCGAAGCAGTTCGGCTACAACGGGGTCAAGGGCGGCATGTCCGGCGTCGGCTTTGTCATGGGCTGGGTCTCCGCGAACTCGGGTCTCGGCGAAAAGCTCGAGACGGGACCGTACGCGGCGGGCGACAAGGCGACCATCGAGAAATCGCTCGCGGGACTCAAGGACTTCAATCAGAACGTCGTAATGACGCCGGGAAACGCGGGAACGCTCGACATGCTGAATCGCGGCGAGATCTCGATGGGCCCCGTGTGGGTCGACATGTTCTACACGTGGCAGGCCGACGGCAAGATGAGCCCGAAGATCAAGCTCGCGCTGCCGCAACCCGGGTTGCCCGGCCAGCCGATGTACTACGTGATTCCCGCCAAGGCGGCGAACGCAGCCCTCGCGAAGAAATTCATCGACCTTGCGGAAAGCCCCGAGGTGCAGGCCGACGGCATCGTCAAGCAGTTCAACTGGTATCCGGGCATCGACCCGCAGCACGTCCAGGCGAAGCTCACGCCGGCCGCATGGAACAAGCTCTTCACCGACATTTCGCCGGGCGACCTCGCGAAATACGGCCGGCCGTTCCCGCTGTCGGAGTACTTCACCGACATCGTCGAGGGTTACGAGCGGGTCGTGCTGAAGTAGCGGCCGTGTGAAGTCGGCCCCAGGGGAGATTGGGTGAAGGCCGAATGAATTCGGCCCCACAGGAGACTGGGTGAAGGCCGAATGAATTCGGCCCCACGGGTTCGAAGCATCAAATAGCTCGTGGGTCCGGCTTCAGCCGGATCGGGCGCGACAACGGGCGGAAGGCAGGATGTGAGCATCGACGCCTCGACATTGTCCGCAATCGCGGCCCTGCGCCGCGGACGCCTCGCCGGACTGGCGCTGGTCGCGCCGGCGCTCGCGATCGTCGTCGCGTTCTTCATCGTCCCGCTCGGCATCTCGTTCGCCACGGCGTTCCGCGCGAAGGATGGGAGGTTCACGCTCGAGCACTTCGAGAAATCGTTCGAGCTCTACACGACCGATCTGGTCTTCACGCTGGCGATCGTTCTGCTGTCGTCAGCGCTGATCGCCGTCGTGGCCATTGCGATCGCCGGCTATCTGACGCTGGGCGAGAATCCGCGCGCGGTGTCGATCCTGCGCTGGCTGTACCGCTGGCCGCTCTTCATCCCGTTCGTGGTCGCCGGGCAGGTGATGCGGACCTTCCTCGCGAAGAACGGGATGCTGAATCACGTATTGATCGGAATGGGATTGCTCGATCCGCTCTCGGCGCAGAGCCTGCTCGATTGGCGCGGGATCGTCGTCGCCTTCGTCTGGAAGCAGGCGCCGTTCGTGACGCTGCTCGTCGCGGGCGCCATGGCGTCGCTCGACCGCCAGCACATCGAGGCCGCGCGCAACATCGGCGCCCCGCGCTGGCGGGTGCTGTGGGATATCGTGTTGCCGCAGGTTCGCGGAACCGTGCTGGTCGGCGTCGTGCTGTCGTTCGTCACGATGCTGTCGGTGCTGTCGGTGCCGCTGATGATCAACCCGAATTCGCCGACGATGATCACGGTCGACGTCGCGTACCGGATCAACACCCATTCGGATTACGCGGTCGCCAATGCGCTGTGCCTCCTGTCGCTGCTGGTGGCCGCCGGCGGCGCCGCGTTCTACCTGCGCCACGCGGTGAAGAACGCCGGGGAGGCGGCTTGAACGGTGCGAAGGCCGGAACGGCCACCGTTGCCGGGCCACTGCGGTGGCCTAGCGCACTGTTCACGGGCGCCCTGCTGGCGCTCTTCGCGTTCGCGATCTTCGGCCCGCTCGCCAACCTGCTGTTGTGGGCCTTTGCGGAAAAGTGGTACTTCCCGAGCAAGCTGCCGTCCGAGTTCGGTTTTACGTTCTGGGAGCGCGTGTTCAATCCACGGGGCAATGCGCTCGTGTCGCTCGGCACCAGTGTGTGGATCGCGGTGCTCACCGTTGTCGTGAGCCTCGCGGTCGCGATCCCGGCAGGCTATGCGCTCGCGCGGCTCAAGCTCCCGTGGCGCGGCGCGATCCTGCTGCTCTTCCTGTTGCCGCAGGCGGTGCCGAACCTGCCGATCTACGTCAACATCGCCCGCGTTTTCTACGAGGTGGGTCTCAACGGAACCATCATCGGTGTCGTCCTCGTCCACGCGGCACATGGTCTGGTGCTTGCCGTCTGGATCGCATCGGCGGCGTTCGCGGCCGTCGACGCCTCGCTGGACGAAGCCGCGCGCAACCTCGGGGCGTCGCCCTGGGCGTGCTTCCGCACGATCACGCTGCCGCTGGCTGCGCCGGGGCTGATGGCGAGCGCCATATTCGTTTTCCTCGAGTCGCTCGACGAGTTCACCGGCACGTACTTCGTCGGCGTGCCCGACGTGACGACCTTGCCGCTCCTCATGTTCAACGCGAGCATGGGCGGCAACTATCAGATCGCGTCGATCACGGCGCTGCTCCTCCTGCTGCCGTCGATCGGCTTCATGCTCGTCGTCGAACGGTTCCTCAAGGCCGACGTGCTGGCGATGGTCGGGCGCTGACCGCCACCGCGGCGTTTCGGTTGCCGGCGCGGTAGAATCGTGCCGCCGCCGCGATCAGATCGGGTGGCGCCCGGCCGATGTTCTCCAACATTCCCATCCTGCTCACGTGGCTTCGGATCGTTCTCATTCCGGTGTTCGTGGTCGTCTACTATCTCCCCGACGCATGGCTCGGTCCCGTCGCGAAGAACTGGACGGCAATGACCGTCTTCGCGGTCGCGGCCTTCACCGATTGGCTCGACGGATATCTCGCGCGGCGCTGGGGGGAGGTGAGCGCGTTCGGCGCGTTTCTCGATCCCGTCGCCGACAAGCTGATGGTGGCCGCCGCGCTGATCGTCCTCGTATGGATCGGGCGCGCGGAGGCATACCTGGCGATCATCATCATCGGCCGCGAGATCGCGATCTCCGCTCTGCGCGAATGGATGGCACAGCTTGGTCAAACCAAGAGCGTCGCAGTCGCGCTCATCGGCAAGGTGAAATCGGTCGCGCAGATGACGGCGATCATCGCGCTGTTGCTCTGGGAGGATGTGATTCCCGGCGTGTCGACGCCGCTGCTGGGCGAGCTCGCGTTGTGGGTCGCGGCGATTCTCACGCTCTGGTCGATGTTCCACTACCTGAAGCTCGCCGCGCCGCATATCGACGGTCCCGGCGCCTGACGACCGGTCGAAACGTGCGCGGCATGCGCAGGTTGACCCGGACGCCTCGAAAAAAGTAAAATGGAAGGCTTGTTCCCCGATAGCTCAGCTGGTAGAGCGACGGACTGTTAATCCGCAGGTCCCAGGTTCGAGCCCTGGTCGGGGAGCCAATAATCAATAGGTTAGGTCATCTCGGACCGACGGACTATGTTCCGCGTTCCGCAAACGCGGGATGCATTCCGCCTG
>JANMBN010000517.1:0-8991 GCA_031360485.1 Betaproteobacteria bacterium | reverse complement strand
CGCGTTCGATCGCCCGCAGGTTGACGATCGCCCCACGGTGGATCTGCCAGAACGCCTCGGAATCGAGGGCCTCGTAGAGTTCCTTGATCGGCTTCCGAATCAACGCCTCGCCATCGGCCGTGACGACCTTCGTATATTTGTCCTCGGCGCGGAAGTAGAGGACATCGTCGACGGCGATCATCCGCATCGAGTTGCCCAGCGATGCGCGAATCCACTTGAGCGGCCCGTCGCCCTCGTCGCGGGCGGCAAGCTTGGCGAGCAGCGCGGTGAGATCCAGCGGCGCGAGCGCGAGCCGGGTCTTGAGCCGCGCGACAACCTTGGCGATCCGCTCCGGCATCGGCGGTTTCAGCACGTAGTCGACCGCGCCCTCGTCGAATGCCGCAACCGCATATTCGTCGTACGCGGTGACGAACACGACGTGGCAGCGGCCGGCGAACTCGCGCGCAACGTCGAGACCGGACAGGACGGGCATGCGGATATCGAGGAAGGCGATGTCGGGCCTCCTCGCATCGGCGAGTGCGAGCGCCTCCTCGCCGTTTCCGGCTTCGGCGACGATCTCGAGATCGGGCCACGCGTCGACCAGACGAGCCTTGAGCTGGGCCCGCAGCATGGGCTCGTCTTCGGCAATCAATGCGGTCGGCATGGTTTCACGCGGATGCGTCGGCCGTAACGGGTGTCGCCGCCTCGAACGGAATCTCCATGGTTGCGCGCGCGCCGCGCGGCGCTGCCTCGTCGAGCGTGAACCGGCCGCGCGCGCCGAACAGGACCGCCAGGCGCTCGCGGACGTTGGAAAGACCCACACCCTGGCCGGGCTGCGACTTACCCGACAACCCGGAACCGGTGTCGGTCACCGTGACGAGCAGGCGGTCGCCGTCGCGATGCGCGGCGATCGCAATGTGCCCGCCGGCGGCCAGCGGCTCCAGACCGTGCGTCACGGCGTTCTCGACGACCGAAATCAGCAACACCGGCGGAAACGGATGCTCGCGCAACGCATCGGGAACATCGATCGCGAAATCGAGCCGCGGTCCCATCCGCATGCGCAGAATGTTGAGGTAGGCTTCGGCGAAGTCGACCTCGCGGCCCAGCGTCGTGCCCGCGCTGCGCATTTGCGGGAGCGCCGCGCGCAGATACGAAAGCAGGTGTCCCAGCAGGCGGGAAGCCTGCGGCGGATCGGTCTCGGTGAGAAACTGGACCGACGCCAACGTGTTGAAGAGGAAATGCGGCTCGATCTGCGCCTGCATCAACTTGAGTTCGGATTCCATCGCATGCTTCGACAGCAGCAAGCGCTCGGCTTCGGCCTTATGTAGCGTCCTGGCGACGCGCGTCTCGCGAAACTTGAGGAGGAAGAAGAGGCTGACGAAAAGCCCGTTGAAGAACGCGATCACGTAGCTCAGCACGAATGTTTTCTGATGGCCGAGCAGGTACTCCAGCGTGTAGAGCTTCGGTTGTCCAACCGCGTACTCCAGGACAAAATTCTTGACCGGTATTATCAGCGCGTGTCCGAGCGCAGCGCCGATCGCGACGGCAATCACGAGGCGGAGCATGGGCCTCGGGCTCGCCCAGGGAGCGGCGACATTGACGCAGTAGGCGATGGCGAGCCCGCACGACTGGACCGTCACCAGCGGATGCCAGAACGGACGCGGATCCTCGATCCAGTAGACGGCCGCGATCCCCGTGTTGACCAGCAGGATGATGACGAACGCGGCCCACGAAAACCGGAAGCCCGCGGCAAGCGCGGACAGGATGCGGGAAGACATGGAGCGGGCGGGCGACGACATGACCCGGATTGTGGCGTCCGGCGCGGCGTACCGGGCAGTTCCCGACAGGGCGCGCCCGGCGCCGACAGGGCGTGCCGGGGACGCGTTCAAGGTGCCGCCCGAAGCGAACGGGCCAGCGTCACCATGCGTTCGACCGCGTCCGCGCACTCGTCTCGGCCGGCGACAAGCGCGATGCGGACATATCCGCGGCCCGGGTTCATTCCGTCGACATCGCGCGCCAGAAAACTGCCGGGGAGCACGGTCACCGCCTGCTCGGCCAGCAGGCGCCTGGCAAAGATTCCGTCGTCGACGGGCGTCTTCGCCCACAGGTAGAACGCCGCGTCCGGCATCGCGCAGGGAAGCGCGGCGGCGAGCCTGGGCTGCAGCGCCGCGAACTTGGCCGCGTATTCGGCGCGGTTGGCGCGCACGTGCGCTTCGTCGCCCCACGCAGCCAGGCTCGCTGCCGCGACAACGCGCGACATCGCAGAGCCATGATAGGTACGATAGAGCAGGAATGCCTTCAGCAGCGCGGCGTCGCCCGCGACATACCCGGAACGCAGTCCGGGCGCGTTCGACCGCTTGGAAAGGCTGCCGAAGGAGACGAGGCGCGGATATCCCGTCCGGCCCAGCGCCTGCGCCACGGCAAGCGCGCCGACAGGGGGGTTCGCCTCGTCGAAGTAGATTTCGGAATAGCATTCGTCGGCGGCGATCACGAACCCGTGACGATCCGACATCTCGAACAGGAACGCCCACTCGTCCGGTGTGGTGATGCGACCCGTCGGATTGTCCGGCGAGCAGACGTAGACGAGCTGCGCCCGCGCCCAGACCGATGCCGGAACTTCGCGCCAGGCAACGGCAAACCCGCTGGCCGCGACGGCATTGACGCAGTAAGGCGACGCGCCGGCGAGCAGCGCCGCGCCCTCGTAGATCTGGTAGAACGGATTCGGCATCAGCACCGTGGCGCCGACGCGGCTGGCGTCGACCACCATTTGCGCGAACGCGAACAGGGCCTCGCGACTCCCCAGGACCGGCAAGACCTCCGTCGCCGGATCGACGGCGCGGAGCCCATAGCGGCGCACGAGCCACGCCGCGATCGCTTCGCGCAGAGCGGGCGCGCCGATCGTCGTGGGATAATTGGCGAGGCCGCGGGCGCCGGCGGCGAGCGCCTCGAGAACGAGCGCGGGTGTAGGGTGCCGCGGTTCGCCGATGGACAGGTCGATCGGTGCCAGCGCCGGATTCGGCGTTATGCCGGCGAACCATTGGCGCAGCCGCTCGAACGGGTACGGCTGGAGACGCGAGAGACGGGGATTCAAATTGGGGTTTCGGCGAGCGAGCGTAAAAGTATACGGGACCCCCCGCGGCGCGGGCGCGCGGACGCGTGGTCCGGACGCGAGACGCGCACCGTGATCGCGATTCCGGTGCCGCCCGGCGAGACGCCGCGTCCCTCTTGGCGCTGGCGCGCCGCGTCGTCGCTGGCGACGGCCGCCGGCGTGCTGCTCCTCGGTTACGTCATCGCGCATTGGGGATGGCGCTGGTTCGTTCCGGCCCCGCCGCCCATCGCGGCGCCCGCAGCGCCTGATCGGTGGGCGCCGGCCATCCTTGCGACGCCGATGTTCGGCCGCGCGGCGGCGCCCGCCACGCCCGATGCCGGCGCTTCGCAGGCCGTCGCCGGCGAGACGCGGCTGCTGGGAGTTTTTGCCGAGAAGGACGGCGCGGGCTTCGCGCTGTTTCGCGTTGGGGAGCGCGGGTCGATACTCGTGAAGACGGGCGGGGACATCGCCAAGGACATGACGCTCGTCGAAGTGCGGCCCGATGGAGTGCGCATCCGCGACCGTGGCGAGACCCGCGCCATCGAATTGCGCCCGCGCGCCGTGACGACGGGAACTCCTCCGGCGCGCGTCGTCGGGCGCGCCGCCTGCACGCCGCCGGCCGGGTACAAGGGTCCGGTGTACCGCGTCAACGCCGAGCTCCTCATCGGCGTCGCCTCGCAGACCGAAAGCTGGAAGGCGCTGCTCGTGCCGGTCGCGGGCGGGCTCGCGATTCGCGACGGGACGGGTTTCACCGCGATGCTCGGAATGAAGACGGGCGACCGGATGGCGCAGGCGAACGGGATCGCGCTCCAGGGGGTCGACGACGTGCTGGTGGCGTTCGTCAATCCGCTGGTCGCGAGCCAGCCGGTTCACGTCGTCGGGCTTCGCGACGGAAAGCCCGCGGATTGGCTCTTTCTGAACGCCGGCGCCTGCCCGGGCTGACGCGGATCAGACGTTACGCGTTTCGCCCGCCCGGCAGCCATGCCAGAAGTTCGGCGGGGTCGTCGATGACGCCGTCGGCGGGCCACGTCTCCGGCGCTTCGTGCGCCTCGATGTAGCCGTAGCGCGCGACGATCGTATGCATGCCCGCGGCGACGCCCGCGGCGACATCGCGCTCGGCGTCGCCGACGTAGACGCAGCGCGCCGGCGCCACGCCCAGGCAGTCGGCGGCGGCCAGCAGCGGCGCCGGGTGCGGTTTTGCGAAAGGCGTCGTATCGCCGCAGATCACGGCGCCTGCGCGCCCGCCAAGTCCCAGCAGCTCGAGCAGCGGCGTCGTGTAACGCGTTGCCTTGTTGGTCACGATTCCCCACTTGAGCGCGCGCCCCTCGATCGCGTCGAGCAGCGTGTCCACGGCTCCGAAAAGCGTCGAGTCCACGCAGAGCGCCGCCGAGTACTGCGCGAGAAAGGCATCGCGCAGTGCCGCGTATTCGGGATGCTCGGGCGCGATCCCCATGCCCGCGCCGAGCATTCCACGCGCGCCGTGCGACGACGACGACCGCAGCCGGGATGCCGGGACCGGATCGAGCCCGCGCGCGTGGCGGACGCGATTCAACGCCGCCGCCAGATCGGGTGCCGTATCGGCGAGCGTTCCGTCGAGATCGAACAGGACCGCGTCGACCGGAAGCGCGCGCGCGGCGCGCGGCGGCGACGGGGCATCAGGCATCCGCACCGCGCCGGAACGCCATCATGTAGTTGACGCCGGTGTCGGCGACGAGCCGGAATGACTTGGTGAACGGGTTGTAGGCCATTCCCGTGATGGCGGCGGGTGCAAGTCCGGCAGGGCGCGCGAAGGCGGCAATCTCCGCCGGCGTGAGGAACTTCTCGTAGTCGTGCGTTCCCTTGGGCAACAGCCCCAGCACGTATTCCGCGCCGATGACCGCCAGCGCATACGCCTTGGCGTTGCGATTGATGGTCGAGATGATCACGACGGCCCCGGGTCTCGCGAGTTTCGCGCAGGCCGAGATGACGAGACCCGGATCCGGCACATGCTCCAGCATCTCCATGCAGGTCACCACATCGAAGGTGCCTGGCGCTTCTGCGGCGAACGCCTCCGCCGAGACGAGGCGATATTCGGCATCGACGCCGGACTCGAGCTTGTGCAGACGCGCGACGCCTAGCGCCTTTTCGCCGAGGTCGATGCCCAGCGCACGCGCGCCGCGCACGGCCATCGACTCCGTCAGGATTCCCCCTCCGCAGCCGACGTCGAGGACTCGCTTGCCCTCCAGTCCGCCGCACGTCCGATCGATCCATTCGAGGCGCAACGGATTCATCTTGTGCAGCGGGCCGAACATCGCGCTTTCCGGATCCCACCATTGGTGGGCGAGCGCGGCGAACTTTTCGAGTTCACCGGCATCGACATTTTCCGGGCGCCGCGGCGGCGGAATCGACGGCGTGATTGCGGTGACGTTCATCGGAGGCGCTCCTGCCAGTGCCGTGCACGGGCGACGATCGACGCTTCATCCGCGGTGGCGAGCGCGCGGCCCGAGACGATGCGCCGTCCCGCGACCCAGACGTCGGTCACCGCCCCGCGCCCGACCGCATGGACCAGCGTCGAAATCGGATCGTAGCAGGGGATGGCTTTGAGCGAGGACAGGTCGACGGCGATCACGTCCGCTTGCTTGCCGGCGACGAGCGAGCCGATCTCGCGGTCGAGGCCAAGCGCACGCGCTCCGGAGAGGGTCGCCGCGCAAAGGGTCTGCTGGGCGGACAGCACGGAGGGATCGCCGGTCGCAACCTTGGCGAGCAGCGCGGCCACGCGCATTTCCCCCAGGACGTCGAGCCGGTCGTTCGACGCGGCGCCGTCGGTCCCCAGCGCCACATTGACGCCGCGCGCCAGGAGCGCGGCGACCGGTGCGATGCCGGCGCCGAGCTTCATGTTGGAGACTGGGCAGTGGACAACGTGGCATCCTTGCGTCGCGAGCAATTCGATGTCCTCGGCCGATACGTGAACGGCGTGAATCGCGACGAATCCAGGGCCGGTCACTCCGAGATCGTGGAGTCTTCGCAGCGGCGACTGTCCGTGCCTTTCGCGGCTCTGCTCGACTTCGGCCGCGGTCTCGGCGAGATGCGTCTGGATCGGCAGGTCGAGCTGCCGCGCATAGACGACGATCTTCGCCCATGTCGCGTCGCCAACCGTGTACGGCGCGTGCGGCGCAAGGGAAAACGCCAGCGTCGCCTCGTGCTTCAGCGCATCGCGGACCGCGAGGCCCTGCTGCAGGTAGCCGTCGGGGTCCGCGGCGTAAGGCGTCGGAAAGTCGAGAACCGGCAGGCCCAGCATCGCGCGCAAGCCGAGCTCCAGGAACGCGCGCGCGCTCGCGTCGGGAAAGAAATACATGTCGTTGCAGCAGGTCACTCCGCCTAGCAGCATTTCGGCCGCCGCGAGCCGCGCGCCGTCGTACACGAAGTCCGGGCCGACGAACCGGCCCTCGCGCGGCCAGATGTGCTGCTCCAGCCAGACCTGCAACGGGACGTCGTCGGCGATACCGCGGAACAGGCTCATCGCCGCATGCGTGTGGGCATTGACGAGGCCCGGCAACAGCGCGTGGTGCGGCAGCGCCAATCGCTCGCGCGCGTCGAAACCGAGATCTGCCTCCACCGCAGGGACGATGGCCGCGATGCGCCCCGCGTCGACGATCAGCGAGTGATCGCGAAGTGCGCCCGCGGGCTCGATCGGAACGATCCAGCCGGCGTCCAAGCGAAGGTCTGCCACCTGCATTCGTGGAGCGTAACGCGGAAACCGCTCGTTCGTGAAGAAAAGGCTCTTCGGCGAAGGGTCGCCGGTGAGAGAGCCCGACGCAAGATTCCGGGTCGACGAACCTCGGCGGCGAAGCGCACGGCCGCCCTCGTGCCGATCGGCGATGCACCAAAAGAAAAAGCCCCGCGCGAAGGCGGGGCTTTTTCGCGACGTCGCGGGCGTTATCGCTTGATTGCTTCGCCCTTGACTTCGACTTCCACGCGGCGGTTCGGCGCGAGACAGGCGATCAGTGCCTTCATCGCCGTCATCGTGCAGGTCACGCCGGGGACCGGCTGGGTCTTGCCCATGCCGAGGGTCTCGATCTTGTCCTTGGCGACGCCCTTCGACACCAGGTAGTTGCGGACCGCATCGGCCCGGCGCTCAGACAGTTTCTGGTTGTACGCCTGCGTGCCGATCCGGTCGGTATGGCCGGTGACGAGGACGAGCTCGAGCTTCTGGACGTCCTTCAGCTTGGCCATGATCTCGGTGTCGATCGCGGCCCTTCCTTCAGGCTTCAGCACGGACTTGTCGAAGTCGAACAGCGCCTTCGACGCGAGCGTGATCTTCTGGACCTGCGGTGCGGGCGCCGGGGCCGGTGCGGCCGGGGCGGGCGCCGGAGCGGGTGCCGGCGGCGGAGTCATTGCAGGCGCCGGGGCCGGTGCGGGCGCGGGCTTCGGCACGAGGTCCGGATCGCACTGGACGATCGCCATCGCGGGCGTCCAATACCCGGTGCGCCAGCACAGGTTGCTGATCCTGGGATCGCCGTAGTTGCCACTGCGTAGGACGTTGTTGTCGGGGGCGCCCGTGGCCGACAGGACATAAGCACTGTTGGTCGGATTCGCCTGCGCAGCTGCACCCGCGGAAAACGCCGCGGCGAGCGCGCCGACAAGCGCACCGGTAACGAGACGACAAGTCATTGTTTCACCCCTTAGGCTTTGGTTTTGGACAGGTTTTTGCGGACCCTGAATTCCGGCGCGGCAGCGGAAAATTGAATGGACAACTGCTGCGCCTAATCCTTTGTTCCTCCGGGAAATATAGCACAGGCCCACGGCAGGTGCAAAGGAAAGTGGGGGTTTTCCCGACGCGCTGCACCGGACTGTCGCACCATTGCAACGACGTGATAAAATTACACGTTTTCAACGCACTTCCGCGCCGAGCCCCGCTTACGGCGCGGCGGTCGGCGCGACGCCCGTTCGCATGCTGGACGCCGGGCGGGATGGCACTCGCTGCCGCCCGCGCGCGCCACGACCGCAATCCGGGCGGCGCCCGGAATGTCGGACGAAACCCATCCAACGCCCGTTCAGGAAGAATTCCCCGCCCATGGAGCAGTTTGCCAAAGAAACCCTGCCGGTAAGCCTCGAAGCCGAAATGCGGCACTCGTACCTCGATTACGCGATGAGCGTGATCGTCGGCCGCGCGCTGCCGGATGTCCGCGACGGGCTGAAGCCCGTGCATCGGCGCGTGCTCTTCGCCATGCACGAGTCGAACACGGTCTGGAACCGGCCGTACGTGAAATGCGCGCGCGTCGTGGGCGATGTGCTCGGCAAGTACCACCCGCACGGAGACTCGGCGACCTACGAGGCGCTGGTGCGCATGGTGCAGGAGTTCTCGCTGCGCTATCCGCTGATCGATGGCCAGGGCAACTTCGGCTCGGTCGATGGCGACGGCGCGGCGGCCTACCGCTACACGGAATGCCGGCTCCAGAAGATTGCGGCCGAGATGCTTGCCGACATCGACCGGGAAACCGTCGACTTCACGCCGAACTACGACGGCAAGGAGATGGAGCCGACGGTGCTGCCGACGCGGCTGCCGAACCTCCTCATCAACGGCTCCTCCGGAATTGCGGTCGGCATGGCGACCAACATCCCGCCGCACAACCTGACGGAAGTGACGAACGCCTGCCTCGCCTTGCTCGCGAATCCGGAGACGACCGTCGACGAGCTGATCGACATCGTCCCGGCACCGGATTTTCCGACCGCGGGAATCATCGACGGCGTCGAGGGCGTGCGCGAAGGCTACCGCACCGGCCGCGGCCGCGTGGTCATGCGCGCGAAGACGCACTTCGAGGACATCGGCAAGGGCGACCGGCAGTCGATCATCGTCGACGAGCTGCCCTACCAGGTGAACAAGCGCCTGCTGCTCGAGCGCATCGCCGAACTCGTCAACGAGAAGAAGCTCGAGGGCATCAGCG
>JANMBN010000510.1:0-7907 GCA_031360485.1 Betaproteobacteria bacterium | reverse complement strand
GTCCGAACTTGGCGAATGCGGACTCGTACGCCTGCACGAGTCCCATCTGGCCCACGGCGGCGGCGGCCTGCAATTCGTGCATCGCGGAGGGGCGCGCCTTCCAGCCGAGCCGTTTGACGCCTTCGGCAATCGCGCCCGACGACACCAGCACGATTTCCCGGCCCGCGCGCTTCAGTCCGGCGATCTGCGTGGCCCAGCGGGCGACCGCCGCGTGATCGAGTCCGCGCCCGTCGTTGGTGACGAGGCTCGAGCCGACCTTGACGACGAGGCGGCGCGCGGAAGCAACGGGCGTGCTCATTCTGTGGGGCCGCCTTCAGGCGGATTGCCAAGGTCTGCCTTGCCGCGTCCGGCTGAAGCCGGACCCACGGCGTCTGCGCATCCGACGCCAGCGGGCGCCGGTGCCGGATGCGCGTCGAGCCAGTCCTGAAGCTTGTAGACGAGGGCGCGACATCCGTCGCCGTTCACCGCGGCGATCGCGAAGACGGGTCCTTTCCAGCGATACGCTTTCACGAATGCTTTCACGCGCGCGTCGCGCTCGCCTTCGGGTACGAGGTCGAGTTTGTTGAGCACGAGCCAGCGCGGCTTCTGGTGGAGCGCAACGTCGTAGTGCCTCAGTTCCGCGACGATTGCGGCCGCATCCTTGACCGGATCGGCGTCCGAGTCGAACGGCGCGATGTCGACGATGTGCAGCAGCATGCGCGTGCGCTGCAGATGCCGCAGGAACTGGTGGCCGAGGCCGGCGCCCTCGGCCGCTCCTTCGATGAGTCCGGGAATGTCGGCGATCACGAAGCTCCGGTTTTCGTCGGTGCGCACGACGCCGAGATTGGGCGCCAGCGTCGTGAACGGGTAATCGGCGACCTTGGGCCGTGCCGCCGAGACCGCACGGATGAATGTGCTCTTGCCGGCGTTCGGCATGCCCAGGAGCCCCACGTCGGCAAGGACCCTGAGTTCGAGGCGCAGCCGGCGCTGCTCGCCCTTTTCTCCGGGCGTGAACTGGCGCGGCGCGCGGTTCGTGCTCGACTTGAAGTGGAGGTTGCCGAGGCCGCCGGTCCCCCCCTTGGCGACCTGCTCGCGTTGCCCGTCCGCGGCCAGGTCGGCGATGAACGCGCCCGTGTCGGCGTCGGCGATCACCGTGCCGACGGGAACGCGCAGGATGATGTCCTCCGCGCCGTGGCCGTACTGATCGGCGCCGCGGCCGTTCTCGCCGCGTTTCGCGCGATGGATCCGCGCATAGCGGTAGTCGATCAGCGTGTTGATGTTGCGATCGGCAAGCGCCCAGATGCTGCCGCCGCGACCGCCGTCGCCGCCGTCCGGGCCGCCGCGCGGCACGTACTTCTCGCGCCGAAAGCTGGCCGCGCCGTTGCCGCCGTCGCCGGCGATGACCTCGATTACGGCTTCATCGATGAATCTCATGGCGATGTCCGCCGGTAGAGGACATAGCGCTCGGTGTCGTCGCCGCGACGGCGTCCCTCCCAGACCGGTTCCCAAGGCGCCGGCGGGGTGTCGGCGGCGTCGTGCCGTCCGTATTGCACGAGCAGCGCATCGCACCTGTCGATCGGCGACCTTTCCTCGCGCACCGTCGTGAGCTGCGCAAAATAGTGGAACAGCGCCCGCTGCGCTTCACCCAGGTTGCGGCTCGCAACGCAGCCCTCGCGTGGAACGTGCGCCCGCACCGACTCGGCGACGGTCCGATAGCTTCGGCGGGAGTCGAGGTAGGGGAGCCATATCGTCGTGAAGAGAGCCCACAACAGCGTCATTCCCGCCGCCCAGTTGAGGACCGCGCGGCGATTCGACCGCCGCGCCGGACGCACCAGCAGGAGCCAGAGCAGCGTCAGCAACACGGAGACAGCGAAGGCGCCCCAGCGAAATGCAGGCTGGTAGCCTGCCTCGGTATCGCGAAACAGCCGCGCGACTGCCGGCGACATGCCGTGCGCCTGCGTGTCGAACCAGAGCCACCACACCAGCGCCGAAACAAGACCGAAGGTGAGGATGCCGAACCAGTCGAGGGCACCCGAGAAGCCGCGCCGAAGCGTGTCTATTTCAAGCGCGCCAAGCAGCGACAGCGGGATCAGCATCGGCATCAGGACAATCGCACGGGGTTCGGCCATCAGCACCGTGAGCACGGCCATCACGAGCGCAAGGATGCCCGGAAGCTGCACGCCGGGATTCGCGAGGCCGCCGTTGAAGCCCCGGCCGCGGGTCCACAACGTCCAGAGCACGAGCGGCAGCGCCGGCCAAGCGAACCAAGGCAGATTCTTGACGAGAAAGAGCGGGTCGCCCGGCGCACGGGCCAGCGGAGCGAAGTAGTCGGCCGGCGACTGCATCGCCCACCAGGCGTGCAGATGCTCCGGCGCACGCGCGGCGAGCGCGAGCGGCCACGCGCACGCCAGCGGCAGCGCAATCGCGAGCGCGACGGCGACGGTCAGCGCATACCGGGGCGTGCGCCAATTCGAAGATGCGGCAGGCAGCGCGATCGCGGTGAGCGCGAGCCACACCGGACCGAGAAGGCCACGCGAAAGGAACGCGATAGCGAGGCCGATTCCCAGCGCGACGGCGCCTCCGACAGGGCGCCGCAGCGCGAGCGCAAAGCCGTAGAGCGCCGCCGCAATGCCGAGCGACAGCCCCAGTTCCGGCGAAAGCTGATGCGCGCGGTCCCACAGCCCGACCGATCCGATGAACAGCAGCACCGCCATCCACCGGAATTCGCGTCCATGGAGTTCCATCGCGGCGGCGGCGATCAGCACCATCGTCAGAGCCAGCATCAGGGCCGCGGCGAGCCGCGCCGCGTCGGGCATCGACAGCCAGGGCGAAAAGGCGATTGTGGTCGCGGCGGCCGCGGCATAGACGAGCGGCGGCCGGTCGACAAACGGCTCTCCCGCGAGGTATGGGACGACGGCGTCGCCACGTTGCACCATCTCGTACGCGATGCCGAACGCGGCGGCGTCCTCCAACTTCCACGGATCGTGTCCGAACGTGCCCAGGAGGACCCATGCCGCGCACAGCACGACGAGGCCGAACTCCTTCAGCGCGCGATAGGGGCCCGACGGGCTCAGCGCGAAGCCGTCGTCCGATTCGATGTCAGCGGGGGCTCGCGTTGGCATGTCGATTGGTCGATGGGCGATGTGTGCAGCGGGCACGGGCGGATCCGAAAGAAAAAGGCAGCCGAAGCTGCCTCTTTCATGGGTAGCGCCAGACAGCGCCCGTCCGCGCGCGTTCGCTTGTGCGCGTTACGCCGGCGCCGCAGGGGTCGACGGGATCTTCGATGCGTAGCGCTGGCGGAATTTGTCGATGCGTCCGGCGGTATCCATGACCTTCTGCTTGCCCGTGTAGAACGGATGACAGGCCGAACAGACTTCGACGTGCAGCGGCTTGCCGACCGTCGAGCGCGTCGTGAACGTGTTGGTGCAGCTGCAGGTCACCTGGATTTCGGTGTACTTCGGGTGGATGCCGGATTTCATCGTGTCCTCTTTCTCGGTCTACGCACGGGGATCCAATGACCCTTCGGGGTGCGCCCGGACCGGTAGGGCCGGATATGCGGGCGGCGAGGCAATTTTCCAAGCCGATCCAGCCGGTCAAACGGAAATTATCCCTTATTTTGCATTGCAGCGCAATGAACCTTCGCGGCCGACGCAGTGGCTAACGGGACACTAAGTCAATGCAATCATGACGTTGGAGGAGACGGCGCGGGGGTGACTCTGAACACGACGGCTTCACCCGCGGCGCATCGAGTCGAAGAACTACGACGGCGCAGGGCGGAGCAGGGGCCCCGCTAGCGAAGCTTCGGGGATGCGACCCCGGAGCCGGCGAACGGAGTTCAAGCGCGGCGCGGAAGGTGGCACAGCAAGCGCAGCGATCACCCGCGGCGCATCGAGTCGAAGAACTCCGAGTTCATCTTGGTCTGCTTGACCTTGTCGACCAGGAATTCGGTGGCCTCGAGCTCATCCATCGGATAGAGGAGCTTGCGCAGCACCCAGACCTTTTGCAGGATTTCCGGCTTCAGCAGCAATTCTTCCTTGCGCGTGCCGGAACGGTTGACGTTGATTGCGGGATAGATCCGCTTCTCGGCCATCCGCCGGTCGAGGTGGATTTCCATGTTGCCGGTGCCCTTGAACTCCTCGTAGATCACGTCGTCCATCCGCGAGCCCGTGTCGATGAGCGCGGTGGCGATGATGGTCAGCGAGCCGCCTTCCTCGATGTTCCGCGCCGCGCCGAAAAATCGCTTGGGCCGCTGCAGCGCGTTGGCGTCGACGCCGCCGGTCAGCACCTTGCCCGAGGCGGGCACCACGGTGTTGTAGGCGCGGGCGAGGCGCGTGATCGAGTCGAGCAGGATCACGACGTCCTTCTTGTGCTCGACGAGGCGTTTCGCTTTCTCGATCACCATCTCCGCGACCTGCACGTGGCGGGTCGCCGGCTCGTCGAACGTCGACGACACGACTTCGCCGCGCACCGAGCGCTGCATCTCGGTCACCTCCTCGGGACGCTCGTCGATCAGCAGCACGATCAGCACGACATCGGGGTAGTTCGCCGCGATCGAGTGCGCGACGTGCTGCAGCATCACCGTCTTGCCCGACTTGGGCGAAGACACCAGCAGGCCGCGCTGGCCCTTGCCGATCGGCGCGACGATGTCGATGATGCGGCCCGTGATGTTTTCCTCGGCCTTGATGTCGCGCTCCAGCGTGAGCACCTCGTCCGGGAAAAGCGGCGTCAGGTTCTCGAACAGGATCTTGTTCTTCGCGTTCTCCGGCGGCTCGCCGTTGACCTTGTCGACCTTGACCAGAGCGAAGTAACGCTCGCCGTCCTTCGGCGTGCGGATCTCGCCCTCGATCGTGTCGCCGGTATGCAGGTTGAAGCGGCGGATCTGCGATGGCGAGATGTAGATGTCGTCGGTCCCGGCGAGGTAGCTCGTGTCGGGCGAGCGCAGAAAGCCGAATCCGTCGGGCAGGACCTCGAGCACGCCCTCGCCGAAGATGCTCTCGCCCTTCTTCGCCTGCGCCTTGAGCATCGCGAAGATGAGGTCGTGCTTGCGCATGCGGTTCGCGCCCTCGATCTCCATCGTGTTGGCGATGTCGAGGAGTTCACTGACGTGTTTGGACTTGAGTTCGGAGAGGTGCATACGTGCGGAAAAGACGGGGGGCGGCTCGGCGCCGCGGCGTGGACTTCTGGGATCGTGGCGCCCGGGAGAGAAAGGCGGCGCCTGGTGCGGTGCCGCGGGGCCGCCCCTCAGACCGAGGGGGGCGTCGCAGGCACGAAAGTCAGCGTAACGGGTTCAGAGGTTACTGTCAACAAAGGCGGTGAGCTGGGACTTCGACAGCGCGCCCACCTTCTGCGCGTGCGGCTTGCCGCTCTTGAAGAGGATCAGCGTCGGAATGCCGCGGATCCCGAACTGGCTGGTGATGGCGGGATTCGCGTCGATGTCGAGCTTGGCAACGGTGAGCCGCCCGGCATACTCCTTGGCCATGTCCTCGAGCACCGGTGCGATCATCTTGCACGGGCCACACCACTCGGCCCAGTAGTCCACAAGTACCGGCGTGGAGGATTGCAGGACGTCCTTCTCGAACGTGGCGTCGGAAACGTGCTTGATGTTTTCGCTCATGTGTTCCTCGTGTGGTGCGCGGGTCCAAGGCGCCCAATGGACGCCTGAGGCGGCGCAAACTCGGCCGGGAACGCGGGCCGACGGTGCCGAAGCGGGAGGTTGATCCGGCTTACGGTATCCGAAGGCTCCGGCCGGCGCAAGCGCCCGCGGCCGCGTTATCGACCGCGGCACGGGGAGGATGGGGCCCGATTTGCTAAAATCAAGCTTTCCCGCGCCGGACGCCCGAGCATGACCTACGTCGTCACCGAGACCTGCATCCGCTGCAAGTATACCGATTGTGTCGACGTGTGCCCTGTCGACTGTTTCCGCGAGGGACCGAATTTTCTCGTCATCGATCCGGACGAGTGCATCGATTGCACGCTCTGCGTCGCCGAGTGCCCGGTCGAGGCGATCTTCGCCGAAGACGACGTTCCGCCCGACCAGCAGGCATTCACGGCGTTGAATGCCGAACTCGCGAAGCTCTGGAAGCCGATCATCGAGCGCAAGCCGGCGCCGGACGACGCGGACGAGTGGAAAGGGATCAAGGACAAGTTCAAGTACCTCGAGCGCTAGCAAGTCCCGCACCGCGTTTGACCGCACGGGGGCGAAGCCCCTAGAATCGCGAAGTTTTTTCCATTCTTGCGCGCCGCTCTCCAATCGATCGCGCGGCCGGCATCGGCTGGCAGGACCCCAGGGCTTCCATCGGACCATGATCAAGACGACTCTTCTCGCCACGGCCATCGCGGCGGCACTGGGCGCCGCGCCGGCATGGGCGCAGGGCGCGCCGGCCGGCGACGCGGCGAAAGGCCGTGACAAGACCCAGATGTGTCAGGGTTGTCACGGCATCGTCGGCTGGCGAACGGCGTACCCGGAGGTCTACCGCGTGCCCCTGATCGGCGGCCAGCACGAGGCCTACCTCGTCAAGGCGTTGCAGGAATACAAGAGCGGCGAGCGCAGCCATCCGTCGATGCGCGGGATCGCGGCGTCGCTTTCGGACCAGGACATGGCGGACCTCGCCGCGTACTACGCGCAGGGCGGGGTCAAGGCGGCGGCAAAATGACGGCGCGACGGCGATGGCTCGTTCCGCTGGTTGCGGTGGCCGCATTGGGCGCGTCCGCTGCGTCGCCGGCGGCCGACATCGCCGCCGGCAAGGCCAAGGCGACCGAAGTCTGCGCAGCGTGCCACGGCGCCGACGGCAACAGCGCGACCCAGGATTTCCCGAAGCTCGGCGGGCAGTATGGCGACTACCTGGCGAAGGCGTTGCGCGACTACAAGTCCGGTGAGCGCAAGAACCCGATCATGGCGGGGTTCGCCCAAGCCCTTTCGAAGCGGGAGATCGAGAACCTCGCCGCGTACTATGCATCGCAGCCGGCGGTGGTTTCCTCGAAGCACTGAAAAGCGGGGTGCGGCACGCCTTTCCCGCGTCAGCGGCGCTGCGATGACGCGATGCGCCGACGGTCTGCTTGGGGCGCATCCGCCCCGGCTCCCGCTTCGCTAGCGCTGGCGTTCGAGGCAGGCGATGTAGAGCGCGGCGTCCGGCGGGGTTCCGTGCCGCTGCGCGTTCCAGACCACTTCTCCCAGGCATTCGAGCACCGCATGCAGCGCGGCGTGCTCGTCGCCCCTTGCGGCCCGAATCCGTTCGAACTGCGCGCGAATGCCCTTCGGCTGATCGATCGCGAGCTGCTCGGCCACGGCGAGGTGCAGCGACAGGTGGAGGAACGGATTCACGCCGCCGCTTTCGGGGCTCCAATCACGGTCGAGGCTCGCCTCCGGCGCTTCAAGGACGGCGTGGTACTCCGGGTGCAGCGAGATGAGCCCGGCCGCCAGTTGTTCGAGGCCCGTCAGCGTTTGCCGTTCGCGGAATTTCGACCACGCGCCGATCAGGAACCGGCGAGCCTCGTCGCGGGAAGGGTTGAACACGCCGTACTAGCCGGTCTTGCCGCGGAATTCGCAGAGATCGCGGATCGTGCACGCGGCGCAGTTCGGCGATCGGGCCATGCAGACGTAGCGTCCGTGCAGGATGAGCCAATGGTGCGCGTGCAGCTTGAACTCGTCGGGCACGAACTTCTCGAGCTTGCGCTCGACCTCTTCCGGGGACTTCCCGGGTGCCAGGCCGGTGCGGTTGGCGACGCGGAACACATGCGTGTCGACCGCGATCGTCGGCTGGCCGAACGCGACGTTCAGCACGACGTTGGCGGTCTTGCGCCCGACCCCCGGCAGCCTTTCGAGCGCTTCGCGATTCGCCGGGACCTTGCCGCCGTGCTCCTGCAGGAGGCTCGCGGACAGCGCGACGACGTTCTTCGCCTTGTTGCGGAAGAGCCCGATCGACTGGATG
>JANMBN010000509.1:0-21100 GCA_031360485.1 Betaproteobacteria bacterium | reverse complement strand
TGCCGGCCCGTACGTCCCTGACGGTTGCTGCCACCGCGCGCGCGACGTTGCGCACTTCTTCCTGAAAGTCGCGATCCGCGTCGAGTTCCTGGTGGCTCGTCGCATAGGGCTTGTAATATCCAACGAAGCGATCGAGGCGGCCTTTGCTGCCCGCCTCGATCAGCCCCATCCAGTCGAGCCAATCGGATAAAGCGCGGCGCACCTCCTCGACGCCGGCAACATCGCCGTGTACCACCAGGCCGTAGGCGCGCCCGGCCAGGTGCTTGGGATAGTCCCAGCCTTTCAACTCGATTTCTTTCGCTTTCTTCGGGTCCTTCCCATGAGTGCTGGTCGGGTCCGGGTTACCGCCGTCCGCACACACCAGTCGATCGATCATCAGCTTCAGCGGACTTGGCGATTGATACCAGTGCACCGGCGTCACGATGAGAATCCCGTGTGCCGCAGTCCAGCGTTCGTAAATTTCAGCCATCCAGTCGTTGGTCTGGCCGAGCGCATGATTCGGATAGCAGCTGCACGGCCAATGACAGAGCGGCATGGCGGTCGACACGCAGCCCTTGCACGGATGAATCCTGCGTTCGTATTCATTGGTGACGAGGCTCAGGTCGAGCAGATCGACATCGATCTTTTCGCGCTCGAGCGTGCGCTGCGTGATCTTGGCCAGGCGATAGGTCTTTGACATTTCGCCGGGACAGCTCCCGTCATTGCGCGGGGATCCGCAAATGACGAGCACGCGCAGCTTCGACTTGGAGTCTTTTCTCTGCTCGTCGATCTTCAACAGTCGGTCGCGCGTCTCTTTCCATTCCACCGACAGGTCGTAAGCCGGATTGGCGAATCCCCTGCCCGCCCTCTGCGTGATCGGGGCTTTGCGTCCCGCCTTGTAGCCGTCCCAGGCGATCGCCTCGAGTTTCTCGATTGCCTCGCGTGCTTTTCCAAATGCGGGGTCGCCAAATTTCGCGCCGAAGCGCTTGCGGAATTCTTGCCGCGAAATGAACATCGCAACCTGCCCCGATACGATCGTCGGATTTCTTGCCTTGATAGCCATGTCGGCTCCTTTCCTGTCGAGTCCGAGTATTGAAGGTTCGGCCGCACGGGTCAACCATGGATTCTTAGCCGAGACGGGCGACCCTCGGACCTTCCCGGGAGCTCCCGATCGAACCGCCCACGACAAGCAAGCGCCGTGACGACAGGCGGCCGGTTGCCGGCGGGTCTTGTCGACACGTGCGGTTGCTTGACCTCGGGCGCGAACGCGTCCGCATCGGCGATCGCACCGCGCTCGCGAGCCTCGCTCGCGGCTGACCATCGCGCGGTCGGGAGAGCCGCGCGGTTGGCCCGGCCGCATTGCCATCGAGGCGAAAAAGCGCGAGCGCGGACAACGATGTCCGGATCATTCGGCGAGCGGGCCGGAACGGCCGTCTGCCCCCGTGGTCAGGACTTCGGCGACGAGCGCCCGCGTTCCGCGAAGGGAGTTGGCGACAAGGCAAAGGCGCTCGGCTTTCTCGAGCAGCGCGCGTGCCTTGGCGACATCGCTCGCCGGGGAAACCGTGAGCGTCGCATGGCTCGTGTACCGGGTGAACCGGGAAGCGCCATCGGCCTTTTCCAGGAATCCTTCAACCCGGCACGTGAGATCGCTCCACTCGATTCCCGAAGCCTTGGCAATGGCACGGAACGTCAGGATGAAGCAGTCGGCAATGGACGCGCAAAACAGCGTCTCGGGCGACCAGGCGTCACCCGGGCCGTCGAACTCGGCCGGTGGCGCCGTAGCGATCGCGGGAAGACGCGGCGACGTCACGGCGACGCTGCCGCTCGGCGCGCCGGAGGCGCCAGCCGTATACGTGTGTGGGTAGGGCTGCATGCGACTCTCCGCTCGAATTCCTGAAGCCGGCGTGATGCTGGCTGGAACGCGGTATGATTTTACTGCCCCCCGCGTGTTCGCACCGGGCAAGGACAACTGCAGGCGAAGGAGAAGCCGATGTTCGATCCCGTCACCATACCGTTCGGCGCCAAGATGCTGTTCAACACCGTGAAGCTGAAATCCGGCGTTTCGATGGACGAGGTCGAGCTTGCGCTGGGCGAGATGTGCAATGTCGTCAAGGAGACCTACGGCGGTGACAAGGGAGGCTTCATCGCCGGGCAGGTGTTCAACTTCTCCGGCTTCGTATCGGATGAGGGATCGCTGTCGGAGTCACGCGACGCGGACAGCCACGTCGCCATCGTCACGTTCTGGCGCTCGTTCGAGGAGCACGAGAAGTCGCACGCCGACGAGGCATTCAACGCCAAGTTCTCGGCCCTTGCGGCGATGTGCACCGAGAGCAAGGAGCTCGGCTACGACATGCTGTGGCAAGGTGCGCCGGAGTAGCCGAAGCAGCCGGCGTGACCGGGCGGCGATCGGATCGCGCGCTTGCCGGCCGCCCACCGGCAGGGCTCCGCCCACGCGCCGGTCGATGTCGACGTAAACCCCCCACGGAATATGCATGTCCGCCGTCCCCATGACCAAGCAACTTCTCGGCCTCCTCGCATGGCTCGCCGTCAGCTTTGCTGCGGCCGCAATCGGTGGCGTCGCGTCCGCCAACGCCGGCGACTTCTATCGGGAACTCATCCGCCCCGAATGGGCTCCGCCCGGGTGGGTCTTCGCGCCGGTCTGGAGCGCGCTTTACGTCCTCATGGGCACCGCTGCGTGGCTCGTCTGGCGAGAGCGTGGCTTTCGCGGGGCCGGCACCGCACTCGCGCTGTTTCTGATCCAGCTGGCGGCGAACGCACTTTGGACCTGGCTGTTCTTCGCCTGGCATCGGGGAGCGCTCGCGTTCGGCGAAATCCTGGTCCTCTGGGTGTTGATCCTCGGCACGGTCGTCGCTTTCTGGCGCGTGCGCCCCATTGCCGGAGCATTGCTGCTCCCGTACCTTGCCTGGGTGACTTTTGCGTCCGCGCTAAGCTATGCAACATGGCAACGCAATCCCCAGCTCCTGGCCTGAAGGGTCGTCGCGACGATTCCGGGCCCGGCACGTCGCAACTCGATTGTCAGTCATGGTTCGCGCCACCACCCCCTATGAGATCTGAGCAAGCCTTCGACCAGGATTTCCGCACGTGAAGATCCTCGTTCTTGGAGCGACGGGGCCCACCGGGCAACAGGTGGTGACGCAGGCCCTGGGCCAAGGTCATTCAGTCACCGCCTTCGTCCGGAATCCCGCGCGCCTGTCGATCACCGACGACCGCCTGCGCGTTGTCGTCGGGGACGCCACGCGCGACACGTCAAATGTCGCCGAGGCCGTGCGCGGCCAAGATGCCGTCGTCAGCGCGCTCGGGCGCGGGAAGTCGCTCACGTCCGACCACCTGATCGAGCGGAGCATCGAGGTGATCGTGCCCGCGATGGAGCGTGCCGAGGTGCGCCGGCTGATCCTGGTTTCGGCATTTGGCGTCGGGGAGTCGCGTCGCGATGTCCCGCTGGGCCCGCGAATCATGCATCGCCTGTTCCTGCGCGATCTCTTCGCCGACAAGAACGCCGCGGAGGATCGCGTCAGGAGAAGCAGCGTCGAGTGGACGATTGTTCATCCCGTGCTCCTGACCGATGGTCCGCTGACCGGAAGGTACCGGGCGGGGGAGCGTCTCGAATTGCACGGCATGCCGAAAATCTCGCGGGCCGATGTCGCCCACTTCATCGTGGCCGAAATGGAGAATCGCGCTTTTGTCGGCAAGGTGGCCGTCGTCAGCTATTGATTGTCGCCATGCGCCGGGGCATCCTTGTTCAGGGCCGCGTGCGCGGAGGGAGGCCATACGCGGCCGCGGATTCCGGAGGACCTGCCCATGCCACGCCTGTCCGCCTTGCTGCTGATGCTGTTCTGCGCCACCCCCGCGTTCGCACAATCCGGCTCGGAGGCGGGCCGCGGCGAGGCGCTCGAGGGCCTCGCCGCCCGCGACCCCGCGCAGCGCGTGGCAGCGGTGGCCTGGATCGCCAATCATGGCGAACCTTCGGACGCCGAATTCCTGGTGCAGCGCCTGACGGACGAGAGTCCGCTCGTGCGCAGCTTTGCCGAGCAGGGGCTGTGGGTGCTGTGGAGCCGCTCCGGCGACGACGCTGTCGACGCGCTGCTGGCCAAAGGCGTGGAGGAAATGCAGGCTCGCCAGTTCAAGGAGTCGATCGCAACATTCTCGGAGGTGATCCGGCGCAAACCCGGCTTCGCCGAGGGCTGGAACAAGCGCGCCACGGCACTCTTTCTTGCGGGCGTTTTCTGGAGATGGCTCGCTGACTGCGACGAGGTGATGAAGCGCAATCCGTACCATTTCGGCGCGCTCGCAGGGTACGGTCAGATCTACTTCCGGCTCGAGCAGTACGACAAGGCGATCGAATACTGGAAGCGTGCGCTGCGGGTGAACCCCAACATGGCCGGCGTGGAATCCAGCATCAAAGGCACCGAGCAGCTTCTTGCCGAAAGGCGCAAGCGCGCGGCCTAGCCGATCCGCACGAGACAGCGGAGCACGGAGCGCGGCGGTTCCGGAGAAACCAGGCTCAACGCCTACGCCGTATCGGTGCAGTAGCGCATTGCCCCGGTGATTCCAGCGGCCGGCCGGCTCATCCAGCGTTCGCGGCGGCGACCATCGCCTTGCGGACCACCGGCTCCAGCGCGGGCGGCAGCGCGATCATCGTCAGCGCCGCCTCCCGCCCGCGCGCCGACATCTTTTTCGCGGTCTTCGTCAGGATGTCGGTGAACTTCGCCTCATCGTAGTCACCGTGCCTCACGACGAATTCGTCGAGATAGCTTTCGACGAAGACGAGGGCGACGACGTCTTCCAGCGCCTGCGCCTCGGGATCCGACTTGAGCGCCTCTTTCCGGATCAGCGAGCGCACGCGGCCGATCGTCGCGTCGTCGTAACCGGCATCGCGGAGGATCGCCGAAGCGAGGTCGGCATGAAAGTCCCGCAGCCGCGTGCGCCACTGGTGATACCCGGCGCGCGTCATCGGATAGTCGGAACGCGGTATCTTCCAGCGCTGGATGTGTTGGCAGCGTGCCGCGAGCCGGAGAGCCTCCGGGGCGTCGGGGGCAAGCCGGGCAAGCATCCCGGTAAGGCGCTCGGCGTACAGCAGCTCCTTGGGTCGCTCGTGCCCGGCAACCGATTCGCGATTCGGATCGTCGGCGTTCGCGGCGTCGAAGCACGCGATGGCGCGATCGAAACGCTCGGTGTCGGTCATGAGCCCGCGTCGCTTGCTCTGATGTCGCCCGTTGCAGGGAACTGCTGGGACTTTGCGAGTCGGTGGCGCGCCCGACAGGAATCGAACCTGTGACCTTTGGCTTCGGAAACCAACACTCTATCCAACTGAGCTACGGGCGCTTCGACGGTGATTTTACCGTGCCGGTCGGACGAGCGTCCAGCCAAGATTTCGGAGCGAAGCCCGCCACGGTATAATGCGCAGCATTTCTGAAGCGCATCGAGCAAGGCCAGCGCGCGCCGGCGGCCGAATGCGCGCGTGTCGCGCGGAACCTGCCAACCCCAACGGACCAGGACCACCATGCAAGAGCACGACCAACACGCCTCATCGATCGCGCACTGGAAGGGACCCGTCGTCGCGACCGGCGTCGCCCTCATCGTGACGATCGCGGTCCTCGTGCTGCTGACGCAAATGGTCACCGACACACCCAAAGCGGCGAAGGACGACGAGGCCGCGGTCCTCTCCCGGATCAAGCCGGTCGGCGAGGTCCAGCTCGTTGTGGCGAGCGCTCCGAAGGGCCAGCTGTCCGGCGAGCAGGTCTACAACCAGGTATGCAAGACCTGCCACGAGGGCGGGTTGGCCGGTGCGCCGAAGGTCGGCGACAAGGCCGCCTGGGGCAAGGTGATCGCGCAGGGTTTGGCGCCCACGGTCGACCACGCGGTGAAGGGAATCCGGGCGATGCCGCCGAAAGGCGGGAATCCCGATTTCGAGAGCATCGAGATTGAACGCGCGGTCGTCTTCATGGCCAACAAGGCGGGCGCGAACTGGAAGGAGCCGCCGGTGGCGGCAACGGCCAAGGGCGCCGATCGCACGGGAGAAGAGGTCGTGCAGGCGGTTTGCGCCAAGTGCCACCAGACCGGCGAAGGCGGCGCGCCCAGGATCGCTGATCGCGCCGCGTGGACGCCGCGCGTGGCGAAGGGACTGGCGACCGTCACGCAGGCGGCGCTCAAGGGCCACGGGGGCATGCCGGCGCGCGGCGGCATGGCGGATCTCTCCGACATCGAAATCAAGCGCGCGGTCGAATACATGTTCAATTCCGGCGTCGGGAAACCGGCAGCGGTGGCGCCGCCGTCCGCGACCGCAGCAGCGCCGGCGCCGGCGATGGCCAGCGCTCCTGCGAGCGGCAAGCCCGACGGCAAGAAGGTCTATGACGCGACGTGCATGGTCTGCCATGGGGCGGGCGTGGCCGGCGCGCCGAAGTTCGGCGACAAGAATGCGTGGGCGCCGCGCCTCAAGACCGGCATCGAAACCCTCTATGCGAGCGCGATCAAGGGGAAGGCCGCGATGCCCGCCAAGGGCGGCAACACGTCGCTCCCCGACGCCGACGTCAAGGCCGCCGTCGACTACATGGCGGCCGCGGTGAAATAGCTTTCGGCGGCGGGCCCGGCCCCCATTGAAAACGCGGCCCGAGGGCCGCGTTGTGTTTTCCCGGCGGCGCCGCTTCAGCCGTTCGCGGCAATGAATTCCTTCGATTCCGCGTCGGCGTCGGCGTCGGCCTCGCCCCGCTCGACGTTGCGCTCTTCCGCGAGCTGGGACAGGTAATCCGCGGTCACGTCACCGGTGATGTACCTGCCATCGAAGCACGACGCTTCGAATTCGACGAGCCGGGGATTGGCTGCGCGGACCGCCGACTTGAGCGCGTCGAGATCCTGGTAGATCAGGAGATCGGCGCTGATCTCGCGCGCGATTTCCGCCTCCGTGCGGCCGGTGGCGACGAGCTCGCGCTGATTCGGCATGTCGATTCCGTACACGTTCGGATAGCGGACCGGCGGGCTTGCCGACGCGAAGTAGACCTTCCTCGCGCCCGCCTCGCGCGCCATCTGCACGATTTCGCGCGACGTGGTGCCGCGAACGATCGAATCGTCGACAAGCAGCACGACCTTGTCCTTGAACTCCATCCCGATCGGATTCAATTTCTGGCGAACGCTTTTCTTGCGCAACGCCTGCCCCGGCATGATGAACGTGCGCCCGATGTAGCGGTTCTTGACGAAGCCCTCGCGGTACGTGAGACCCAGCGTGTTCGCGAGCTGCAGCGCGGAGGGGCGGCTCGAGTCCGGGATCGGAATGACGACGTCGATGTCCCGCGCCTCGGGGATTCCGCGGATCTTGCGCGCGAGCTGCTCGCCCATGTTGAGCCGAGCCTCGTAGACCGACGTGCCGTCGATCACGGAATCGGGCCGCGCCAGGTAGACGAACTCGAAGATGCACGGCGCGAGGATGGGTTTGTCCGCGCATTGCCGCGAGTGGAACTTTCCCGTCTGGTCGACGAAGATCGCCTCGCCGGGCGCGACGTCGCGCAGCACCGAAAAGCCCAGCGCCTCGAGGGCGACCGATTCGCTGGCGACGATATACTCGCTGCCCCCCATCGCCTCCTGCACCCCGATGACGAGCGGGCGGATGCCGTAGGGGTCGCGGAACGCGACGAGCCCGTAGCCCGCGATCATCGCGACGATCGCGTACGCGCCACGGCATCGCTTGTGCACGCCGGCCACCGCGGTGAAGATCGCGCCGGCGTCGAGCCGCGCGTGGTGTGCCGCGCGTTCGAGTTCCAGCGCCAGCACGTTCAGCAGGACTTCGGAATCGGAATTGGTGTTGACGTGCCGGAAATCGAGCTGGAAGAGCTCGCGCTTCAGCGCTTCGCTGTTGGTCAGATTGCCGTTGTGCGCGAGCGTGATGCCAAACGGCGAGTTGACGTAGAACGGCTGCGATTCGAGCTCCGATGACGCGCTGCCGGCGGTCGGGTATCGGCAGTGGCCGATGCCGACATTGCCGGTGAGGTCGCGCATGTTCCGCGTGCGGAAGACGTCGCGGACGTAGCCGGCGCCCTTGTGCAAGTGGAATGTCGCGCCGTCGTTCGTGACGATGCCGGCGGCATCCTGCCCGCGATGCTGGAGCAGCAGAAGCCCGTCGTAGAGCACCTGATTGACCGGCGTGTGCGCGACGACGCCTACGATTCCACACATGGCAGACACTCTCCTGGACGCGCCCCGGCCGCCCCGCCGACCCAGCCGGCGGAGGCCACTCCGCCCCGCGAAAAATCGAGCCGGTCGGCCCACGCCCGCGGCAGATACGGCTTCAACGACAAGGCGATCTCCGACAACACCGGCCCGAGCGTCGCATTCTGCCACCAATCGTGCCTCGGCAGCGTGGTGACTCCGGCGATCAGCGCGAATGCGACGACCACCAGAAGCCCTCGGGCCACCCCGAAAACGGCGCCCAGCAGCCGGTCGACCAACCCCAGCCCGATCGCCCGCACGACGTTCGACAGCATCCGCGCGACGAGGGCACCGGCGATCAGCGCGACGACGAGGATCAATGCAAACGCAAGCGCGTGCTTCGCGCCCGGGGTCACTTCGAGCCGGGGAAACAGGCCGGCCAGAGGCCCCGCGTACTTGATCGCCGCCACGAAGCCGGCGATCCACGTCGTGATCGCTATCAATTCGCGCACGACACCGCGGACGAACGCAAACACCGTGGACAGCCCGATGACGGAGATCAAGGCGATGTCGAAACCGTTCATCGGAAACGGCTCGGCGTCACGATGGTGTCGCGCGCGGGATGGCGCAGGGCGTCACGTCGCGGGCGCGACGATCCCGCTGAAACCTTCGCCCTTGAGCTTCGCGCGCGCGGCATCGGCCTCCGGCCGCGAACCGTAGCCGCCGACCCGCACCCGCCACAGCGTGCCGCGCGAAGTCGTGACGGGTTCCACATACGCGAGATATCCAACTTTCTTGAGCTTGTTCGCGAGGGAATTCGCGCCCTTGTCGTCGGCGAACGCGGCGAGCTGGACGACGAAGCCTTCGGCCTTCGCCGGCGTTGCCGCGGCCGCGGCAGGTGGCGCGACGCGCGGAGCCGGTTTCGATTCCGCGGCGGCCCCTTTCGATTCCGTATTCGCGGGTCTGGGCTCCGCGACGGCGGACCGGGCTTCGACCCTCGCCTCGGTGATCGGTGTCGGACTGCCTTCGGCCTTCGCGCCCGGCGTTGGCGTGGACGCCTGCGCCTGCTGATCGGGCTCCGCTACCGGCTTTTTCGGCGGGACCGGATCGCCGGACGCGCCGGGCGGCGGTGCCGCAACGGCCGGCGGCGCCATCGGCACGGTCGACACTCCGCCGACGGCGGATTCGGGCTTCGGCTCGGATCTGGAGGCGGCGCTCTTCGCATCCGCCTTCTCGTTCGCTTTCGGCGCAGGCCTCGGATCGCCGGGCTTCGCGGACAGCCGGTTGACGAACTTGCCGTCGTCCACCGGCGGAATCTGCACGGAAACATCGTCGCCGAGCGGACGGGGTTCCTTTTCGAGCAACATCGGCAGGATGATCGCGGCGGCGAGCGCCAGCACGATCGCGCCGACAAGGCGGCGGCGCGCCTTGCGCTTCATGTCGTCGACGATTAGATCGGCGTTGTCAGCGATTCGATCAGCCATTGCGCGGTTCGTGCACGGTTGCCGGTCTCGCCGCAGCCAGCGCGGCCGCTACGGTCAGGAACGATCCAAAGACGATAATTCTATCAGCTTCACCGACCTCGGCCCGCGCGGCAGCGAACGCCGTGGCGACGTCGTCGAACATTCGAATGGACTGCGGAGCGGCCCCCGCCCCCGCGAGTTCGGCGTGAATCCGCGCGGCGCTCGCGCCGCGGGGGCCCGGCAGTGTCGCGACAAACCAGCGGTCGATCCGCGCCATGGCGGCCGCGATCACGCCGCCGACGTCCTTGTCGGCGAGCATGCCGAACACCGCGACCGTTTCCGGGAAATATCCCATCGACCCGAGCGTTGCCGCAAGGACGCGCGCGGCATGCGGGTTGTGCGCGACGTCGAGCACGATCGCGGGCCGCCCGGGGAGCACCTGGAATCGACCCGGCAGGTCCACGGCGATCAGCCCGTCGCGGATCGCCCCGGCACCCACATGGAGCCGATCGCGCAACAGATCGAGCGCGGCCAGCACGGTGGCGGCATTGGCGAGCTGGTATGACCCGCGCAACGACGGGAACGGCAGTCCGAAGCGCCGCCCGGCGGGGCCCCAGTATTGCCATTGCCGATCTTCGGCCACGAAACCATAGTCGCGACCGATCTGGACGATCGGGGCGCCGATCGCCTGCGCGTGCGCGATCATCGGCGGCGGAGGATCGGGCTCCGCGCAGATCACCGGGCGCCCGGCGCGGAAAATGCCCGCCTTCTCGTACGCGATGTCCTCGCGCGTGGGTCCGAGATAATCCATGTGATCGAGATCGATGCTCGTCACGACGGCGACATCGGCATCGACGATGTTGACGGCATCGAGCCGCCCGCCGAGCCCGACCTCGAGAATCGCGACGTCGAGTCGCGCGCGCGCAAAGGTCCAGAGCGCCGCCAGGGTGCCATACTCGAAATAGGTCAGCGGAACGTCACCGCGCGCATCTTCGACCGCGTTGAACGCCCCGACGATCGCGTCGTCGGCGAGCGCGACGCCGGCGATCTTCACCCGCTCGTTGTAGCGCATGAGATGGGGCGACGTGTAGAGTCCGGTGCGGTGCCCCGCGCACCGCATGACCGACTCGAGCATCGCGCAGGTCGAGCCCTTGCCGTTGGTCCCGGTGACGGTGGCCACGGGGCAGACGAGCGCGGCGTCCAATTTCGCATGCACGGCGGCGACGCGCTCGAGGCCCATCGCGATCGACTTCGGATGCAGCGTCTCGAGATACGCGAGCCACGCAGCCAGAGTGTCGGGGCGTTTCATCTCGTTGCGCGTTCTCGAGGCTCTTCACCGCATTCCGGGGCCGCACGAATGCGCGATGCATGCATGCTCCGCGAAACCGCGAACGCCACGTGCCGTCCGCAGGCTCAGGCCGTCGGCGCCGGCTGGCCGGTGAGGTGCGCGAGCAGGCGCGCGAGCTCGTCCTTCAGCTGCCGGCGATCGATGATGAGGTCGATCGCCCCCTTGTCGATGAGGAACTCGGCGCGCTGGAAGCCTTCCGGCAGCTTCTCGCGAACGGTCTGCTCGATGACGCGCGGTCCCGCAAAGCCGATCAGCGCACCGGGTTCGGCGATGACGAGGTCCGCGACGAATGCGAACGACGCCGAAACGCCGCCCATCGTCGGGTCGGTCAGGATCGAGATGAACGGAAGCCGCGCCTTGGTGAGTTCCTGCAGCACGGCGGTCGTCTTCGCCTTCTGGAACAGCGAGTTCACGCCTTCCTGCATCCGCTCGCCGCCCGAGGCCGAAATGCAGACGAACGGCACGCGATTCTCGTAGGCCACGCGCACGCCGCGGACGAACCGCTCGCCGACCACCGAGCCCATCGACCCGCCCATGAATTCGAATTCGAAGCACGCGAGCACGAGCGACACGCTCTTGACGCTTCCCTGCATCACGACGAGCGCGTCGGTCTCGCCGGTTTCCTCCAGCGCCGCGGCGAGCCGTTCGTGATATTTCTTCTGGTCCTTGAACTTGAGGCTGTCGACCGGCACGACCTCCGACCCGATTTCGAACCGTCCTTCCGGATCCAGCAGCTGTTCGATCCGCTCGCGCGCGGGAACGCGCACGTGGAAATTGCACTTCGGGCAGACGAAGAGGTTCTTCTCGAGGTCGGTGCGATAGAGAACCGTCTCGCACGACGGACACTTGATCCACAGCCCCTCGGGGACTGCCGTCTTCTTGACGCCGGGCGTGCTCTTGATCCGCGGCGGCAACAGTTTTTGCAGCCAGCTCATGCGTCCCCCCGAAAACAATCAGCGCGCAAGCCTGCCCTATGCCGCCCGCTTGTGCATCGAATCCAGTGCGCTGCGGATACCCGCGAGCCACGCCGCGGCGCGGTCTCCCGCCGCGTCCGCGGGCCCGCCTTCGATCTCCTGGATGATGCGGCTGCCGATGACGACCGCGTCGGCCTCCGTCGCAATCGCGCGCGCGCTCGCCGCGTCGCGAATCCCGAAGCCCACGCCGATCGGAAGCCGGACGTGCCGGCGAATCCCGGCCAGCTTGCGGCCGACCTCCGCGGTGTCCAGATGGCTGGCGCCCGTGACGCCCTTGAGCGCCACGTAGTAGACGTAGCCGCGCGCGAGCTTCGCCACCGCGGCGATCCGCGCGTCGGGCGTCGTCGGCGACAGCAGGAAGATCGGCGCCAGGCCACGCGCGTCCAGCAACGCCGCGAAGTCCCCGGCCTCCTCGGGCGGATAGTCGACGACCAGCACGCCATCGACGCCGGCGCCCTGCGCGCGGTCCGCGAAGGTCACGGCGCCCATCGCCTCGATCGGGTTCGCGTACCCCATCAGCACGATCGGTGTCGCGGTGTCGGCCCTGCGGAACGCGTCGACTATTCCCAGCACGTCGGCGAGCCCGACGCCCTGCGCCAATGCGCGCTCGGACGCGCGCTGAATGACGGGCCCGTCGGCCATCGGGTCGGAAAACGGAACGCCCAGCTCGATCACGTCCGCACCCGCCGCGACGAGCTTCTGCATGATCGGCACGGTCGCCGAGCGCGACGGATCGCCCGCGGCGATGTAGGGAATCAGCGCCGTGCGGCCCGCGGCCCGGAGCTTCGCGAACGTGGCATCGATCCGATTCATGGAGACCCGCTCGCGCACGGCGTCCGCGGCGATTCGTGGCTCGCAGGTCGCGCGCGCACTTCGCGGACGTCGCGCGACATGGCTAGGCGCGCCGGGCCGGATCGCACTCGGGCCGGCAGTGGAACTTGAGCCCGGAGCGCTCGGCGACGGTATTCATGTCCTTGTCGCCGCGTCCCGAGAGGTTGACCAGCAGGATCCTGTCCTTCGCCATCGTCGCGGCGAGGCGCTCGGCATAGGCGAGCGCGTGCGCGGATTCCAGCGCCGGAATGATGCCTTCGATCCGGCAGCATTCGTGGAACGCCGCAAGCGCCTCGTCGTCGGTGATCGTCACGTATTCCGCGCGCCCCGTGTCCTTGAGCCATGCGTGCTCCGGGCCGACGCCGGGATAGTCGAGCCCCGCCGACACCGAATGCGTCTCGGCGATCTGCCCGTCCGCGTTCTGCAGCAGGTAAGTGCGATTGCCGTGCAACACGCCCGGGCGCCCCGCCGTGAGCGACGCCGCGTGCTTTCCCGTCGCAATCCCCTCGCCCGCCGCCTCGACGCCGATGAGCCGCACGCCGGCACGGGGTATGTACGGGTAGAAGATGCCCATCGCATTCGAGCCGCCGCCGACACAGGCGATGACGGCGTCGGGATCCCGCCCGGCCGCCGCCGGCATCTGGGTCAGGCACTCCCTGCCGATGACGCTCTGGAAATCGCGCACCATCATCGGATAGGGGTGCGGACCCGCGACGGTGCCGATGATGTAGAACGTCGTGTCGACGTTGGTCACCCAGTCGCGCATCGCCTCGTTGAGCGCGTCCTTCAGCGTTTTCGAGCCCGACTCGACCGGCACGACGGTCGCGCCCAGGAGCTTCATCCGGAAGACGTTCTGCGCCTGCCGCTTGATGTCTTCCGAGCCCATGTAGACCACGCATTCCATGCCGAAGCGCGCGGCGACGGTCGCCGTCGCCACCCCGTGCTGCCCGGCGCCGGTCTCCGCGATCACGCGCCGCTTCGAGAGCCTTTTGGCGAGCAACGCCTGGCCGATGCAATTGTTGATCTTGTGCGCGCCGGTGTGGTTGAGGTCCTCGCGCTTCAACCAGATCTGTGCGCCGCCGGCCTTCTCCGACCAGCGCTTCGCGTGATAGACCGGGGACGGCCGGCCGACGTAGTGCAGGAGCTCGTCGTCGAATTCGGCGACGAAATCCGGATCCCGCCGGTAGCGCGCATATTGCTCCCGCAGCTCGTCGAGCGCGCGGATCAGCGTCTCGGCGACGAATACACCGCCGTACGGACCGAAATGACCGCGCGAATCGGGCAGGTCGTAGGGAAGATCAGCCATCTGCATTGCGCACCTTCTCGATGAACGAGCGAATTCTCTCGGGGTCCTTCATGCCCTTGGCCGGATTGCCGTCGGGGCCGATCGCTTCGACGCCGCTCGACACATCCACGGCCCAGGGCCGCACGCGGCGAATCGCCTCGCCGACATTCGCCGCGGAAAGCCCGCCCGAAAGGACGAGGGGCCGGGCAAGGTCCTTTGGCAGCGCATCCCAGTCGAACGAACGCCCCGTGCCGCCGGGCAGCCCGCCCGAGGGCGGCGCATCGAACAGGAGCGCCGATGCGTCGGGGTATCGAGCGGCATATTCTAGCAAACCGATCTTGGCCGCCCCGTCGCCGACGGGCACCGCCTTCACGTAGCGTCGTCCGAACGCCCGGCAAAGCTCCGGGGACTCGTCGCCGTGAAATTGCAGGATATCGAGCGGGACCACGGCAAGCGTCGCCCGCACGTGCTCCGGATCGGGATCGACGAAGAGTCCGACGATCGTCACGAACGGCGGCAGCGCCGCGGCGATTGCGCGCGCAATCTCGGGCGCAACTCTCCTTGGCGTACCCGGCCAGAAGACAAAGCCGATTGCGTCCGCGCCCGCGTGCGCCGCCGCGAGGCCGTCGGGCAGGCGGGTGATGCCGCAGATCTTGACGCGCGTGCGGTGCATGGTGGGCGCCGGTCAGGGGGGAAATGACGGGACCGGCAGACGGGTGTTCGGCAATCCCCATGCCGCGTCGTAATCGGCGCCGGTGAAATAGAGCCCGTCGGGCGCGAATGTCGGCGCGGCACGCGTGCGATCGCGGCCCGCGAGGAGCTCGCCGACCCAGGACGGCGCGTGCTTGCCCGCTCCGACGTAGACCAGCGCGCCGACGATGTTGCGAATCATGTGATGGAGAAACGCATTGGCGCAGAAATCGAAACGGATCTGATCGCCGACCGCGGCGATCGCGAGACTCGTCATCGTCCTTGTCGCGGACTTCGCCTGGCACTCCGCGGCGCGAAAAGCGGAAAAATCGTGGGTGCCGACGAGGACGGCACCGGCCTTCGTCATCGCCCCGACATCGAGCGGTCGATGGTACCAGCCCACGCGGCCCGCGAGGAGCGCCGGTCGCGGCCCCCGGATGGCGAGCAGGTAGGTGTAGTGGCGGGCCGCGGCGCCGTAGCGCGCGTGGAATTCGCCGGCGACCGGCTGCGCCCACAGCACCGCGATGTCGGACGGAAGATGCGAATTGACGCCGCGTACCCACGCGGTGCCGGGTCGCGCGACGCCAGCATCGAAATGAACGACCTGCATCGTGGCGTGCACGCCCGCGTCGGTGCGGCCCGCAGCGACCGTCCGGATGTCCGCGTCCGCAATGGCCGCCAGCGCACGCTCGAGCGCATCCTGCACGCCCCGTCCGTCACGCTGCGACTGCCAGCCGGTGAATGCCGTCCCGCAATACTCGAGTCCGAGAGCGATGCGCATGGGCGCAAGCGTAATTCGAATCGACACAACGCGGGGCACAAAAAGAATCGGGCGTCGGAGGTTCGCTCCGCCGCCCGCGTGTCCCGTCCGGTTCGCTAGCCGAGCTTCGCCAGCAGAGTCTGGGCCTCGGCCTTCTGCTTTTCATCGCCTTCGTGCAGGACTTCCTGGAGAATTTCCCGGGCTCCCTCGACATCGCCCATTTCCTGGTAGGCCTTCGCGAGGTCGAGTTTGGTTGCCGCGTCATGCCATTGTCCATCCAGCACCGACGGAGTCGCGTCATCGAACGATACCTGGTTGGGATCGAACGACAGGTCGAGCTTTTCGAGGTCCGTGGCCTCCTTCGGATGCGCAGCCGCGGGCGACATGGCGTCGCCTTGCACGCCGGCGGGTGCCGCCGCCTTCTGCAGCGGCGCGGGCTTCTCGGAGTCGTCGAGATGGAAATCGTAATCGCTGACCGGCGCCACCTTCTCGGCGTCGGCCTTGCCGAGGCCCCGCGCCGCGGCCGCGATGCCGCCAATGGCTGCGGCGGCCGCCGCCGCCTTCGCCGCGCCTTCGGGTTTCGCGGACGGCGATCCGCGCTTCGCGGATTCCTCGAATTCGCGCTCCGCGGCGTCGATCATTTCGATCTGCGCATTGGTTGTCTTCGGCGTCTTCTGGATCGAAACGTCCTCGTCGAACCGGAAGTCGAGCCCGCCCTCTCCTTCGAGTTCCTTGGCTATCGCGCTCGACGCACCGCCCGGCGCCGCAGCCGCGCGCGGCGCTTCGCGGATTTCGTCCGGCGCCGCCGCGGATGCGTGCATGCCGGCGGCAAGGGCCGCACCGCCGGCACCGGCCGCCGCGGCTGCAGCCGCTGCACCTGCGCCTTCGCCGAACATCGGGTTGTTCGGGTCGAGCTGGCGCCCGAGCGCGACCGCCTTCTGCCACGACTCGCCCTTGCCTTGCGAGACGGAATAGAGCTCGGCCGCGACAGTCTCGAACGCGGACGGCTTGTTGTGCTGCGCGTGAATCTCGAGGAGCTTGACGTAGATTTCCTGGCGCTGCGAATCCTTGCGGAGCGCATCCTTCAGGATTTCCTCGGCCTGCGCGTCGCGTCCGTAGGCGAGATAGACCTCGGCTTCGGCGATCGGATCGACTTCGTCGGTATCGATGTTGCCCAGACCCTCGCGGCTGAAGTCGGTCGCAAGAGAATTCTCGCCTGTGTTCACGACACCGCCGCCGGTCGAACCGAAGACCGTATTGGTCTTGATGTCCGTGCCACCGATGATGCTGTCCTCGAACTTGACGGTCTTGCGCCGGCGCGCGGCGATCAGGGCGGCAACGCCGCCCAGCGCGGCCAGCGCTCCCCCGCCGATGACCCATGCCGGAGTGCCTCCGAACAGATCGTCCATGAACGACGACTCGGCCTTGGGCGCGACCTTCGCGACTTCGGCTTTCGGCGGCGGCGCCAGCGCCTTTGGCGGCTCCGCCGATTTCACCGGCTCGGCCGCCTTCGGGGGCGGCGCAACTTTCGCGGGCTCCTGGATTTTGGCGGGTTCAGCCGCCTTCGGCTGTTCCGGCGCGGGCGCCGGCATCGGCGCCACGGCTTTCGGCGGCTCGGGCGCCTTGCCCTTCGCCGCATCGGCTTGCGCCTGCAACTGCGCGCCGGTTTGGCCCTTGAGTTCGATCGCTTTCTGCAGATCCTTCAGCGTTTTCTCGAGCTCGCCGATGCGCGTCTGCGCTTCTCGCAGCGCCTTGTCGCGGGCGATCACTTCCTCGGCGCCAGACGGCGGTGCGGCGGTGCCTTTGCCCGGGCCCGCTTCGCGTGAAACCTTGAGCTGGTCGCGCCCGGGCACGACCGCAGGCACCCGCTCCTCGACCGTCGTTCCGATCTTTCCGGCCGCGACGCGTCCCGCGGCGCCCTCCGCGGCGGGCGCCGCGCCGGCTACCTGATTCTGGTACGCACGCCAATCGGTCGCCTGAACGCGGACGATCCGGGTCGCTTCCGGCGCCGGTGTCGCGGCGGCCGCTTCCGGGGACGGAATGTTCAGGATCGCGCCCGCGCGCAACCGGTTCATGTTGTTGCCGTCGAACGCATCCTTGTTGCTCGCGAACAGCGCGGCCAGCATCTGCTCGAGCGTAATCGCCGGAGGCTTGTGTTCGCCGGCGATCTTCGAAAGCGTGTCACCCCGCCTGACCGTGTAGGCGGTTCCCGGTGCACCGCGCGCTTCGGCGGACGCACGCGGCGCCGAGGCCGCGGCGGGTGCGACGCGCGGCGCGGCGCCCGCGCGCGGTGGCGTCACGGGGTCGACGGGCGTGACCGGCGCTCCGGCACCGGGAGGATCCAGGAGAAACGTATAGGCACGCACCACGCGGCCGGAGGCCCAATTGACCTCGACCAGCAAATCGAGATACGGCTCGGCAACGCTGGTGGGTGTCGTGACCTTCAGGATTGCGTCGCCGTTCGGCAGGCGCTCAAGCGAAACCCGCGCGCGGGAAAGAACGCCCTGGAACGCGAGATTGTTTTGCCGGTAGAGCGAAGGATCCGCCACGCGCGCGTTGATCGACTCGAGTTCTTCCTTCGCAATGGAAGTGAGCTCGATCTGCGCGGACAGCGGCTGCCCGAGCGATGATTGCACAGTCAGTCTGCCCAAACCGAGCGCGCCTGCCATGCCGGCTTGGGCAAGCGCCGCCGCCAGCAAGGTCAGTGAAAGGATGGGTTTTGCTCGCATGCCAGCCCCTTCCGATAAGTTCGGATTTTGTAAGCTAACATAACATCATGGGTTTAGCGACGCAAGCTAAACCTCGGTATTAGCTTAACAATGTTAACCCGGCCCGCCGTCGGCACCACAATCCTTGACGCGCGGGCAGCCGCCCGATCGCAATCGCTAGCTTTGCACGGGCCACGGCGCTCAAGATCTTGTACTGCACGGACCGCGAATGCGCAACCCGGCAGGGCAGCGCCCGCGTGTTGCATTCACGTCGCGGCTGGGAGGTCAGCGGCGGACGGGACGCCGTCCTGAACCGGAATGTGCCGGAAACATGCCCAAACGTCGCCTGCCGGTCGTGCGGTGGCCTAACGGCGGCAAAAGGGAAGTAACGCGCCGCGAGTCCGCGCGGGACGCCCGCGTCGCGGGTCAGGCGCGGATCAGGATTCGTACCATGCGGCGCAGCGGCTCGGCCGCGCCCCAGAGCAATTGGTCGCCGACGGTGAAGGCGCCCAGAAACTCGCCGCCCATCGCGAGCTTGCGCAGCCGGCCCACCGGCACCTCCAGCGAGCCGGTCACCGCCGCCGGGGTAAGCCGCTTCACGCTCTCCTCGCGGGTGTTGGGGACGATGCGCACCCATTCGTTGCCGGCAGCGAGCAGGGCCTCGACCTCCGGCAGCGGAACGTCGCGCCGGAGCTTTATCGTCAGCGCCTGGCTATGGCAGCGCATCGCGCCGATGCGCACGCAGATCGAATCGACGGGAATCGCGGTCTTGCCCGATCCCGGAACTCGTCCGAGGATCTTGTTCGTCTCCGCTCCGCCCTTCCACTCCTCGCGGCTCATCCCGTCGCCCAGGTCCTTGTCGATCCAGGGAATGAGGCTGCCCGCGAGCGGGACGCCGAAGTGCTCCTTCGGGAAGCCGGGATCGCGCAGGATGCCGGCGACCTCGCGGTCGATGTCGAGGATCGCCGACGACGGATCCTCGAGCAGCCCCCTCGCCGCCATGTGCGCTTCCCCCATCTGCACGAGAAGCTCGCGCATGTTCTGCGCGCCGGCACCCGAGGCCGACTGGTAGGTCATGCAGGTCATCCACTCGATCAGGTCGCGCCGGAACAGTCCGGCGAGCGCCATCATCATCAGGGCGACGGTGCAATTGCCGCCGATAAAGTTCTTGACGCCCTTCGCGAGCGCCGCGTCGATCACGTCGCGGTTGACGGGATCGAGGATGATCACGGCGTCGTCGTTCATCCGCAGCGCGGACGCGGCGTCGATCCAGTAGCCGCGCCATCCGGACGCGCGAAGATCGGGCAATACTTCGTTGGTGTAGTCGCCGCCCTGGCAGGTGACGATCGCGTCCAGCGCGGCGAGCGCGCGGAGATCCGTCGCGCTCTTCAACGGCGGCGTGTCCCTGCCGATCGCCGGCCCCTTGCCGCCGACGTTCGACGTCGTGAAAAACACGGGCTCGATCAGCTCGAAGTCCTTCTCTTCGAGCATTCGCTGCATGAGCACCGAGCCCACCATCCCGCGCCAACCGACGAAGCCTATCCGCATGATCGATCTCTTTTCATCATTTGCGCAGCGCCGCCGCCACCGCCTCGCCCATGGCGCGGGTGCCGATGGCCTTCTCGCCCGGCAACGCGATGTCGCCCGTGCGCAGTCCGTTCGCCAGCACCGCCCCTACGGCGCGTTCGATGCGCTCCGCGATATCCGCGCGCGCAAACGTGTAACGGAACATCATCGCGAGCGAGAGGATCGTCGCCAGGGGGTTCGCCTTGTCCTGGCCGGCGATGTCCGGTGCCGAGCCGTGAATCGGCTCGTACAGTCCCTTGTTCCGCGCATCGAGCGAGGCCGACGGCAGCATGCCGATCGACCCCGCCAGCATCGACGCCTCGTCCGACAGGATGTCGCCGAACAGGTTGCCGGTCACGATCACGTCGAACTGCTTCGGATTGCGCACGAGCTGCATCGCCGCGCTGTCGACGTACATGTGGGTGAGCGCGACGTCCGGATACTCCTTCCCCAGCGCCGTCACGACCTCGCGCCAGAGGATGCTCGTGTCGAGCACGTTCGCCTTGTCCACCGAGCAGAGCCTGCCGCTGCGTCGGTTCGCGGTTTCGAAGCCCACGCGCGCGATGCGGCGGATTTCGCTCTCGCTGTAGAGCATCGTGTCGAAGCCTTCGTCGTCGCCGTCCGCGTTCTTCCGGCGCCCGCGCGGCTGGCCGAAATAGATGTCGCCGGTGAGCTCGCGGATGATCATGAGGTCGAGCCCCGCGACGATTTCCGGCTTCAACGTCGACGCCGACGCGAGCTCCGGGTAGAGGAGCGCCGGGCGCAGGTTCGCGAAGAGGCCGAGCGCCTTGCGGATGCCCAGGATTCCCTGTTCCGGCCGCATCGGGCGCGGAAGCGCGTCGTACCGCGGGCCGCCCACGGCGCCCAGCAGCACGGCATCGGCGTCGCGGGCAAGCTCGAGCGTCGCATCGGGGAGCGGTTGCCTTGCCGCGTCGTAGCCCGCGCCTCCGATCGGTGCGGTGCCCGTCTCGATGGGCAAACCCTCCCGCCGCAGCAGATCGAGGACTCTGACCGCCTCGCCGACGACTTCGGGGCCGATGCCATCACCGGGAAGGATCGCGATTCTCATGGCCTCGGCACATCGAACGTCGAGCTGCCGCCGCCTTCAAACTCCCCGGCCGGCGCCCGGCGCACGGCTAGACCAGCCACGGCTGCTCGGCGAGCCGCTTCGCCTCGAACGCGCGAATGGCATCCGCGTGCTGCAGCGTCAGACCGATGTCGTCGAGGCCGTTGAGAAGGCAATGCTTTCGAAAGGATTCGACCTCGAATGCGAATGCCATCGATCCGTCGGGAGCTTCCACCGATTGCCGCTCGAGGTCGATATGGAGCTTGAAGCCGG
>JANMBN010000498.1:0-4379 GCA_031360485.1 Betaproteobacteria bacterium | reverse complement strand
CCAATCGCCCCTACGGTTCATTCCTGTTCCTGGGCCCGACGGGCGTGGGCAAGACCGAACTATGCAAGGCACTCGCCGAATTCCTCTTCGATTCCGAGCAGCATCTGGTGCGGATCGACATGTCGGAATTCCAGGAGCGGCATTCGGTGGCGCGACTGATCGGCGCGCCCCCCGGGTACGTCGGTTACGAGGAAGGCGGCCACCTGACGGAACTGGTGCGCCGCAAGCCCTACAGCGTGATTCTGCTGGACGAGGTCGAAAAGGCGCATTCCGACGTGTTCAACGTGCTGCTGCAGGTGCTGGACGATGGCCGGATGACCGACGGGCAGGGCCGCACGGTCGACTTCAAGAATACCGTGATCGTGATGACGTCGAACCTGGGTTCGCACAAGATCCAGGAGATGACGGATGCGGGCGAAGGCCAGGCGCTGATCAAGATCGCGGTGATGGCCGAGGTCAAGGCCAACTTCCGGCCGGAGTTCGTGAACCGGATCGACGAAATCATCGTCTTCCATCCGCTCGCCGAAGAGCAGATCGGCGAGATCGCGAAGATTCAGCTGAAAGCGCTGGAGGCACGGCTCGCGAAGCTCGAGATCCGGCTGTCGGTGTCCGATGCGGCGCTGAAAGCGGTCGCATCGGCGGGGTTCGATCCGGTCTACGGCGCGCGGCCGCTGAAGCGCGCGATACAGCAGCAGATCGAGAACCCGCTCGCGAAGGAGATCCTCGCCGGAAAATACATGGCCGGGGACACCGTGAAGGTCGGCGTGACGGGCGGCGAGGTCACGTTCGCGAAGGGCTGACTTTAGAAGTACGGCACCCAGCGGCGGTCCGCGTCCGCTGCGCCGACGGACCTCAGCCAATCGCGTACGCGATCGCCAGCGCCGGATTGACGCGCGCGCACATGGACCTCGTCCATGTGGCGAGCGAGGACGCAAACGATGGCTTTCTGCTGCGCCTCGATCAACGTGAGGCCGCCGCGATCGATCGTGAACACGTCGCCGGCGGACAGCACGATGTCGCGCGTGTCGCGCTCCTGCGTGAGCCACAGTGTCCCGCGTGTGACGCGCAACGTCGTTCCGCGCGCGCCGTCGAGCTTGACGTGCTCGCCCGCCGCGAGTTCCCAGACCTTCGTGTACCCGGCGCATACCATGTCGAACCTCCGTATTCATGCGTAAAATGCATCCGAAGCCGGACGACCCCGCCGGCCGCCCTCCTCGTTCCGCCGCCAGAAATCCATTGGCGACAGATCGTATACTGGGCGCGGCGGGCGCCCGGTTCAAACGGTCATTCGGAATGACTCGCATGAGGTGCGCGCATGCATGAAATCCTGCGGCGGCTGCCGTCGCTCGACTTCCTCAAGGGCTTCGAGGCGTCGGGCCGGCACCTTTCGTTCACGCGGGCGGCGCAGGAGCTCTTCGTCACGCAGTCGGCGCTGTCGCGCCAGGTGCAGGCGCTCGAGGAGGCGCTGGGCATCCCGCTGTTCGTGCGCCGGCACCGAGCGCTCGCGCTGACCGCCGCAGGGGCCGCCTTCCATCGGGACGTCGCCGCGGCGCTGGGCGCGCTCGTTTCGGCGGCGGAGGCCGCGCGCGGCGTGCACCGAACGCCGGGTCTCACGCTGTCGACAACGGTCTCGTTCGCCTCGCTCTGGGTGATTCCGCGGCTGCCGTCGTTTCGCGCCAGCCATCCGGAGGTCGAGGTGTACGTCTCCGCCGACGATCGCCTGATCGACCTCGGCCGCGGCGACGTCGACGTCGCGGTCCGGTACCTCCCGGATTCACGCGCGCCGGAGGGCGGGGTGCGGCTCTTCGGCGAGCGGATGCTGCCGGTCGTTTCTCCGGGCTTGTTGCGTCGCCGCGGCATGCCGCTCGCCAAGCCGTCGGACCTCGCGCGCCACGTGCTGCTGCATCTCGACGATCCCGAGGGCCGCACACCGTGGCTCGAATGGAACGTGTGGCTGGCGGCAAACGGGCAGCCGGGACTGAAGGCCGCGGGATCGCTGCGCTTCAAGCTCTACGACCAGGTGATACAGGCCACCGTCGGAGGACAGGGTGTCGCACTGGGGCGCGTGCCGCTGATCGCCGAGCACCTGCGTGACGGGCGTCTCGTCGCTCCGTTCGCGAAGCGCTATGACTCCGCGCGCGGCTACTACGCGGTCGTCGCGCCTCACGCCGTGGAACGACCCGACGCCGTCGCCTTCGTCGCGTGGCTGCGTGACGAGGCCGAAGCCGAGGCGACGCGGTCGGCGGCCAACGCGACGCGGAAGAAGATTGCGCGCCGACCCTCGGGTCGAGAGGCAGGCGCGAGGACGCGCCCGTGATCGGTGGCGCGGCTTCGGGTCCCCACGGCGCGCTCGCGCCTTCGCCGTGGATTCTCCGGCATGCGTCATTGGTGCCGTCCGGTGCCCGCGTGCTCGACCTCGCGTGCGGCTCCGGCCGCCATGCGCGTCTGTTCGCCGGCCGTGGCTGTCGTGTGCTCGCCGTCGATCGCGACACCGAGGCGCTCGCGGCGATGAAGGGGATCGCCGCCATAGAGACGCGAGAGGTCGATCTCGAGGCAGGCGGCTGGCCGCTTGCCGGGGAGCGCTTCGATGCGATCGTGATCGCCAACTATCTGCATCGTCCGCTCTTTCCGCATCTCGTCGCCGCGCTCGAAGACGACGGGGCGCTGCTGTACGAAACCTTCGCCCGCGGCAACGAGGTGTACGGGCGGCCGTCCAACCCCGATTACCTGCTCGAGCGCGGCGAGTTGCTTCGCCTCGCCGGCGACTGGCTGACGGTGGTTGACTTTGCCCAGGGCCATGTCGTTACGGGCGAGCGTGACGCGGTCGTGCAGCGTCTCGCCGCGGTCGGTCTTCGGCGACCCTGGCCGCCCGCGCTGGCCCCGGATTGAGCCGTCGCCGCCGGCCTGGTCCGTGGTGCCGGAGCCCGCGGCGTACGAATGAGGTAAAATCCGCCTTTTTCTCGGCCTATCTCAATGCTGACCGGTAGTCTCGTTGCGATCGCGACGCCAATGCGCAAGGGCGGAGCGCTGGATCTCGCCGGACTCGGCAAGCTGGTCGACTATCACGTCGCCAACGGCACGGCCGGCATCGTCGTCGTCGGCACCACCGGCGAATCGCCGACCGTCGATTTCGACGAGCACTGCGTGCTGATCAGGACGGCGGTGGAACAGGCGCGCGGCCGCATCCCGGTGATCGCGGGCACCGGCGCGAACTCGACCACCGAGGCGATCGGACTCACCGCGTACGCGAAGGAGGCCGGCGCGCACAGTTGCCTGTCGGTCGTCCCCTACTACAACAAGCCGACGCAGGAAGGCCTGTACCGCCACTTCCGCACGATCGCCGAGAAGGTCGACCTGCCGCTCATCCTGTACAACGTGCCGAGCCGCAGCGTTGCCGATCTCGCGAACGAAACGGTGCTGCGCCTTGCACAGGTTCCGGGTATCGTCGGCATCAAGGACGCGACCGCGGACCTGGGCCGGGGCAGCGAGCTCATCCGGGCGCTCATCGCGGCGGACCGGCGCGACTTCGCGATCTACAGCGGTGATGACATCACGGCGCTGCCGCTCCTGCTGATGGGCGCTCACGGCGTCATTTCGGTCACCGCCAACGTCGCGCCGAAGCGCATGGCCGAAATGTGCAAGGCGGCGCTCGCCGGCAACGTTGCGGCGGCACGTGATTGCAACGATAAGCTGATTCCACTGCACCGGAACCTGTTCGTCGAGGCGAACCCGATCCCCGTGAAATGGGCGCTCTCGGAAATGCGCCTCATCGAAAACGAGTTGCGGTTGCCGTTGGTGCCGCTTTCTACCAAGCACTTTGACACGGTCCGCGACGCGCTGCGCGCGGCGGGCTGCTTGTGATCAACCCGAAGGCGCCCCAAATGATTCATGTGAAGTTGCGACCGCCGGCACGCGCGTTCGCCGTGGTTTCCCTCATCTTGGCCCTCGCTGGCTGCGAGTCGGTCGGGCTGAACATGTCGAAGAAGATCGACTACAAGACGGCGACGAGCGCTCCCTCGCTCGAGCTTCCGCCGGACCTCAACGCGCCCCAGTACGACGACCGCTACAGCGTGACGACGGCGTCCGGTTTGGCCGCGCAGGGGGCTAACCGTCCGCGGGGCGCCGAGTCGATCGCGCCGAACTCGAACGCCGAAGCGCGGATCGTCCGCGGCGGCACCGAGCGCTGGCTCGTGGTCAAGACGACGCCCGAGCTCGCGTGGAACGAAGCCCGCCAGTTCTGGAGCACGGTCGGCTTCGTGCTGGCGGTCGAGCAACCGGCGCTCGGCATCATGGAAACCGACTGGGCGGAAAACCGCGCCGACGTGCCGAGCGATTTCATACAGAGGACGATCGGCAAATACATCGACATCTTCGGCAAT
>JANMBN010000466.1:0-17904 GCA_031360485.1 Betaproteobacteria bacterium | reverse complement strand
GTTTCGACTTCGGGCAGTTCCGGCATCGGAGCCGAGGCGCAGATGGGTTGGCGGGCGGCAGCGTGCGGTCCGCAGCGTCGGTTTGTTGGGCCGCCGAATATACCCTAAGATGATCCGTTCCTCTCTTGCGCGAGGCGCCGCGCCGCCGCCCCGCACGCCCCTATTCCGCAGGATGCACACGATGGCAGATTCGAGGTTCCTTTCCCGCTTGGCCGCCGCTCTTCTGGCGGCACTGGCCGTGATTCCTCCGCTGGCGGCGGGACAATCCTTCCCTCTCCCCGGGGCCAATCGGCAGCCGGCAAACCGGGTGCAGGACGAACGCCCCGACGGGCTCACGGCGGAACTCATGTATCGGCTCCTCGTCGGCGACGTCGCGCTGCAACGCGGCGATACCGCGCTGGCAGCCCGCGCCTATTTCGAGGCGGCGCGCGACACCCGTGACGCGCGGCTTGCCCGTCGCGCGACCGAGATTTCGCTCGCGGCCCGCCAGCGCGGGCTTGCCGTCGAGGCGGCGCGTCTCTGGGCCGAACTCGATCCGGCCGCGGATCGCCCGAAACAGGTGATTGCCGGGCTGTCCGGGGCCGCCGCCGGCACGCTCGACGGCCGCGGGTTCGGCACCGACCTCAAGGCCGAACTCGAGCGCGCGCTGGCCGAAGCGGCGGCGGCCGGCTCGCGCCTCGGCGAAGCGTTCATGCAGCTCAACCGGATGCTTGGGAACGAGCCGGACAAGGCAGCAACGTTCCGGCTCGTGCATTCGCTCGCGCAGCCGTATCCGAGTGTTCCGGAGGCGCAGTTCGCCATCGCTCTGGCCGCGTACAACACGGGCCTTACCGATACCGCCACGATCGCCACGGCGACGCAGGCGGTCGACCGCGCGCTCGAACAGAAGCCCGGCTGGGAACAAGCGGTGCTCCTCAAGTCGGAGATCCTCAGCAAGCAGTCGGCGGACCGCGCGGCCGACTATCTTATCGAATTCCTGAAGGGGGAGCCGGAGTCCAAGGTCGGGCTCTCCGCGCTCGCCCAAGTCCGGATTCAGCAGAAGAAGTACGCGGAAGCCGTCGCCATTCTCAAGGCCCTCTGGGAGAAGGATCAGGGCAATCACGAATACCAGTTCGGCATGGCGATGCTGTCGATGCAGATGAAGGAGTGGGCGCGCGCGGAATCGCTGTTCGAGGAACTCAAGCGCGCGGACTATGGCGATGACGGGCTCGTCGAGTTCTACCTCGCGCAGATCGCCGAGGAAACCGGCCGGTACGCGCTCGCGCTGGAGCGCTTCAAGGAGGTTCCCGAGAGCGAGCGCGGATGGATCGCGAAACTGCGCGTGGCGGCGATGATGGGCAAGCTAGGGCGTGTCGACGAGGCGCGGCGATACCTGAGCGACCTCCCCGCCGTCGCCGTCGAGAAGCGCATTCAGGTGTCGCAGGTCGAGGCGCAGATCCTGCGGGATGCCGGCGACAACGCCACGGCCTACGTTGTCCTCGAAGGGGCGCTCGTCATGCATCCGGACGAGCCCGACCTCCTCTACGACCTCGCGATGGTGGCCGAGAAACTCGGGCGGATCGAAGTCGTCGAGGCGAAGCTCCTGCGTCTGATCGAGCTGAAGCCGGGCAATGCTCAGGCGCTGAACGCGCTGGGATACACGCTCGTCGACCGGACGCCGCGCATTGCCGAAGGCCGTGCGCTGATCGAGCGCGCGCTGGCGCTCTCGCCCGACGATCCCTTCATCCTCGACAGCGTCGGCTGGGCGCATTTCCGGCTGGGCGAGTACGACGACGCGGAGAGGTTTCTGCGCCGCGCGATGGAGCAGCGGCCGGATCCCGAGATCGCCGCGCATCTCGGCGAGGTGCTGTGGGCGAAGGGCGACAAGGTGCGCGCCGAGGCCATCTGGCAATCGCAGCTCAAGTCTGCGCCGGACAACGCGGTCTTGCTCGAAACCGTCCGCCGGCTGACCCGCTGACGCGCCGCATGCCGCGTCGGGTGCCGCTCGCGCTTCTCGCGGCGTTCGCGCTCGTCGCCGCCGCGGCCTGCACGACGGTTCCGTCCGTGCCGCCAACGGCGCCCGCGTCCCCGCGCGACGAACCTTTCGGCATCGACGGCCGGATGTCGGCGCGACGCGGCAGCGAGGGCGTTTCGATCGCCTTCGCATGGGTGCACGCTCCGCCGAGGGACGAGTTCGTCGTGTCGACGCCGCTCGGCCAGGCGGTCGCCGAGCTGTCGAGCGATGCGTCGATGCGCCGCGTCGAAGTGCGTACCGCGGACGGCCGGCGCGACGAGTCGAGCGACTGGGCGACGTTGACCGAGCGTGTCGTCGGCTTCCCGCTCCCCGTGGCGGGGCTCGCCTGGTGGGCGCAGGGGGCCCCGCGCGAGAACGCGCCGCATACGATGGAAATCGACGCCGCGGGCCGCGCGTCCGTGCTGCGGCAGGACGGCTGCGAGATCGTCTACGCGTACGCGGACGACAGGACGCGTCGCCCGTCGCGTCTGACGCTCGTTTGCCACGATCTCGAGTTGCGCATCGTCGTCGACCGCTGGCGCGCCGCGTGACGCGTCGACGAATCGGCGTCCTCGCGGCGACATTGTTCCGATGCGCGCGCTGACCGTTCCGGCGCCCGCCAAGCTCAATCTGTTTCTGCATGTGACGGGCCGGCGCGCCGACGGCTATCACACGCTCGAGACGCTGTTCGTTCCGCTGGACTTCGGCGATACGATCACGGTCACGAGCCGCGCCGACGGCGCGATCCGCCGCGCGGCCGATGTGCCGGGGGTCCCGCCGCAAAACGACCTCGCGATACGCGCAGCGGGCGCCCTCAAGCAGCAGACCGGCTGCACGCTCGGTGCCGATATCGCGGTGGCCAAGCGGATTCCGATGGGCAGTGGCCTGGGGGGCGGCAGCTCCGACGCGGCGACCGTGCTGCTCGCGCTGAACCGGCTGTGGCGCGTGAATCTTCCGCGCACCGAGCTCATGCGCATCGGTTTGTCGCTCGGCGCCGATGTGCCGTTCTTCCTGTCCGGCGGGCCGGCGCTCGCCCGCGGCATCGGCGAACTCCTGACGCCGATGTCGCTGCCGACGATGTGGATCGCGTTGATCGTGCCGGGGGTTGCCGTGTCGACCGCGTCGATTTTCGCCGCGCCCGAATTGACACGAAACGCTCAGTCGGCGAAACTAGATGTCTTTTCCGAGGGTTATGGGCGGAACGATCTGCAACCGGTCGCGGTTGCGCAATTTCCGGACATTGCCGCGGCACTCGCGATGCTGGGCGAGCGCTCGCGCGGCGCGCGGATGACGGGTTCGGGCGGTGGCGTCTTCGCACCATTTGCCTCCGAAGCCGAGGCGCGTGCGGCGGTCGATGCGCGGCCGGCCTCGATGCAGGGTTATGTCGCAAGGACGCTCGCGCGACATCCGCTTGCGGCGTTCGCATGACGGCCGAATCGGGTTCCACGTAGTTACAATGCGCCGCTCGGGCGCGCCGGTTTCTCCGCTGGGGAGTCGCCAAGTTGGTTAAGGCACCGGATTTTGATTCCGGCATTCGAAGGTTCGAATCCTTCCTCCCCAGCCACTCATTGAGACGGGCGGGTCCCCGCGCCGCCGGTGGCCCACGCGCTCTGCCGAGGTTCCGCTAAATGGCCTTCGAACGGATGAGAGTCTTCACCGGCAACGCGAACCCGAAGCTCGCCGAGGGCGTTTGCCGCCACCTCAACATCAGCCTGGGCCGCTGCATCGTCGGGCGCTTCTCCGACGGCGAGGTCATGGTCGAGTTGCTCGAGAATGTTCGCGGTCGCGACATCTTCATCCTGCAGTCGACGTGCGTCCCGACCAACGACAATCTGATGGAAATCCTGGTGATGACGGATGCGCTCAAGCGCTCGTCCGCCGGGCGCATCACCGCGGTGATCCCTTACTTCGGCTATGCGAGGCAGGACCGCCGCCCGCGCTCGGCGCGCGTGCCGATCACCGCGAAGGTCGTCGCCGATCTGCTCACGACCGTTGGCGTCGACCGCGTGATGGTGATGGATCTTCATGCCGATCAGATCCAGGGATTCTTCAACATCCCCGTCGACAACATCTACGCGACGCCGATCCTGCTCGGGGACCTCTGGAAGCAGAACTACGATGATCTGCTCGTCGTCTCGCCGGACGTCGGCGGCGTCGTCCGCGCCCGCGCGATCGCCAAGCGGCTCGATTCCGAGCTGGCGATCATCGACAAGCGCCGGCCGCGAGCCAACGTGTCCGAGGTGATGAACATCATCGGCGACGTCAACGGCCGCACGTGCGTGATCATGGACGACATGGTCGATACCGCGAACACGTTGTGCAAAGCGGCGACGGCGCTGAAGGAACATGGGGCCAGGAAGGTCGTCGCGTACTGCACGCACCCGGTCCTCTCGGGAGGCGCGATCCCGCGAATCGCCGCCTCCGCGCTCGACGAGCTCGTCGTCACCGACACCATTCCGCTGACCGACGAGGCGCAGGCCTGTCCGCGCATCCGGCCGCTCTCGTGCGCGCAGCTCCTCGCCGAGACGATGACGCGCGTTTCCAACGAGGAGTCCCTCAGCTCCTTGTTTACGGAGTAGCGGCGTGAGCGGCGAGGCCCGAAGGGCGCGAGCAATCGCGAATCGGCGCTAGAGGCCGACAACGCGGGCACAGGGATTTACGAGCGGGTTGCGGAGGCCGAGGCGCGAGCCTGGCTCCGGCAGCGAAAACAGGTTATGCTTCAAGGCTTTCCCGGGCAGGTCGCGCGCCGACTCCGGGATGTCGCCAACCGCGGACGACCGGCCGGGCAGATCGCAACGACGCGCCCGGAACCGGGAGGCCGCAGACATCAGGAGCCGCACCATGCAATTCGAATTCACTGCGTTTGCCCGCACGACCGAAGGCCGCGGCGCCAGCCGCCGCATGCGCCGGGCCGGCAAGGCGCCCGGCATCGTCTACGGCGGCAAGGCCGCGCCGGAGCCCATCGAGCTCGACCACAACGCGCTGTTCCACGCGCTGCGCAACGAGGCATTCCACGCGTCCATCCTCTCGATGAACCTCGCCGGCTCGGTGACGAAGGTCCTTCTGCGCGACGTGCAGATGCATCCGTTCAAGAACGAAATCCTGCATGTCGACTTCCAGCGCGTCGACGAGAACCGGAAGATCCACATGAAGGTGCCGTTGCACTTCGCCAACGGCGAGAACTCGCCCGCCGTGAAGGTCTCCGGTGCGATCGTGAGCCATGTTCTCACCGAGCTCAACATAGCCTGTCTGCCGAAGGACCTGCCGGAGTTCATCGAAGTCGACCTGTCGGAACTCGACGTCGGCCATTCGGTTCACGTCTCGGCGCTGAAGCTTCCGGAAGGCGTCGCGGTGGTGACGCGCGGCAAGCTCGACCCGGTCGTTGCCGCGGCGGTGGTGCCGAAGGCGCACGTCGAGGAGGTTGTCGCGGTCACACCGGAAGCCGAAGCGGCCGCAGCCGCAGCCGCTGCGGCTGCGGCGACGACCGGCGCGCCGGCAGCCGACGGCAAGCCCGCCGCCGAAGCGAAAGGCACCGGGAAGGACGCTGGCAAGGACGACAAGAAGAAGGACTCGGGCAAGGACAAGAAGTAAGCGTTCGCCCCTACCGATGGCACGATGGCCCGCCGCGCGCATTCCGGCGGGCCATTTTGTTGCGCCCGGGGCGCGCCGCATCCGCCCGGGCGCCGCTCAACGAAAACCAAGTGAACATCGCTCTCGACTTCGTGCCCTGACCCCATGCCATCGATCCGTCTCGTCGCGGGGCTGGGGAATCCGGGCCGCGAGCACGCCGCCACCCGACACAACGCCGGGTTCTGGTTCGCGGACGCGCTCGCGTCGCGGCTCGGCGCTACATTCGTCAACGAGGGCAGGTTCCACGGCCAGGTCGCCAAGGCCGCCGGCGACAGCCGCCTGCTGAAGCCCGGCACGTACATGAATCTCTCGGGCAGGTCGGTGTCCGCGGTGGCGCGCTTTTTCGCCATCGTGCCGGACGAGATCCTCGTCGTTCACGACGAACTCGACCTCCAGCCCGGCGAGGCGAAGGCAAAGTTTGGCGGCGGCACCGCGGGCCACAACGGTCTGCGCGACATCGCGGCGCAGCTCGGCACGCCAGATTTCTGGCGGCTGCGAATCGGCATCGGTCACCCCCGCGACTCGTCGATACCGCAGCAGGACGTCGCCGACTACGTGCTGGCGCCGCCGCGCCCCGACGAGCGTGCAGCCATCGAAGCGGCGATCGACCGGAGCCTCGAGGCGTGGCCGGCGATCACCACCGGCGACTTCGAGCGCGTCATGCTCCTGCTGCACACCCGGAAAGAAAATCCATGAGCTTGAAATGCGGCATCGTCGGCCTGCCCAACGTCGGCAAGTCCACGCTCTTCAACGCGCTGACGCGCGCGGGCATCGCCGCCGAGAACTATCCGTTCTGCACGATCGAGCCCAACGTCGGCATCGTCGAAGTGCCGGATCCGCGCCTCGGGCATCTCGCGGCCATCGCGCATCCGGAAAAGGTGCTGCCGGCGACGGTCGAGTTCGTCGACATCGCGGGCCTTGTCGCGGGAGCGTCGAAGGGCGAAGGGCTCGGCAACCAGTTTCTCGCGACGATCCGCGAGACCGACGCGATCGCGCACGTCGTGCGCTGCTTCGAGGACGACAACGTCGTGCATGTCGCGGGCAAGATCAATCCGGTCTCCGACATCGAAACCATCAACACCGAGCTCGCATTGGCCGATCTCGCGGCCGTCGACAAGCAGATCGCCAAGTACGAGAAGCCGGCGCGCGCCGGCGACAAGGAAGCGCAGCGCATCGTCTCGGCGCTGAAAAAAGTCGAGACCGTGCTCGACACCGGGAAACCCGCCCGGACGGCCGACCTCTACGCCGAGGAGAAGGAAGTGCTGAAGCCGTTCTTCCTGCTCACGATGAAACCGACGATGTACGTGGCGAACGTCGCGGAGCGCGGCTTTCGCGACAATCCGCTGCTGGCCGCCGTGGAGGCGTACGCGGCGAAGGAGGGCGCGCCCGTGGTGCCGGTCTGCGCCGCGCTCGAAGCGGAGATCGCCGACCTCGACGGCGACGACAAGGCGGCGTTTCTCGCGGATCTCGGACTCTCCGAGCCCGGGCTCGACCGCGTGATCCACGCGGGCTACAAGCTGCTCGGGCTGGAGACTTACTTCACCGCGGGGCCGAAGGAGGTCCGGGCGTGGACGATCCACCACGGCGCGACGGCGCCGCAGGCAGCGGGCGTCATCCACACCGATTTCGAGAAGGGATTCATCCGTGCCGAGGTGATCGCGTTCGGCGATTTCATCGCGTGCAAGGGCGAGCACGGCGCGAAGGAACACGGCAAGATGAGACTCGAAGGCAAGGAGTACGTCGTCAAGGACGGCGATGTCATGCACTTCCGCTTCAACGTCTGAGCGGAGCAGGGCAGGCCATGGCGACTTTGCAGTTCACCAAGATGCACGGGCTCGGCAACGATTTTGTCGTGCTCGACGGCATCCGGCAGGCCGTGGATCTCACGCCGGGTCAGCTGCGGCGGCTCGCCGACCGGCGGCAGGGCGTCGGCTGCGACCAGATCCTCGTGGTCGAGAGGGCGACGCGCGACGACGCCGATTTTCGCTACAGGATCTTCAACGCCGACGGCGGCGAGGTCGAGCAGTGCGGCAACGGCGCGCGCTGCTTCGTGAAGTTCGTCCGCGACCACGGATACACCGAGGCGCGGCGGCTGCGCGTCGAGACGGCGGGCGGGATCATCGCGCCGGAGTTGGTCGAGGGAGGCGAAGTGATCGTGGACATGGGCGTCCCGCGGTTCGCGCCTTCGGAAATTCCGTTCGTCGCCGACGCCGATGCGCTCGTCCATTCGCTGGACGTGGACGGCGAGACGGTCGAGCTCGGCGTGGTGTCGATGGGCAACCCGCACGCCGTGCAGGTCGTCGCCGACGTCGACCGCGCGCCGGTGACGACACAGGGCCCGAAGCTCGAGCACCACCCGCGGTTCCCGCGGCGCGTGAACGCGGGCTACATGCAGGTGGTGGATCGCGCTACCATTCGCCTGCGCGTCTGGGAGCGCGGCGCCGGCGAGACGCAGTCCTGTGGCACCGGGGCGTGCGCGGCGGTCGTGTCCGGCATTCAGCGCGGGTTGCTCGATTCGGAGGTCAGAGTCGAAACACGCGGCGGATGGCTGACGATTTCATGGCCGGGCGCAGGCGCGCCGGTCGCGATGAAGGGTCCCGCGACGACGGTGTTCGAAGGTCAATGGGAAATACCGCCGGCGTGACGCGAGGCGGCAACAAGACGGAACACGAGAAAGCAGGACTGCCCCGGATGGATGCCAACGAGGTCGCGCTGTATCTGAAGGAAAACCCGAAGTTCTTCGAGGATTACGCGGACGTCGTCGCCGACATTTTCGTTCCGCACCCGCACGGCGGCCACGCGATCCCCATCGCCGAGCGGCAGATCGTCACGCTGCGGGAGAAGAATGCCGAGCTCGAAAACCGGCTTCGCGAACTGATCGGCTTCGGTGCCGAGAACGACCGGATCAGCGAGAAGCTGCACCGCTCGACGCTTGCGCTCATCGCCGCACCCGATCTCGAGACGACGCTCGCGGTGCTCTACCAGAGCCTCACCGAAGATTTCGGCGTTCCGCATGTGACAAGCCGTCTCTGGGGCAAGGTGCCCGAGCAGTCGTATCTGCAGGAGCTCGCGGCGACGAGCCAGGAGCTCCGCGAGTATGCCGACCAGCTCGGCGTTCCGTATTGCGGCCCCGCGGCGCCGTTCGAGTCGCGCGACTGGTTCGATGTCGGGGACGCCTGCAAGTCATTCGCCTTTCTGCCGCTGCGCACGGCGTACACGTTCGGTCTCCTCGCCCTCGGCGACGAAGACGCCGGGCGCTTCCACGCCGGCATGGGCACGGTGTACCTGACGCGCCTCGCCGAACTCGCGAGCGTCGCGACGACACGCTACCTGCCGCCGGCCTGACCCTCGCCGGATCCCGTCCTCCGGTCGCGATGCGAAAGACGACGAAACCGGAAAGCGCGCCACGGGCCATCGACGCCGCCAACGCTGCGCATCTCACGGCGTTCGCGGCGCATCTCGCAGGGCGACCCGGGCACACGCGCGACGCCTACCTGCGCGACGCGGCGTTGCTGGCGGCGCTGGCGGGAGACACCGACATCGCGGACCTCGGTGCGCGCGAGCTCCGGCGTTTTGTCGGCACGCTGCACGGGCGGGGATTGTCGGGGCGCAGCCTTGCCCGGGTGCTCTCCTCGTGGCGGGCGCTCTATCGCGCGCTGATCGACCGCGATGCGAGGGTGAAGGAGAATCCATGCGCGGGAATCAAGGCGCCCAAGGCGGTGAAGAAGCTGCCGTCGGCGCTCTCGCCCGACGAAGCCGTGCGGCTGGTCCAGATCCAGGGAGACGACCCCCTCGCGGTGCGCGACCGCGCGCTGTTCGAGCTCGCGTACTCTTCGGGATTGCGGCTCGCCGAGCTCGCCGGGCTCGATGTGGACCGGGTCGATCTCGCCACCGGCGAAGTTCGCGTCTGGGGCAAGGGAGCGAAGGAGCGGATCGTTCCCGTCGGCGCGGCAGCGGCGGCGGCGGTCGGCGTTTGGCTGCCGGTGCGCGCGGCGCTGCCGAATGCCGATGCGAAGGCGCTGTTCCTTGGGCGCAGCGGAAAGCGGATCACGCCGCGCTCGATCGAGCGGCGGCTCGCGGGCTGGGCCGTCCGGCAGGGCCTGGGGCGGCACGTCCATCCGCACATGCTGCGCCACTCGTTCGCTTCGCACCTACTGCAATCCTCGGGCGACCTGCGCGCCGTGCAGGAGATGCTGGGCCATGCGAGCATCGCCAGCACGCAGGTCTACACGCACCTCGACTTCCAGTATCTCGCCAAGGCCTACGACCAGGCCCATCCTCGGGCGAAACGCAGGAAGCCCTGACCGGCGCCAGCGCGACGGGCGCGGATTTCCCTAACGTTCCGGCGGCGCGTCGACGAAACGGACGACGCCGGGGAGCCAGGGGATGTCTGTTTCGCCCGGGTCGCGTCCCGCCTGCCGGATCAGCGTCGTCAGCTGGCCGCGGTGGTGCGTGCCGTGATTGAAGAGCTGCAGCACCGCGACGGCGCGCGGCATCTCGCGACCGCGGCCGTCGACCTTGCTCACGTACGACAGCGTTCCCTCGAGCCACGACGCGGTGACCGTGCCCGCCCAGTTCAGAATTTTGTGATCGGTCACCTCGCGTTCGCGCGAGAGCAGGGCGAAGTCCGCGAACATGTCGGCGCCGAACGCCGGGTGCAGGCACGGTTCGTCGATGAAGCGCCCGAGCCACATGCGGTCGCCCCAAAGCAGATGATTGAGCGTGCCGTGCATCGATCCGAAGAACGCGCCACGGTCGCGCTTGCGTTCGTCGTCCGCGAATTCCGACAGCAGCGCGTACAACCGCTCGTTCATCCAGCGGTTGTAGCGCGCCATCAGCAGGCAGTATTCGCGGGTGATCATCGTTGAACCTTGTGGGCCTTCTGTCCCGATTCGCCGTCGCGTCGATTCCTCGATCTGCCCGCGACGCCTTACGTGCGGGGCCGCTACGCCGTCACGGCGACTTCGGCGACGGACAGCTCCTCGACCTCGATCGCGGCGGCGAGCTGGGCGAGGCGGGCGACGACGCCGTACGCATAGAAACGGTTGGGCGGGCAGCCCGCGGGCTCGCCCAGATCCGGGATGCACGGCGACTCGAACGCGAGCGGGACGAATTGCGCGCCCGGAGCGTTGAGATTCTCGTCCTTGCCGCGCGCCGTGTGAACGCGGTAGAACCCGCCGACGACGAAGCGGTCGATCATGTAGACGACCGGTTCGGCGATCGCGTCGTGGATCGACTCGAATGTCGGCACGCCCTCCTGGATGATGACGGACGAAACCTCGAGCCCCTCTTTCACCACGGCCATCTTGTTGCGCTGCTTGCGATTGAGACCGATGACCTCGGAGGCGTCGCGCACGGTCATGATGCCCATGCCGTAGGTGCCGGCGTCCGCCTTGACGATCGCGAACGGCTTTTCGGAGATCCCGTACTCCGCGTATTTCGCCTTTATCCTGGCGAGGAGCACGTCGACGTTCGATGCGAGGCACTCTTCGCCCGCGCGCTCCTGGAAGTCGACCTTGCCGCAGACGCCGAAGAAGGGATCGATGAGCCAGGGGTCGATGCCGAGCATCGTCGCGAACTCCTCCGCGACCCGGTGGAAGACGGCGAAGTGATGCGACTTCTTGCGGTTGTGCCAGCCGGCGGCGAGCGGGGGCGCGAGCGGCTGGTCGAGGTTTTCGAGAATCGGCGGCGCGCCCGCCGAGAGGTCGTTGTTGAGCAGCACCATGCAGGGGTCGAAGTCGGCGAGCCCCACGCGCCGGCCCGTGCGCACGATCGGTTCGAGCGTGAGCGAGCCCCCGGCGGGCAGTTCGACCACCGTCGCCTCCTTGAGGTCCGGGATCAGCGACCCCAGCCGCACTCGCATCCCCGCCTGTTGGAGGATTCCCTGAAGGGTTTCGACGTTCTGCAGGTAGAACGTGTTGCGCGTGTGGTTCTCCGGCACGAGCAGCACGCCGCGCGCGTCGGCGCAGACGCGCTCGACCGCGGTCTGGATCGCCTGGACGCAGAGCGGCAGGAACGCGGGATTCAGGTTGTTGAAGCCGCCCGGAAAGAGGTTCGTGTCCACCGGCGCAAGTTTGAAGCCGGCGTTGCGCAGATCGACCGACGCGTAAAACGGAATCGAGTGCTCCTGCCAATGCGTGCGCATCCATCGCTCGATGTCCGGCATCCGGTCGAGAAAGCGCTGCTCGAGCTCGAGCAGCGGGCCGGCGAGGGCGGTGGTGAGGTGGGGAACCATGCGTGCGCGAGCGGGAAGGGCCAGGATCGATTGTAGCCGAACACAAAAAAAGGGGCGCCGATGGGCGCCCCTCAAATCTACTGCGGAGAGATCCTGTCGCGGCCCGGTATTCGCGCGCCTCTGCGGCGTGGACCCGGGCAGCCGTTGTCGACCCGTGCGGTCCTAGATTCGGTAGGCGGACTCGCCGTGCGAGCTGATGTCGAGGCCTTCGCGCTCTTCCTCTTCCGTCACGCGCAATCCGATCGTGAGGTCGACGAGCTTGTACGCGATGAGCGCCACGGTGCCGGACCACACGATCGTCGTCAGCACTCCGGTACCCTGGACAATGAGCTGATCGAATATCGAGTAGTCGGCGCTGATCTTGTTCGCGACGTAGTCGTAGATGCCCTGGCCGCCGAGCTTCGGCGCGGCGAACACGCCGGTCAGCAATGCGCCCAGGATCCCGCCGACTCCGTGGACGCCGAACACGTCGAGCGCGTCGTCGGCGCCGAGCATCTTCTTCAATCCGTTGACGCCCCACAGGCAGACGACGCCGGCGAGAAGTCCGATGACGAGCGCGCCGTTGGTCCCGACGAAGCCGCACGCCGGCGTTATCGCGACGAGACCCGCAACGGCGCCGGAGGCGGCGCCCAGCATCGACGGCTTGCCCTTGGTCATCCACTCGACCATCATCCAGGCGAGCACGGCGGCGGCGGTCGCGACCAGCGTGTTGATGAACGCGAGCGCCGCCGTGTCGCCGGCTTCGAGCGCCGATCCCGCGTTGAACCCGAACCAGCCCACCCACAGCAGGGACGCGCCGATCATCGTGAACGTCAGGTTGTGCGGCGCCATCGAATCGCGGCCGTAGCCGACGCGCTTGCCGACCATGTAGGCGCCGACGAGTCCGGCGACACCGGCGTTGATGTGGACGACGGTGCCGCCGGCGAAGTCGAGAGCGCCCTTCTGCCACAGCCAGCCACCCTTGGCCGATTCGGAGGCAAGCGTCGCCGCATCCTTGATTCCATCGGGGCCGGGCCAGAACCAGACCATGTGCGCGATCGGAAGGTAGGCGAACGTGAACCACAGTATCGCGAACACCAGTACCGCGGAGAACTTCATCCGCTCGGCGAACGCGCCGACGACGAGGCCCACGGTGATCGCCGCGAAAGTCGCCTGGAACACGACGAAAAGATATTCGGGGATCACCACGCCCTTGCTGAACGTGGCCGCTGTCGCGAACGACCCGATGCCGTCCTTGATCGAGAAGATGCCCGACAGGAACAGCCGGTCGAGCCCGCCGATGTAGGCGCCGCCTTCGGTGAACGCGAGACTGTACCCGTAGACCGACCACAACACGACGATGAGCGAGAAGATCACGAAGACCTGCATCAGCACCGACAGCATGTTCTTCGAGCGGACGAGGCCGCCGTAGAACAGCGCGAGGCCCGGGATCGACATCATGATCACGAGCAGCGTGGCGACGATCATCCACGCGTTGTCGCCCTTGTTGGGTGACGGCGGCGCCGCGGCCGGAGCTGCCGGGGCGGCGGCGGGCGCAGCCGCGGGTTGCGCGGCGGCGGCGGGCGCCTTGGCGTCGGTGGCCTGGGCCAGGACGATCGGAGTTGTGGCCTCGACGGACGCCGAAGTGGCCACGTTGGGCGCGAGTGCGCTGGCCAATGCGGCGCCGAGCGCGAGAATTGCGAGCAATCGCTTCATGACATGTCCTCTCAAAGCGCGTCCGCGCCGGTTTCCCCGGTGCGGATGCGCACGACCTGTTCGAGATCGGAGACGAAGATCTTCCCGTCGCCGATCTTGCCGGTGTTGGCGGCCTTCTCGATCGCTTCGATCACGCGGTCGAGCAGGTCATCCTTGATCGCGGCTTCGACCTTCACCTTCGGCAGAAAATCGACGACGTATTCAGCGCCTCGATAGAGTTCGGTGTGGCCCTTCTGCCGTCCGAAACCCTTGACCTCGGTGACGGTAACCCCCTGCACGCCGATCGCCGAGAGGGCCTCGCGGACCTCGTCGAGCTTGAACGGTTTGATGATCGCGGTAACGAGTTTCATGTGGACTCCATGATTGAAAGTGCGTCCTCAGAACTTGTAGAGAACTTCGAGCCCGAACGAGCTCTGGCGGTTGGTGGGCGTGACCCCGTCCGACTTGAGGAACGCCGACGCATCGGAGTGATCGAAACGACCTTCGGCGCGAATTTCCCATTCCTTGGCCGGCATGTACGCGACCGTCAGCGTGCCCTCGGTCCATTTCTGAGCGGCGCCTGTTCGATACCCGTCCCTGTCATCGAAATACTCGCCACGGACGGAGAGTCGCCATTGATCGTTGAACTGGTAGTTGACGTAGCCGGCGACACCTTCCCATTTGGCCTTGCCGCCGCTGACCGCGGCCTTGTCCTGAGTGGCGTAGTCGTAGTTCAGGACAACGGTGAGCTGGTCGGTCACGTTGAAAGTCGCCACCAGATCGATGAGGTTGCGCATCCCGTTCGCGTCGCTCTTCGGGTAATTCGTGACCAGCTCTCTGCCGCCGTGATACATGGCGATGAGCGAGACGGCTTTTGACGGCGCGAAAGTTCCGCCGAGCTCGACCGCCACGTCACGATTCGGATCTTGAAAGGCATCCCAACCTTCGTTGACACCCCCGACCAGCGTCAACGTGTCGCTAACCTTGTACGTCGCGCGCGCACCGGTATGAGTGAATGGAATCGCGTAGCCGAACAGAATGGATCGCGAGTAGTTCACATCGCCGTCGCTCTTGATGACCTCTGCGCCGGCGCTGGTCACGAATTTGCCCGCGATGATGCTGAACGGACCTGCGCCGTAGTAAACGTAAAACTGGGTTGGATCGACGTAGTGCTTCGCGCCGTTGGCCGGTCCCTTATCCTTGCTGATCGTGCCGTAGGCCGCGATCGTGTCCGCATCCCTGCCGATGGTCAGGTCGATCACGCCTCCGAAGCCTTCCTCCGGTGTCTTGGCAAGCTGGAGGTCCAGCGCATGGAAGAACACCTGGTTGTGCTTGAAGTCGAACACGCGGTCATTGACGCCACTGACGAATTTGCCGGACCCGGTCAGATGGGTGTAACCGACGTCGAAATGGCCGGTCAGGTCGAATCCTCCAATGGAGAAGATGGGAGGGGAAGCCGCGGGCTCGGCCGGCTTTGTATCCGCAGGCGGTGTAGCCGGCGGCGTTTGGGCAGCCAAATCTCCGACAACGAGAACCGTCATCGCAAATGCGGCGCCAGTAAGAAATGGTCGGGTTGATGCAATCATGGCGATTCCTGTTGGCTGTAGACGAATTGAAGGGACGGAAGAGCATTTCCGCCTATCGGGTGAGCATTTCATGTGCCAATCAAGAAAATATATATATAACAATGATTTGCACGGCATTTTTTGCGGGTGGCCATTTGGTGCCCCGCGCCGATGCACAATTTTGGTGCGCGAAAACGTTGCACCGCACCATGGTTGAGCGATGGGTGGTTGACCGTGGTTGCGACCCATTCGAATCAGCCGGAGGGACGAAGGTGGCGCGCATTTCGACTTTGCTAGACTCGGAAACATTGCCGTTTCGGCCATCCGCGTCCGACAGGAGTCCGCCATGCTGAACACCAAGGTTTTCGACGACATCGCCGCGAAGATAGGCAAGGCCATCGAGAACTCGCCGGCGAAGGACATCGAGAAGAACGTGAAGGCGATGTTGGCGTCGAGCCTCGCACGCCTCGATCTCGTGCCGCGCTCGGAGTTCGACGTCCAGGCGCAGGTGCTGCTCAAGACGCGCGCAAAGCTCGAAGCGCTGGAAAAGCGGATGGTCGAGCTCGAAGCGCGCTATCCGCCGCCATCGGCCTAGGTTCGGCGCGCCGTTCGCGCGACCGCGGCGGAGAGTCGGTCGCGCGTCCGCATCGCATTCGGAAGGAAAACGCCGGTGTCGCTCGCGGTCGTCCTTTCGCGCGGTCTCGCGGGGCTCGACGCTCCGCTGGTCACGGTCGAGGTGCATCTGGCCGGAGGGCTGCCGGCGTTCAACCTCGTCGGCTTGCCCGATGCCGAGGTTCGGGAATCACGCGACCGCGTTCGCGCGGCGCTGCAGAACGCGCAGTTCGAGTTTCCGGCACGCAAGATCACGGTCAACCTCGCGCCGGCGGACCTGCCCAAGGAGTCCGGCCGATTCGACCTGCCGATCGCGATCGGCATTCTCGCCGCCACGGGCCAGATTCCCGGCCACGCCCTCGCGCAATACGAGTTCGCCGGCGAACTCGCGCTGGGCGGCGCGCTGCGCCCGATCCGCGGCGCGCTGCCGATGGCGCTTTCCGCGCGCCGCGACGGGCGCGCGTTCGTGCTCCCTGCAGCGAGCGCCGCCGAGGCCGCGCTGGTGCAGGACGCCGTCGTCTATCCGGCACCGTCACTGCTCGCCGTGTGCGCGCATCTCGCCGGCCGCGAGTTGCTCGCGCCGCTCGCGCGCCCGGCGCGTGTTGCAACCGCTGTCGTACCGACGCTCGATATCGCCGACGTCCGTGGCCAGGCGCACGCGAAGCGAGCACTCACCATCGCCGCAGCCGGCGGCCACAGTCTGCTTATGATCGGGCCACCGGGCACCGGAAAGTCGATGCTCGCGCAACGGCTGCCAGGCATCCTGCCCCCGTTGACCGAAGACGAAGCCTTGGCCGCCGCGGCAATCGCATCGCTTGCCGGGCGATTTTCCCCGGCGACATGGGCCACGCGCCCGTACCGCGCGCCCCATCACACCACGAGCGCCGTCGCGCTCGCGGGTGGCGGAAGCGATCCGCGGCCGGGCGAAATTTCGCTGGCCCATCACGGCGTGCTGTTTCTCGACGAACTGGCGGAGTGGGATCGTCGCGTGCTCGAAGTGCTGCGCGAGCCACTCGAATCCGGCGTGATCCATATCTCGCGTGCCGCGCGGCAGAGCACGTTCCCCGCGGAGTTCCAATTCGTCGCCGCGATGAACCCCTGCCCCTGCGGCTGGCTCGGACACGCCAGCGGGCGCTGCCACTGCACCCCCGAAAAGATTGCACGCTATCGCGGCCGAGTGTCCGGCGCGCTGCTGGATCGCATCGATCTCGGCGTCGAGGTGCCGGCCCTGGCGGCGGGAGCGATGTCCCTCGGCGCCGCGCCGCGGGAGCGGACGATAGCGGCGGACACCGAGAACGGGCGCATACAGGAGCAAGTCATGGCTGCACGCGGACGGCAGATCGCGCGACAGGGGAAGCCCAACGCGCGGTTATCTCCGCGCGAAATCGACACCCGCTGCGTGCCCGACGCGGCGGGTTCTGCGCTCCTCGCCCAGGCCATGGCGCGGCTTTCCCTGTCGGCGCGGGCGTATCACCGGATCCTGAAGGTGGCGCGAACAATCGCGGACCTCGCCGATTGCGACCGCATCGCGGCGCCGCACGTGGCCGAAGGCGTAGCGTACCGTCGCTTCGACCGGATTTGAGCGTCTAATTCCGTATTTGATAAATGCAGAAAAATGCGGCGCGGGTATCTGTCCCGCGAGAGGGTTGCACCAAGCCTATTGATCGCGCCTCCGATCAGCTTGTGCAGATGTGCTTCGTGGATCGCGGAGAGAATGCGAGTGGTAGTTGGCAGAGCCCCGTCTTGGCTAGGATTCGCGACATTCCCGCCGCCGATGTTTTCCGTTGCAACGGATCCGCATTTCGTGGGCCAGTTCTTGTGGGTCGAGGCCCAGGAGCTCCGCCAGCGCAATGATCCGACGTTGTTGTTGATGCGGCTTAGAACGGCAGGCGAGTGATCGGCTTGCTAGCCGTTACGCCTTCAACCGTATAGGCGAATGTGCCGGAGTTGGAGTTGGCGAAGTTTACGGTGCCAGTGCCAACCTGAGTGATGCCGACCTGTGCTGGGTTGAAGAGGCCGCCATAGTAGGGCCCGGTCGTCTTGTAGATGGGTCCGGTATAGGCGATGGACGAGAGCCACGTTCCGGGCTGCAGCGTGTACCAGATCGGTTGTGCCGACGGGCCATAGACGAACCACACCGCAAAAAGCAGATCGCTGGGGTGCTGCACGATGGTCAGCGCCCACCCCGACTCGGG
>JANMBN010000430.1:0-2379 GCA_031360485.1 Betaproteobacteria bacterium | reverse complement strand
CGGGCATCGGCACGCTGCTGCCGACGATCATCTCGTATGCGGTGGAAAAGCGCGTGTCCAAGCATCCGGAGAAATTCGGCAAAGGTGCGATCGAAGGCGTCGCCGGACCGGAGACCACCAACAATGCTTATGCCAACGGAGCGCTCATTCCTCTTTTTACCCTTGGGGTGCCGGCCTCGCCGACCATTGCGGTCCTGCTGGGCGCCTTCATGATGAACGGCCTGACGCCGGGCCCCTTTCTGTTCCAGGAGAAGCCGGATTTCGTCTGGGCCGTGATCGCCAGCCTTTATGTCGGCAACGTGCTGCTGCTGGTGCTCAACCTGCCGCTCGTCGGCATCTGGGTCTACCTGCTGCGCATTCCGTATTCGATTCTCTTTCCGCTCATCATCGCGTTTACGGCGGTCGGGGCCTACTCCACGCGCAACAGTCTGTTCGACCTGGCCGTGCTGATCGTCTTCGGGATCATCGGTTACGTCTGCAAGAAGATCAATTTTCCGGTCGCACCGATGGCCTTCACCCTCATTCTCGGCCCGTTGACCGAAAAGGCGCTGCGGCAGTCGCTGTCCATGTCCGGAGGCGACATGTCGGTACTCGTCCGCGGTCCGATCTCGACCGGATTGATGATCGCAGCCGCGTTGGTGCTTACGTTCCCGCTGTTGCGCTGGCTGTGGGGACGGGCGACGGGGCGAAAGGTGATCGAGATCCCGTTTGCCGACAATTAGCACGCCCTCCCCGCTTTGCAGCGTCGCGGGTCGAGCCGTACGCGCTGGACGAGCCGAATTGCATCAGGACGGTCGCGGCAGCACCGCCATGCCGGACAATCTGAAGGACAAGTGCACGTCGGCGCCGACCGTGGTCAGGCGGTCGGCGTTGCGGTCGACGATGAACAAGTCGCCGATCGCCGTCGCAACCGTGTACTCGGCGTGATCGCCGAGGAAGATCGCGCGCTGCACCCGGCCAGGCATCGTGTCCGCGGATGCCTGGTTCAGCCGGATGGCTTCGGGGCGAATGGCGATCTCGACGGGGCCATCCGCGACGCCGCGGTGGGGCAGGGTCAGCGTCGTGCCGCCGAGGCGCACGGTCGCGTCAATGTCGCCGAGGCGCGTGAGATCGCCGGACACCACGTTGGCCTCCCCCATGAATCCGGCGACGAAGCGCGTGGCGGGACGGCAGTAGAGCTCGACCGGTGAGCCCTGCTGGGCGATCCGCCCCTGGTCCATGACGATGATGCGGTCGGAGACGGCGAGCGCCTCGACCTGGTCGTGCGTGATGTAGACCGCCGTCAAGCCCAGGCGTTGCTGCAGATCGCGGATCTCGTCACGCACGTATCGGCGCAGCCGCGCGTCGAGGTTGGACAAGGGCTCGTCGAACAGCAGGACCGCGGGATGCAGGACGATGGCGCGGGCCACGGCGACGCGCTGCTGCTGGCCGCCGGACAGCTCGCTCGGCAGCCGCTCCTCGAGGCCGGACAAGCCGACGAGCTTGAGCGTCGCCCGCGCCTCCGCTTCGGCCTCGGCCCGCGGCTTGCGGCTCGAGATCAGGCCGTAGGCAACGTTCCGCAGCACCGACATGTGCGGGAACAGCGCGTAGGACTGGAACACCATGCTGACGTCGCGGTCCGTCACCGACAGATGCGTGACGTCGACGCCGTTGATGTGAATCGTCCCGCTCGACGCCCGTTCCAGTCCCGCGATCAGCCGCAGGGTCGAGGTCTTGCCGCAGCCCGACGGGCCGAGCAAGGTCACGAGGTCGCCCTTCTCGATGGCGAACGACACCTCGTCGACGGCCGTCACCGCGCCGTAGCGCTTGACGACGGAGCGGAACTCGACCGCGGCGCTCGTCCCGGTCATTGGTGCACCCTCGGCGCTGCGCGCCTTCCCTCGGAGGGACGACCGCGCGAGCAGGGCGAAGCCAGGGCTCGAAGGGCGCGTCTGCGAGCGCGGGTGGCGGCGCTCACTGGACTACCTTCGCGACGGCTAGGGGAGCGGGAAGGCGATGCAACCGGCGTTCGCCGATCAGCAGCTGAATGCCGGTGATCGCCGCCAGCATGAGGACGATCAGCACCGAAGCGTAGGCGATCGCCATGCCGTAGGTGCCGGACTCGGCAAGGTTGACGATGTAGACGGTCGACAGCATCACGCCGGGGCTGACCAGGAAGATCACGGCGGAGATCGACGTCATCGCTGAGACGAAGCCATAGACGACGCCGGCCAGGATGGCCGGTCGCAGCAGCGGGACGACGATCCGGCAGATGGTCGCGAAGGAGCCGGTCCGCAGGGTCAGCGACGCCTCCTCCAGGCTGCGGTCGAGCTGCTCCAGCGATGCCATCGCCGCGCGTACGCCCGGACCCATGTTGCGGACGACGAAGCTCGCCACGAC
>JANMBN010000425.1:0-24341 GCA_031360485.1 Betaproteobacteria bacterium | reverse complement strand
GCGTAGGCGGCCGCGAAAGTGCAGAGAAAAGGGGCGCCCGCGGGCGCCCCTTTTTCCTGAGTCCGGCCTGGCTGCGCGGATCCATCGCAATCGTCCGCGTGAAACCGTCGAACTTTTAGCAGGCGATTCCCGGCGTTACGTTGGTCGGGTCCCGGGTCGTTCAGTCGTCCGAGCCGCCCGCCTCGATCTCCTTCGCGAGCAGCGTTGTGGCGTCGTACTCGGCCTTTATGGGCATTCCAACCTGGATGTCACCCAGCGTCCCGCCGATTTCGTTGACGCCGATCTCGGTCGCAGCACTTACCGCGAGCGTGATATTGGCTCCGCCACCTTCTGGAGCGATCGTCACCGTTCCCGCGGTGGTATCGACCCCGAAGACGGTCCCTTCGACCTCGGACTCCTCGGTTTCACCGCCGGCGCTGATCGAGAACGCGACGAGCGTCGTCGGGTCGTATTCGGCGTCGATCGCCTGCGCGACCTGCAAGTCGGTCAGTACACCGGGCGCGTCGTTCACTTCGATCAGCGTATCCGTTCCGACCGTTATGGTAACGGCCGCCGAGCCGTCGCCAGGCGCGATGGTAATGCTGGCGCCCGCGATCGACTGGATCAGCCCTCGCACCTCGCTCTCCAGCGGACCGTTGGCCAAAACGTCGAGGGCGACATTGGTGCCCTTCGCGACGTGAGCGATGAGGGTGTCGCGACCCGTAATCTGGCGGAGCGCCACGATCTGTCCGTTGCGTGCAATTCTCGTGTTCGCGCTCGTCTGGAGCCGGTTTGGGCCGACGGAGAGACCACCGCTCGCCAACGAAACGCGGCTGGTTCTGCCGCTCACACTGGTGATGGGGGGGCCGGAGGCGGTCAACGCGGTCGCGGCCAGCGTCGACATCCTGTAATACCCGGTGACGCCGTCGTTCAATGCCAGATTCGCCAGCGAACTCCGGCCTCCGTTGCGGGTTATCGCGGTCGACGCGCCGACAACGAGCTTCACGCTCGTCCCGGTACTGGTCTTGATGGTGAGGTTCCTCTTCGCCACATCGATCGTTTGGACGGTGCCGATTACGGAGGCGGTGTTGGAGGCGGTGTTGGAGCCTTTGAAGCCGCGAGCGTTCGCGACCGACACCGTCCCCAGAGTTACAGCCAGGACCAACGCGCTTGCCAGCAGCTGAGAAAATTTGCGGGTCTTCATTTGCAGCCTCCACTTTGAATTTGGATGGACAACCAAACGTTCGACGACCAAGCAACCACCGACCAAAATGCCGACAGCACCGATTGATCCGTTGACTTCGGAGATCTCGTGGCTCCCGTCCGTTCGCCCGGCTGCTCCTGTCCGACCGTCGGACGTTTCGATAAACAACTGGGTGTGGGATATATTCCCACTATTTTTAACAATATGCAAATGTCATAGGTTGCGCGCGAGATTTTCGGCGCCGATAAGTTATGGCTGAAATTGTCGGAACGGCCCGTCGCGCTTGATCCAAGCAAGCGGTCATCGCCATTGTTCAAATGGTTTTCGACCGTTGGCCAACCATGGGCATAGAAAAATTGTACGTGCATGAATATACTAAGAAATATATTAAACACTGCGACAGTTATCGGATCACTTAAACAGGGCGCGGGTAGAGGATTCGCGCTGGCAATCCGGCTCTTTGGATAGAATTGAAGTTTCAATCGCACAACCTTACGCATCGACGGCTGCTTCGGGCGGGTTGAACCGCGTTCTCGAATGGCCGCGGTAGGGGTTGGCTTGGGCGCCTGTGCCACGGTCCTTCGTCGGAGGTGACGGGGCGCGGAAGCCCGGGCCGACACTGACGCTCCGCGTTAGACTCGAAGTTCAATGCTTGGCGGAGCAAGACCATGACGAGTCCAACAACACGCATCGAACGCGACACGTTCGGACCGATCGAGGTCCCGGCGGTCCGGCTGTGGGGCGCGCAGACGCAGCGTTCGCTCGAACATTTCCGCATCTCGACCGAGAAGATGCCCGACGCGCTGATCCGCGCGCTGCTGATCGTCAAGCGGTCCGCGGCACGCGTCAACGTGACACTCGGCGCGCTGTCCGGCGCAAAGGCCGACGCAATCGTCGCAGCCGCCGACGAGGTGCTCGCCGGTCGCCATGCCGATGAATTCCCGCTCGCGGTCTGGCAAACGGGCTCCGGCACGCAGACCAACATGAACGTCAACGAGGTGCTCGCCAATCGCGCATCGGAGCTCATGGGCGGACAGCGGGGTGAGGGCCGGCTCGTGCACCCGAACGACGACGTGAATCGCGGTCAGTCGTCGAACGACGTTTTCCCGACGGCGATGAGCGTTGCCGCCGACGAATCGGTGACGCGCGCGCTGCTGCCCGCGCTCGAAGCTCTGCACGCGACGCTTTCCGCAAAGTCCGCGGCGTTCGCCGACATCGTCAAGATCGGCCGCACGCACCTGCAGGACGCGACGCCGTTGACGGTCGGGCAGGAATTCTCGGGCTATGCCGCGCAACTCCAGCATGCGAAGTCGCACCTTCACGCGGCGCTACCGCATCTGCTGGAGCTGGCCCTGGGCGGCACGGCGGTGGGCACCGGGCTCAACGCGCATCCGGAGTTCGGCGTCCGGGTGGCCGCCGAGATCGCGGCTTACACCGGGCTGCCCTTCGTCACCGCGCCCAACAAGTTCGAGGCGCTGGCGGCCAACGACGCGCTGGTGAACCTGCACGGCGCGATGCGGGGACTCGCCGTCGTGCTGACGAAGATCGCCAACGACGTGCGCTGGCTGGCGAGCGGACCGCGGTCGGGGTTGGGGGAGCTGATCATTCCGGAGAACGAGCCCGGCAGCTCGATCATGCCCGGCAAGGTCAATCCGACGCAGTGCGAGGCGCTGACGATGCTCGCGGCGCAGGTGATGGGCAACGACGTGGCGGTGGGCATCGGCGGCGCGTCCGGCAATTTCGAGCTCAACGTCTACAAGCCGCTCGTCATCCACAATGTGCTGCAGAGCGTCCGCCTGCTCGCCGACGGAATGGCGAGCTTCGACGCGCACTGCGCGCGCGGGATCGAGCCCGACCGCGACCGCATCGCGGAGCTCGTCGCTCGCTCGCTGATGCTCGTGACCGCGCTCAATCCGCACATCGGCTACGACAAGTCCGCCGCGATCGCCAAGAAGGCGCATCGCGAAGGCACGACGCTCAAGGCCGCGGCGCTCGCGCTCGGTCACGTCACGGAAGAGCAGTTCGACGCGTGGGTGCGCCCGGAGCGGATGGTCGGGCCGCCGTCCTGAACGGCGCGTATGCGTCAGCCGCGGCGCATTTCCGGCAGGCGGAGTATCGCGTCGCGATTCGACCACGAGAAGCACTTCTCGGCGGCTTCGTCACAGGGCAGCCACGCGCTCGCCACGTGCTCGCGCGGATCGAGCCGCACCGGGACGGGCGACGGCACCTCGAGCGCAAACACGTGCTCGGTGTTGTGCGTGGTGCCCGGCGGGTAGCGGTGACGCCAGCGCGGATAGATCTCGTAGACATTGGAGCTCTGCCAGTCCCGAACCCCGCCGTAATCGGCGGCGCGCAGGCCGGTTTCCTCGAAGAGCTCGCGCGTCGCGGTCGCGACCAGCATTTCTCCCGGCTCCTGGCTGCCCGTCACCGACTGCCAGTAGCCGGGGGCGTCGGCACGCTCGATCAGCAGCACGCGCAGGTCCGGCGTGTGGACCAGCACCAGCGCCGAGACCGGGATCTTGAAGGACAAGCGGTCAGGAAACGAAGGCCCAGAACGGCTTGTGCCGCTCACGCCAATAGTCGGCGGCCTCGGCGAGGATATCTTCCAGCATTGTCCAGTCGACGCCATGCGCCTTGCGGTAGCTGGAGGTGTTCGCGAGCGCTATCACGCAGCCGGACTTGCCGAGCCAGGCGCTGTCCTCGACCGAATCCGCCAACGCGTCCCAGTTGTTGCCGAAATGCTCGGGCAGTTTCAAGCCCTTCGCCAGCGCGGCGAGGAGTTCCGGTTTGCTGTTCACCGTCTTGAGGTCGGCCGCGAGGAACCGCAGCTTGGCGGCCGCCGCGGCCGCCGCCAACGCGTGCGCGTCGCCGAGCCACGCGTGCACGCCCGCGATTTCCAGATCGTGGAGATCGGGCAGCTTCATTCGCGGATCCTCCGAAAGGATTGGTAGTGGTCGTCGGTGTAGTAGCAGGCATCGGGAGCGGTCCTCGGGCCTCCGCAGATGAGGCGCCGGGCACCACGGTTCCTGGCACCCGGCGTGCGCACCGTGTACTCGCGATAGTAGTCTCGCGGCTTCGCCGGAAGAATCTTCTCCCGGTTGCCGAAGGCGACGCCGTCGCGCTCGTAGCGGAATGGGCCGCCTTTGCCGATCAGCGCGTACACCTCCTGCGCCTCCTTCGGCAGTTTGGCGAGGGCCACTTCGGGCAACGCCTCCGGTGTCGTGCGCGCGAACCCCGCGGTCGCGAGCGCGGCCCCGAGGCAAAGCGATAACGCGACGCGTCGCGCCATCGCGAGGCTCCCGACCCGCCGCCGCATCGCGCCGCGCGCAGTGCCGCTTTCACTTGCAGTGCGTCTGGCAGACATAGTGTGACCGAGCCCTAGTGAACGTGTTGCCGCAATTGATGCGGGATCTCCCGGCGCGCAAGTCCGCCGCCGTCGAGCCAGGATCGCGTGGACTTCGCGGCGCGTTCGATCAACTCGCCGGCGCGCGTGAAATCATAGGGCGATACGTCGAGCGGGCACAATGGCGGCACGACGGCGACGTCGATCTCTGCTCCGATGCGCTCGATGTCGGTCACCATCTGGCGCGCGATCATCAGATTGAGCGCGTGCATCGCGCTTGCCACGGCGCCGCGGGGTGGTGCCGCGAGGGCGCAGGCGAAGCCCCCCGGCAGGACGACAACGCGCCTGGCTCCCAGCGCGCGCGCAGTCTCGACCGGCGTGTTGCTCGCGACGCCGCCGTCGATGTAGTCCTCGTCGCCGATGCGCACCGGCGGAAACGCCGCGGGAATCGCGGCGCTCGCGAGGACCGCCGGGATCGCCGGTCCACGCGAGAAGCACACCGCCGTTCCGGCGAGCAGGCTGGTGGCGACGACGTGAACCGGTGTGGCCGATTCCTCGAGCAGTCTGCACGGCAGGTGCCGCTCGAGCAGCGCGCGCAGGCCCCGTGGATCGACCAGGTGCGCACTCCGGGTGAGCGCAGCGAACACGCCCGCGATGGTCAGTGGAAAAATGTCGCGCCGATGCAGCCGCCGCCAGATCTGTTCGAGACGCAGGACGCCGGCGCCGTCCGGCGCGGCGGCAAAATACACGCCGTTGATCGCGCCGACCGAACAGCCGACGACGAGGTCCGCGCGCACGCCCGACGCCACAAGTTCGCGCAGCATCCCTACCTGGACGGCGCCGAAGCTGCCGCCGCCGGCCAGCACCAACGCCGTCGTCCCGCTTGTGCTGCCGGCCATGCCCTTGTCCTCCAACCGTCGCGGCGATTGTCCACCAACACGCCCGCCCGCGCCAGACCGCCCGCGCCGTCAGGTCGCCGGATTGATCGAGTCGCCGGGCCGCACCCGGATGTGCAGATCGCGCAGCTGCTGCTCGGTGACGGCGCTCGGCGCGTCGATGAGGAGGTCCTGCCCGCGCTGGGTCTTGGGAAAGGCGATCACGTCGCGAATCTGATCGACGCCCGCCATCATCGCAACCAGGCGGTCGAAGCCGAACGCGATGCCGCCATGCGGCGGCGCACCGCAGGCAAGCGCGTCGAGCAGGAAGCCGAACTTCTTGCGCTGTTCGTCGGGGCCGATATCGAGCGACGCGAAGACGTTCGCCTGCATTTCGGGCTTGTGGATGCGCACGGAGCCGCCGCCGATTTCCCAGCCGTTCAGCACGACGTCGTAGGCCTTGGCGACGACGCTGCCGGGGTCGGTCTCGAAGAGGGCTTCGTGGCCGTCCTTCGGCGCCGTGAACGGATGATGGCGCGCTCCCCAGGTCCTTCTCGCTTCGTCGTATTCGAACATCGGGAAGTCGACGACCCAGAGCGGCTTCCACCCGGATTCCGCGAACCCGCGGTCGTGGCCGATCTTCGTCCGCAACGCGCCCAGCGCGTCGTTGACGACCTTTTCGCGGTCGGCGCTGAAGAAGACGAGGTCGCCGGTCGCGGCGCCCGTCCGTTCGAGGATCGTCGCCAGCGCCGTTGCGGAGAGGAACTTGACGATCGGCGATTGCAGGCCTTCCTCGTTCGGCTTGCTCGCATCGTTCACCTTGATGTAGGCAAGTCCGCCGGCGCCGTAGATCTTGGCGAAGGCGGTGTAGTCGTCGATTTCCTTGCGCGTCAGCGTGCCGCCGCCCGGGATGCGCAGCGCCGCGACCCGGCCGTTCGGCAGCTCGGCCGCCGCGCGGAACACCTTGAAGTCGACGGTCTTCATGACGTCGGTGAGCTCGGCGAGCTTCAGCGGCACGCGCAGGTCGGGCTTGTCCGATCCGTAGTCGCGCATCGCTTCGGCGAACGGCATTACGGGAAACGGATCGGGAAGCTCGACGCCCATCGCTTCCCTGAACATCGCGCGGACGAGGCCTTCCATGATCTCGCGGATCTCGAGCTCGTCGAGGAACGACGTCTCGATGTCGATCTGCGTGAACTCGGGCTGGCGGTCGGCGCGCAGGTCCTCGTCGCGGAAGCACTTGACGATCTGGTAGTAGCGGTCGAAGCCCGCCATCATCAGCATCTGCTTGAAGAGCTGCGGGGACTGCGGCAGCGCGTAGAACATTCCGTGGTGAATGCGCGAGGGCACGAGAAACTCGCGTGCGCCCTCCGGCGTCGACTTGTAGAGCACCGGAGTCTCTATGTCGATGAATCCGCCTGCGTCGAGATACCGGCGCGCCGCCATCGCCGCGCGATGGCGCAGCATCAGGTTCTTCTGCATCTGCGGGCGGCGAAGATCGATGACCCGATGCTGGAGCCGCACCGTCTCCGACAGGTTCTCGTCGTCGAGCGGGAACGGCGGGGTCTGTGCCGCGTTCAGGATCTCGAGCTCGTGCGCGAGCACTTCGACCTCGCCGGAGACGAGGTTCGGATTGGCGCCTCCCTCGGGACGCAGGCGCACGAGTCCCGTCACCCGGATCACGAACTCGTTGCGCAGCGTTTCAGCGGTGGCGAACGGCGCGGCGCGGTCCGGATTGAAAACGATCTGCACGAGGCCTTCGCGGTCGCGCAGATCGACGAAAATGACGCCGCCGTGGTCGCGCCGGCGATGCACCCAGCCCATCAGCGTGACCGTCTGGGCGAGGTAACGGCGGTCGATTCGGCCACAATAGTCAGTGCGTTTCAATGCGCTCTCCGGCGGGCGTTGCGTTGGGCGTCGTGCGGAAGGGTTCGATTCGGCGCGGACGGCGTGGACGTGCCGCCGCGCACCCGGGCGCAACGGCGCGACGGCTCCGCCTGGTCAATTTCGCGGGTGAACGGCGGCGGCGGGCAGCGGCGCGTGCGGCGCCTTCGGGGCCGCGCGCCGGCGATGCGGGGAAACGACGCCCATCGATATGATGTACTTGAGCGCGTCGTCGACGGACATGTCGAGTTCGCGCACGGTGCTCTTCGGCACCATCACGAAGTAGCCGCCGGTCGGGTTCGGGGTCGTCGGCACGTAGACGCTGATGTGCTCCCCGGAGAGATGATCGACGACGGTTTCGGCCGGCGTGCCCGTCATGAACGCGATGGTCCAGCATCCGGGTCGCGGGAATTCGACCAGCAGCGCCTTGCGGAAGGCGGTGCCCTGGTCCGAGAGAACGGTATCGCTGACCTGCTTGACCGACGAATAGATCGACTTGACGAACGGGATGCGGCCGAGGATGCCTTCCCAGATCCTGATCAGCCGCTGGCCGAAAAAATTGGCGGCGAAGACGCCGGTGATCAGCAGAATGAGGAAACTGAGCAAGACGCCCAGCCCCGGAATGTGAAAACCGAACAGCGCCTCCGGCCGCAGCGCCTCGGGCACGAGCAGCAACGTCTGGTCGAGCGTGGTGACCAGGAAACTGATCACCCAGATCGTGATGCCGAGCGGCACCCAGACGAGCAGTCCGGCGATCAGGTATCGCTTCATCGTTCGTGTCGGCGCCAGTACGTTACGCGGAGGCAGGGGGAACTCCGGTTCCCGAAGACGGGGCGCTCGCGCCGCTTGCGGATTCGCTCTTGGTCTCCCGCTTGGCCTCGCCTTTGGCCTCGCTCTTGGTGGCCGACTTGGACTCGCCTGCGGCCTCGCTCTTGGCGGCCGACTTGGCCTCGCCCGCGGCCTCGCCCTTGCTGTCGGAGGGCGCCGCGGACTTCGCGTCGCCATCGACCTTCGCCGGCGCAGGCTTGCTGCCGCTGCCTTTGAAGTCCGTGGCGTACCAGCCGCTGCCCTTGAGCTGGAAACCGGCCGCCGACATCAGCTTGACGAGCGCGTCGCTCTTGCAGGAGGGACACGTGTGGAGTGGGGCGTCCGAGAATTTTTGCAGCGCCTCGAGTTCATGGCCGCAGGACGAGCACCTGTATTCATAGATCGGCATCGCAAACTCCCGGGTTCCGTGAATCAGCGCCAAAGCGCTTGATTAAAAAAGGAATATTATACCCCAATCGGCAATGGATGCCGACCCGTGCCCGGCGCCCGCATCCGCTTGCCCCTTCGCTGGCAGATTGGACCGGAACGGCAATCTTTAAAGTGGCTTATCCTTGAGCGCGTTGCGACAACCGGAATCAGGCGCGGGTGATGAGCATTGAATGGATGTGGTGGATCGCCGCGGCGGCGCTGATCGGCGCCGAACTCGTCACCGGGACGTTTTACCTTCTGGCCATCGGCGTCGCCGTTGCGCTCGGCGGCATGGCCGCGTGGCTGGGCGCCGGAGTGCCGATGCAGTTCGGGATCGCCGGGGTTCTCGGCGTCGCGCTGACGGTAGCCGCGCACCGCTGGCGCCTGGCGCGCGCGTCGCCGCCCGCTCAGCCGGCGCTCGACATCGGGCACGCGGTCCAGGTGCAGACTTGGAACGCGGATGGCACCGCCCGAGTCGCCTATCGAGGGTCGACGTGGGACGCGGAGATCGGAGGGGCCGGCGTTCCCCGGGCGGAGACGCTCTACATCGTCGGCATGCGCGGCTCCGTCCTGGTGCTCTCCGACCGCAAGCCCGTGCCGTGACCAACGGACAACTGGAGACCTTCACCATGTGGATCGGTTCGTCGCTGTTCACGATCGCGCTGTTCGTCGTCGCGATCATCATCATCGGTCGGGCGATCCGTGTCGTTCCGCAGCAACACGCGCTGGTCATCGAGCGGCTGGGACGTTTTTACGCGGTGCTCCAGCCGGGACTCAATTTCGTCATCCCCTTCGTCGATCGGGTCGCGTACAGGCACGATCTGCGCGAGATCCCTTTCGACGTCCCGAGCCAGATCTGCATCACCAAGGACAACACGCAGCTGCAGGTGGACGGCATCCTCTACTTCCAGGTCACCGACCCGAGGCTCGCTTCCTACGGCTCGAGCAATTTTCAGGTGGCGATCACGCAGCTTGCGCAGACGACGTTGCGCAGCGTGATCGGCCGCATGGAGCTCGACCGGACTTTCGAGGAGCGCGACCACATCAATGGCCTGGTCGTCGCCGCGCTCGACCAGGCGGCGGGGAACTGGGGCGTGAAGGTCCTGCGCTACGAAATCAAGGACCTGACGCCGCCGAAGGAGATCCTGCACGCGATGCAGGCGCAGATCACCGCCGAGCGGGAGAAACGCGCGGTGATCGCGACGTCCGAAGGCAAGCAGCAGGAGCAGATCAACCTCGCGGCCGGCGCGCGTGCGGCGGCGATCGCGCAGTCGGAAGGCGTCAAGCAGGCCGAAATCAACCAGGCGCAGGGTCACGCTTCGGCGATCCTCGCGATCGCCGAAGCGAACGCGAAGGCCATTCTGCAGGTCGCGGAGGCCACCAACGCGCCGGGCGGGATCAACGCCGTGAACCTCAAGGTGGCGGAACTTTATATTGCGGCCTTCGCCAATCTCGCGAAGACCGGGAACACGCTGATCGTGCCGTCGAACCTGGCCGATGTCGCCACGCTGGTGACATCGATGACCACCATGTTCAAGGCGCAGAGGCCACCCGACCTGCCCGCGCTCGACAAGCGGGCCTGATCGCGGCGGCAGTGGCGTTGTCCGGCGCGCGGGCAACGTGACGCTGCCCCGATCGACGGCACCCGGCACACATCAACGGGGAGCGGCATCATGCAGTTGCAAGGCAGCACGTTCATCGTCACCGGTGGGGCATCGGGACTGGGGGCCGCGACCACACGCATGGTTGTCGAAGGCGGCGGCAATGTCGTCATCGCCGACCTCAAGGAAGCGGAGGGGCAGGCGCTCGCCGGGGAACTGGGCCGCAGCGTCCGCTTCGTGCGCACCGACGTCGTCGACGAGGCGAGCGGGAAAGCGGCCGTTGCCGCGGCGGTCGACGGCTTTCGAGGACTGCACGCGCTCGTCAACTGCGCCGGCATCGTCCACGGCGAAAGGGTCGTCGGCAAGGAAGCTCCGCATGCGCTGGCGAGCTTCGTCCGTGCGATCAACATCAATCTGATCGGCACGTTCAACCTGACGCGGCTCGCCGCCGATGTCATGGCGAAGAGCGCGCCCAACGCCGAGGGCGAGCGGGGAGTGATCGTCTTCACGGCATCCATCGCCGCGTTCGACGGACAGGTCGGCCAGGCCGCGTACAGCGCGTCGAAGGCGGGTCTCGTCGGCATGACGCTGCCAATCGCGCGCGAGCTCGCGCGGCACGGCATCCGCGTCATGACCATTGCGCCCGGGATATTCGAGACGCCGATGGGCGCCAACATTCCGCCGGAGGTGAAGGAGTCGCTCGAGAAGATGGTCCCGTTCCCGCCCAGGCTCGGGCGGCCGGAGGAATTCGCGTCGCTCGTCCGCGAAATCGTTCGAAACGTGATGTTGAACGGCGAGGTGATCCGCATCGACGGCGCGATCCGGATGGCGCCGAAATGACGTTGGCGTCAGCGAGGCCGCGGACTGCCTAGTCGCGCCGGACGAGCACGATCGCCGCGGCCATCATCGCGACGAAGAACACGAGCGTCCACGACGGAATCGCGAGGCTCATGAAATACCAGCCGGCTTCGGCGCACTCGCCGCTGCCCTTGAAGACCCTGGACAGGACGTCGGCCAGCGGCAAGGTCTCCAGCATGTAGTTGAGACCCATCCCGCATTCCGGGACTTGGCCCTTCGGCAGCGACTGGATCCACACGTGCCGCATCGCGGTCACCGCGCCAAAGAGGCCGATGATCACCGTGAGCCCGGCGTAGATCCCGGCGCCGAGACGCGCCGGATCGTGGATGCCGGCGATCAGGAACACGACGCCGATGGCGATCACCGCGAGACGCTGCAGCGAACACAGCGGGCACGGGTCGAGCCCGAGCCCGTACTGGAGCCACAGCGCCCAGGCCATCAACCCGGCACACGTGAGGGCGCCCAGCAGATACGCGGGCCGTCGCGGCGGCAGCACGATGAGCGCCAGCGACGTCACGCCGATGGTCATCACCAGGATTCGCCAGGACGTCAGCGCCAGCGATGGCGAGTCGCCGAGGAGCTTCATCAGCGCTTCCTGCGCCAGGAGCAGCAGGGCGATCGTGAGGCCGGCCCACGGCCACGGTACTTCGGCGTAACGCATCATTGCCGCGATTTCTCCAATGCCTGGTCCAGGTCCCAAAGTATATCGTCGAGCGTCTCGAGCCCTATCGACAGCCGGATCATCTCGGGCGTGACGCCGGCCGCGCGCTGCTCCGCCTCGGACAGCTGCCGGTGCGTCGTCGACGCCGGGTGGATGACCAGCGATTTCGCGTCGCCGACATTCGCGAGATGCGAGAGGAACTGCGCCGCCTCGATGAAACGCACGCCGGCCGCAGCACCTCCGCGCACGCCGAAGGTCAGGATGCCGCCGGCGCCGCGCGGCAGGTACCGGCGGGCGAGAGGCTCGTACCGGTTTCCCGGCAGCAGCGGATAGCTCACCCATTCGACGTCCGGGTGCGCGGCGAGATGTCGCGCGACGGCCAGCGCCGACTCGCAGTGCCGCGGCATTCGCAGATGCAGCGTCTCGATGCCCTGCAGCAACAGGAACGCCGAGAGCGGCGCGAGCGTCGGACCGAGCGTGCGCATCGTCTCCATCCGCGCCTTCATCGTGAAGCCGAAGTCGCCGAACGTCTCGAAGAAGCGGACCCCATGGTAGCCGCGCGAGGGTTCCGTCATCTGCGGAAAATTGCCGTTGTCCCAGGGAAACTTGCCGGACTCCACGACGATGCCGCCCATGGTCGTGCCGTGGCCGCCCAGGTATTTCGTAACCGAGTGGACGACGATGTCGGCGCCGTGCTCGAAGGGGCGGCAGAGAAAGGGCGATGCCAGCGTGTTGTCGACGACGAGCGGCACGCCGGCGCCGTGCGCGACCTCGGCCAGCGCCGCGAGGTCGCAGACGTTGAGTTGCGGATTGCCGATCGTCTCGGCATAGACCGCCTTGGTCCGGGGCTTGAGCGCGTTCCGGAACGCCTGGGGATCGTCGGCGTCGACGAACGTCGTATCGATGCCGAACTGCGCAAATGTGGTGGCGAGCTGCGAATACGTGCCGCCGTAGAGCGTGCGCGCCGCGACGATGTGATCGCCGTTGCGGCAGAGCGTGAGCAGCGCGACCATCTGGGCGGCCATGCCCGTCGCTGCGGCGATCGCGGCGCGGCCGCCTTCGAGCGCCGCGACGCGCTCCTCGAGGGCCGCGACCGTCGGATTCGAAATCCGCGAGTAGACGTTGCCGAAGGTCTGGAGGTTGAAGAGGCTGGCGGCGTGGTCCGCGCTGTCGAACACGAACGACGTGGTCTGGTAGATCGGCAGCGCACGCGCGCCCGTCGCCGCGTCCGGGATCTGCCCGGCATGCAGGCAGAGCGTATCGAACCCGAATTTGCGGTCAGGCATGGGCGGCCGAGCAATACGCCTCGGTTGCCATCAAGCCGGCCGCCGGGCGGAGATGATGCCGGTGTTCACGCCGGCCCAGTTGAGACCGCCCATGATCCGCGCGTGCTCGATCTTGACGCAGTGATCCATCACGACGTCGAGGCCCGCATCGACCGCGATCGCCGCCGCCTCGTCGCTGCGTATCCCGAGTTGCATCCACAACACCTTCGCGCCTTTGACGGCCGCCGCGCGCGCGAGCGCAGGCATTTCCTTGGGCTCGCGGAAGCAGTCGACGATGTCGACGGCGCCGGGAATCGCGGCGACGCCCGGATAGCACTTCTCGCCGAGCACGTCGGCATAATTCGGGTTGACCGGGACGATGCGGTACCCGTGCTCCTGCATGTACTTGGCCGCAAAGTAGCTCGGGCGGTACCAGTTCGCGGACAGTCCGACCACGGCAATCACGCGGGACCGCTTCAGAATCCGCCGCAGTCCCGCGATGTCGTCGACGATCGGCACGCTAGCGCGGCCACATCGGATTCTGGCTGTACGGATAAATGCCGGCGATGCGCCGGCCCGACGAGATCTTGTAGCTCAAACCCCACGGCAGCGTCGGGTAGTCGCCCGGACCGAACGTCAGGCACTCGCCGCCGAAATTGGCGTCGCTGCAGAAGATCCAGTATCCGCCTTCGACGCGCAGCGACGCCGCGCGGTCGTTGAATCCCGTATTGGCAAGGTTGGACGCAATTTCGCTGTTGATGACGAATGAGCGGCCGGACAGGTTCCCGCCTTCATAGAGGATCGCACGGGAACCGGTGCCCCAGGCGCCGCCGCTGCCGGTCTCGCCGCCGGTGTAACCGCCGGCGGTCTGCCGGATCGAACTGATTCGTCCGCCAAAGCCGCCCAGGTTCGCATACCGGCCGGGGCCATAGACCTGGCAAGCACCGCGGAAATCGGCGTGCTCGCACGCCTCCCACGTCCCTTCGTGGACGACCATCGACTGAGCCCGGTCATTGAAGCCGACGTCGCTGAAATTCGTGACCGTCGCGTTGACGTTGTACCAGTTCCCGCGGTACCCCGGGGCGTCGAAGAGCTCGACGCGACCTGCGCGCCCGCCGTCGGCGCCACCCTGGCCTCCGACCCATTCCAGTTCGCGGATCGACGAAACCTGCTCGTCGAGCTGCAGGCTGCGCAACGTCGGGTATTCGCCGCGGGAAATCGTCACGCAACGGCCGCGGAAATAGGCATCCGAACAAAGTTGCCAGGTGCCGCTGCGAATGATCACCGACGAGGCGCGGTCGTTGAATCCGATGTTGGCGAAATTGGAGATCGACTGGTTCGCCGTGAACGAGCGGCCGGCGAAGCCGTCGCGCTCGAAGAGCGTGATTTCGGCGCCTTGCGCGGGGAAGGCGACCCCCAGCCCGACGAGCAGAAGCAGGCGGTACAACGCGGTTTTCATCGATACGTCTCCTTTGGTTACGATTGGCACTTTGGCCGCGCCGGTCGCGCGCGTCATTCTAGCCGATGCGGTTGCCGGCCCGCACGCGACGGCGGGCCGCGCGCAAGGGCGTGGCCGAGGGGTTCCGCTGGCCCACCAGCGGGCGGGAAAGGGGCCCGCGAAGCGTCCGATCGGAGGCGGGCCAAGGACGAGCGATAGGCCGGCACGGATCATGCGGTGCAACAGGCGCCGTGTGCCCCGCCGCGTTTGCTTTATGACGATTGCCGCCATGGCCGGGTCGACCATGGATCCGGGCGCCCGGGGCGGTGCACGGGACGCCGGCCGGCGTGGGGCCGGCATGCCGTTTCCGGAGGGGTAAAACCGCGCCTTGCTCCGGGGATGGGGAGCGCGTCCAGCCTCGGGCCGGCCCGCCGCACCCCGCGCGGGGGTACTCAGGCCTGATCCTTGCTTTACCTGCCCCTGATGAGAGCCAATATCTTCTGGACGGACAAGATTTTCCCGGATTCGGCAGCGTAAGCCGGTCGCACGCACGCCGTATTCCGCCAACGCCGGACATAACCCAATGAGAGCGAGCGCCCCGTGGCAATGACGCGATCGCTGTCCCAGGTCGGGCTCGCCACCGTCACCCGGAAGGCGGGCGACGGCCATGGGCCGGACAGCCTGGGTTCGCTGTCGCAGCGCAAGCTGAACGCCCTCGGCCTGCCGGTCGCCTATGTCGACGGAAGCCGGCGCTATCGCTTTGTAAACAAGGCGTTTCTCGAGTGGACCGGCCGGCCTTTCGCCAAGGTGATCGGCCGTGAGATGCAGGAGGTCACCGGGCGGGACGCCTATCCGCTGTACGAGGCCTACGTCGAAGCCGCCCTCGCGGGGGAACGGACCGGGTTCGAGCGGCAACTGAGCGCGCCGGGACGTCCGGCGATCTGGATACGCGTCGATTACTACCCGGACCGCGGCGTCGACGGCGACGTTCGTGGGTTCCTGGTCACCTACGCCGACGTCGATCAGCTGAAGCGGCTCGAACTCGAGGCGGGCTGGCGCGAGCATCGGCTGCGGCTCGTCACCGATAGCGTCGGCTCGCCGATCGTCCACTTCGACCGGAGCCTCAAGGTCCGGTTCGCGAACAAGCCCTTCGGGAACTGGATCGGCGTCGCGCCGGATGATCTGCTCGGCCGCGACGTGCAGGAGCTGATCGCCGGCGGCACGTTCGCGGAAATGGACGAGCACATCGAACGCGCCTTCGACGGCGCGAAGGTGTCGTTCGAACGCCGCGAACGCAAGTCGACCGGCGAGCTCCGCTGGGTCCGCATAACGCTGTTCCCGGACCGCGCGGTTGGCGGGCACGTCGGCGGCGTTTTCGCGGTGATGACCGATATCGACGACGACGTCGCGATTCGCGATGCGTTGCGTGCGCAGGAAGTTCAGCTTCGCCTCATCGCCGACAATATCCCCGGTCCGATCGCGTATCTCGATCGCGCGTCCACCTACACGTTCGTCAACCAGGCGTTCGCGAACTGGGTCCGCTGGCCACAGGACCAGATCTACGGGAGGACGCCGTTCGAAGTGCTCGCTCCCGATGTCGCGTCGTTCCTGCGGCCGATACTCGAGCGCGCGCAGGGCGGCGAGAATATCGAGTACGAGCGGGTCGACAGCCCGCCCGACGGCCAGCAGCGGTGGGTGCACGGCCGCGTCGCGCCGGACCTCGATGCGGCGGGACGTTTGCGCGGACTCTACTGCACCGAATACGACATTCACGATCTCAAGCTGACGGAGCAGGCGCTCGCGTCGCGCGAGGAGCAGCTGCGCCTGTTCACCGACAACATCCCGGATCCCGTCAGCTATCTCGACACCGATCGGCGCCACACGTTCGTCAACGACGCCTTTCTCCGCCTCAACGGCCTGGACCGTGCGTCCGTCATCGGGAAGACGGCGGCCGAGGTCATTGGACTGGAGGCGACCGAGGCGCTTGCGCCGTACCACGACCGTGCGTTCGCCGGCGAGACGATCAGCTATGAGCGGGCACTGGTCGACACCACGGGCCGCGTGCGGTGGATCCGCGGCAGAATGGTGCCCGATCACCGGGTCGATGGCGTCATCCAGGGCGTCTACGTCGTCGGCCACGACATCACCGATCTCAAGATCGCGCAGGACACGCTGGCGGCCCGCGAAAGCCAGCTCCGCGCGATCATGGACGGCGTGCCGGCGCCCGTTGCCTATATCGATCGCGACGAGCGCTGCCAGTACGTCAACCGCGCCTTGCTGCAGTACTTCGGATTCGCCGCCGAGCAGGTTGCGACGCTTCGGCTGAACGACGTCGTCGGTGCCGACATCTACGAAGGCGCGAAGGCGACGATCACCCGGGCCCTGGGCGGAGAATCGGCCGCGTTCGATCGGCTGGTCCCGGGCGCGGGGGGCGTCTGCCGCTGGATGACGATCCGCATCGTCCCCGATGCGGCGCCGTCCGGCGAGGTGCCCGGCGCGTTCGTCCTGATGAACGACATCCACGGCCTGAAGCAGGCCCAGGAAGCGTTGCGGGCGTCGGAATCCGAGCTGCGCCTCATCATGGACAACGTGCCCGCGCGCGTTGCATACATCGACCGCGACTACCGCTACCGCTTCCTCAATCGCCACAACGAGGAATGGCTGGGCCTCAGCCGCGACGAGCTCACGGGCCGCCCGGTCGCGGACGTGGTCGGCGAAGAGCGCTTCCGGCAGATGCAGCCGATGCTCGAGCGGGTCCTTCACGGCGAAGTCGTTTCGGTCGAGCAGATGCTTGCGCAGCCTTCGGGCGAAGAACGCTGGGAGTCGATTCACTACGCGCCGAACCGCGACGTCGAAGGCCGTGTCATCGGGATCTACGCGGTGCACACCGACGTCCACGATCAGAAGCGCAACGAGGATGCGCTGCGCCGCGCGAACTGGATGCTGTCATCGCACATCGACAACACACCGCTCGCGGTGCTCGAATGGGACCGAGACTTCCGTCTGGTGCGGTGGTCGCCGCAGGCGGAGAGGCTTTTCGGCTGGCGCGCCGACGAGGTGCTCGGGATGCCGATCGACGGCAACCCGCTGCTCCACGAGGCCGACCGGGGCGCAGTGGCGGACCTCCTCACGCGGCTGATGAGCGGCGAAGAGCCGCGGACCACGGGCCAGACACGCAACAATCGCAAGGATGGCCAGACGATCTGGTGCGAGTGGTATCACTCGTGCCTGCTCGACGATGAGGGCAACATCGTCTCGATCCTCTCGTTCGTGCAGGACGTGTCGTCGCGCATCCGGGCCGAGGAGCGGCTTCAGCACATGGCGACGCGCGACGCGCTGACCGGACTGCCCAACCGGCTGCTGCTGCAGGAGCGTTTGGGGCAGGCGATCGCACAGGCGAAGCGCACCGGCCGCCGCGTCGGCGTGCTGTTCATCGACCTCGACCGCTTCAAGAACGTCAACGACACGCTGGGACACCGGATCGGCGACGAGCTGCTGAAGGCAGTGAGCCACTCGCTCTCCACCGCGCTGCGCGAGGTCGACCTCCTCGCGCGCCTCGGCGGCGACGAATTCATGGTCGTCGTCGAGGACTTCGAGGAACCGGCCGTCCTCGGGCGCATTGCCCAGAAGCTGCTGGACGCCGTGGCCCATCCGTTCCGGATCGAGGAGCACGACATCTACGTGACGTCGTCGATCGGCATCAGCGTCTATCCCGACGATTCGGACGATCCGGAGGAGCTGCTCAAGCACGCGGACGTCGCGATGTACCGGTCGAAGGAACTCGGGCGCAACACGTACCAGTTCCTCGACGCCGACCTCGCGCAGCACCGGCTGCGGCAGCACGCGCTCGAAACCGCGCTGCGCGCCGCGCTGAAGGCGGACCTGCTGCGGCTCCACTACCAGCCGATCGTCGATGTCGCCGGCGGAAAGGTCGTCGGCGCCGAAGCACTGCTGCGCTGGGACGATCCGGAGCACGGGAGCGTTTCCCCCAAGGTCTTCATTGCGCTGGCCGAGGAATCGGGCCTGATCCACGCGCTCGGCGAGTGGGTGCTGAGGTCCGCAGCACAACAATGCGCGGCGTGGCGCAAGGCCGGACTCGAACTGGGCGTTTCGGTGAATCTGTCGGGTCGTCAGTTCTATCGCGACGACATCGCGCAGCGGATCTCCGAGATCGTGCGCAGCGCCGGCTGCGATCCTTCGTGGATCGAACTCGAAGTGACCGAGACGAGCCTGCTGCACGACCTCGACGCGATCCGCAAAGCCCTGCACGTGCTGCGCAACGACGGCTTCACGGTTGCGATCGACGACTTCGGCACCGGCTACTCGTCGCTGACCCACCTCAAGCACTTCCCGATCGACACGCTGAAGATCGACATCTCGTTCATCGCCGACCTCGAAACGGATCCGGGCGACGCGGCGATCACCGAAGCCATCATCGGGCTTGCGCGCGGTCTCGGCTTGAAGGTCGTGGCCGAAGGCGTGGGGACGCAGGCGCAGCTCGACTTCCTCGCGACCCGCGGCTGCGACTGCTTCCAGGGCTACTGGATGAGCCGGCCGCTGCCGGCGAGGGATTTCGAGCGGTTCGTCCGCGCCCGGGAAGTGAAGGCGGCCTGAGCCAACGACCGGTTCGAGCGCCGCGAAGCTGCAGTCCGTGGCCGGCGCAATCCCGCCGATAGCGGGAGCGGTCACGTCGTCGCGCTACAGCGTTGCGAGCCAGCGCAGCAGTTCCTTCGCCGGCTTCTCCCACTTCCGCTCCAGCATCAGCATATGGGCGAGGCCCGGCAGCAACGTCGCGTCGACGCCGTGGTGTTGCGCCGTCGCGCGGACGTCGTCGGGCGTGGAGATCCGGTCCCCTTCGGCGCCGAGCACGAACACGGGAACGCCGCCACGCTCCGGGAGCTGCCAGTGCAGCCGCATCGACAGGTCCAGCAGGACGCGCGGCGATTCGGCGCAGAGATGCGCCGTCGCCTCGGCCAGGATTTCCGGCGCGACGTCGTCGCTGAAATAGAACGGTCGCAGCGCTTCGAGCAGGTGGGTGGACATTCGGCCCGGGTCGAAGTGCGAAAACTCGACGAGATAATCCGGCTGCCGGCTTGCAAGCCGCGCGGCCATGGTCAGGAGCCCCGCGGGCGGCACCGGAGAAATCAGCGCGGCGGCGCGGACAGGGCGGGTCGCGAGCAGGCGCTCGATGACCGCCGCGCCCATCGAATGCCCGATCAGCACCGGCGGCGCTGCGAGTCGCGCGGCGACATGCTCGACGTCCGCGGCAAAATCGTCGAGGCCCGTCACGAACAGCGTTTCCGCGCCGCCGGAGGCGCCGTGACCGCGCAGCGACAGCGCATGCGCCGCATAGCCTTTTTCGGCGAACCATGGCAGGAAGTACGGCGCCCAGAACCACGAGTCGCTGAAGCCGCCATGGACGAACAGCAGCGGTGGCTTGCGGCCGTTGCCGTTCGCCCGCGACGGCAGGTGCGAACGGACCTCGAGGTTCGGTTCAACGGGAAGCATGGAGAGTCGACCGTCGGTCAGAGGCCAACGGAAATCGTCGGCGGAACGCCATTGCGCCGGGGGCCGTGGCCGGTGCTCGTGCTAGGATTTGCGCCCATCACGGGGCCGACGCAAGATTCGCGCCCACTCCATGGCCACTGCGAGAAGAGCCGCCATTCTGCCAGAACCCGCCGTGCCCGCCACGTACGACGCCAATTGCCGGCGCTGTCCGCGGCTCGTGGCGTTTCTCGACGACGTGCGGGCGGAGAACCCCGGTTACTTCTGCCGCCCGGTTCCCCCGTTCGGCGCGCCCGACGCCGCACTCGTCGTGGTCGGCCTCGCACCCGGACTGCGCGGCGCGAACGCCAGCGGCCGCCCGTTCACCGGTGACCACGCGGGGATCATTCTCTACGCGACGCTGCACGCCTACGGATTCGCGTCGCAGCCCGTCGCGACCGCGCGCGACGACGGCCTCGTCCTCAACGATTGCCGGATCACGAACGCGGTAAAATGCCTGCCTCCCGGCAACAAGCCGGAGCCGGCCGAAATTCGCGCATGCAACGGCTACCTTGCCGCCGACCTTTCCGCGCTTCCCGCCGGAGGCGCGATTCTCGCCCTGGGACGCGTCGCGCACGATGCAACGCTGCGTGCGCTGGGGCTGAAGCCATCGGTACTGCCATTTGCCCACGGCGCGCGCCATCCGCTGGCGAATGGCGCCGTGCTCTTCGACAGCTACCACTGCAGCCGGTACAACACCAATACCGGGAGGCTGACCGCGCCGATGTTCCGCGCGGTGTTCGACGAGATTGCCGAGCACCGCCGCCGGAAGAACCGGGGACGGGCAGCGCCATTGCAGCGCCTCGCATGACACCGCGGTGACCTCCCGAGGCCACGTGGTCGATCCCCAGTCTCCCGCGGCGGCGGAGCTGCCGCGCGTATTCGACGCGCGCGAGCTCCTCGCCTCGCTGCCGCACCGTCCCGGCGTCTATCGGATGGTCGACGCCGCCGGCGAGACGCTCTATGTCGGCAAGGCGCGCGACCTCAGGAAACGCGTGTCGAGCTATTTCCAGAAGGGCGCGCACGAGACGCGAATCGCGCTGATGCTGGCGCAGGTCGCGCGGGTCGAAACCACCGTCACGCGCTCGGAAGGCGAGGCGCTGCTGCTCGAGAACAACCTGATCAAGGCGGAGGAGCCCCGGTACAACATCCTCTTCCGCGACGACAAGAGCTACCCGTACGTCTGCCTGACCGGCGAGCCGTTTCCGCAGCTGCGTTTCCACCGCGGCAAGCTCGAGCGCCAGAGCAGGTACTTCGGGCCGTTCCCCAGCGCCGGCGCCGTGCGCGAGGGGATGGCGCTGCTGCAGAAGGTCTTCCAGTTGCGCACCTGCGAGAACACGGTGTTCGCGAACCGCTCGAGGCCGTGCATGCTGCATCAGATCCATCGCTGCAGCGCGCCGTGCGTCGGACTCGTCACGGAAGCCGACTACGCCGACGACGTGAGGAGCGCGGTGCTGTTCCTCCAGGGCAAGGCCAACGAGGTGCTTACGCAATTGAAGGGACAGATGGAAACGGCGAGCGTCGCGCTCGAATTCGAGCGCGCGGCACGCATTCGCGACAAGATCACCCGGCTCACGCAGCTGCAGTCGCGGCAGTTCGTCGAGAGCGCGACGGCCGGCGATCTCGACGTCGTCGCGGCGGCCGTGGAGCAGGGACTCGTCGCCGTCAACGTCGTGATGATCCGCGGCGGTCGGCACGTCGGCGACAGCACCTACTTCCCGCGGCACGCCGACGCGGGTGCGCTAGCCGACGTCGTGCCGGCGTTTCTCGCGCAGCACTACGTCGAGCGGCCGGTGCCGCCCACGATCATCGCCTCCGGCGCGGAGGGTGAGGACGCGCTGGCCGAAGTGCTCTCCGCGCAGGCCGGGTTTCACGTGCAGATCGTCGGCAATCCCGGCGGCGAGCGGCGCGTGTGGCTGGCGATGGCGGTGCAGAACGCGGAGTTCGCGATCCGGCAGAAGCTCGCGCAGAAGGCCACGCAGGAGGACCGGCTCGCCGCATTGCAGGCCGCGCTCGGATTTCCTCCCGAGGCGCAGCGGATCGAATGCTTCGACGTCTCGCATACGATGGGCGAGCGCGCGGTCGCATCGTGCGTGATCTTCGACCGCCTCGCGATGCAGACTTCCGAATACCGGCGCTTCAACGTGACGCCGGCTGCGGGCGGCGACGACTATGCGGCGATGCGCGAGGCGCTGACACGGCGTTGCGCGCGGATCGTCGCCGGCGAGTTTCCCGTGCCGGACCTCATGGTCGTCGACGGCGGGAAAGGGCAGGTCGTCGTCGCGGCGGAGGTGCTAGCCGAGCAGGGCCTGCACCAAACGCGGCTGATCGGCATCGCGAAAGGACCCGAGCGCAAGGCGGGCGAGGAAGACATCGTGTTTCCCGATCGCGGCACGGTGCTCAATCTTCCCTCGGATCATCCCGGCCTCCATCTCTTGCAGCAGATCCGCGACGAGGCGCACCGGTTCGCGATCCAGGGCCACCGCGCGCGTCGGGGCAAGGCGCGGATCACGTCGTCGCTGCAGGAGATCGCCGGAATCGGCGCGAAGAAGCGGCAAGCGCTGCTCGCGCATTTCGGCGGCCTGAAGGGCGTGCGGGCGGCCAGCATCGACGACCTCGCGCGCGTGCCGGGCGTGAGCCGGGCGCTTGCCGAAAAAATCTTCGCGGGACTCCGGTGATGGATGGGTTGGTGCACTGCACCATGGGGCCGTTGGCCGCGCGTTCACAATCGCGTCATACTGAAACACGCATGCGCGGCAACCCCCCGATTCGCCCATGACCTCGTATCTGTCGATCGACGCCCTGACGGTGGCCTACGGCGCCGTGCGCGTGCTCGACCATGTGAGCCTCGACGTCGAGCGCGGCGAGATGATCGCGCTGCTCGGAAGCTCCGGGTGCGGCAAGACGACATTGCTTCGCGCGATCGCGGGATTCGTCACCCCCGAGTCGGGCGCGATCCGCGTCGAGGGCCGCGATATCACGGGGCTTCCTCCCGAGCGTCGCGGGACGGCGATGATGTTCCAGTCGTACGCACTGTGGCCGCACATGACGGTCGCCGCGAACATCGGTTACGGCCTCAAGATGCGTTCGTGGAAGAAGGACGCGATGGCCGCGCGCGTCGGCGAAATGCTGGCGTTGCTGCAGCTCGAGGGCTTCGGCCCGCGGCCGGTCACGCAGCTCTCCGGCGGGCAGCGCCAACGCGTCGCGCTCGGCCGCGCGCTGGCGGTGAACCCGTCGCTGCTGCTGCTCGACGAGCCGATGTCCAATCTGGATTACAAGGTGCGGCTCGAGTTGCGGCACGAACTGCGCTCGCTGCAGCAGCGCATCGGCATCACGGCGGTCTACGTGACCCACGACCGCGAGGAAGCGCTGACGCTCGCGGACCGCATCGCCGTGATCGACGCGGGCCGCATCATCCAGTGCGGCGCGCCGGAGGAAGTGTTCCACCGGCCGTCGTCGGCCTTTGTCGCCGGTTTCATGGGCGCGGACAACGGGCTCGACCTGTTCGAGCGCGCCGACGGCACGCTGGTCGCGCCAGGCGCGCTCAACACCGGGCGAGCGGTTCGCGCGCATTTTCGCGGCGACGCGGCAAAGCTCGTCCCCGCCGCGTCGCCAGCTACCCCCGACGCGCTGCTGCTGCCCGGCGTCGTCGCGCAGGCGTTCTACGTCGGGCAGGGCTATCGCTATCGCGTCCGCGCGGGCGGCACCGAGGTGTGGGTGCACGCGCCCGAGCGGATGGACGAAGGCACGTCCGCGTGCGTTGCGGTTCCGCGCGCGGCGTTGATGTTGTTTCCCCGTGATTCCAACACGCGTCCCTAGGAGGATCCCATGCGCATCCGTCTCATGCTTGCCGCCGTGGCCGCGGCGCTCTTCTCGGCGCCGCCCGTCTCGGCACAGATCACGCTGAACGTGGTCAGCGCCGGCGACCAGAACATGGTCGACTACGTCACGAATTATCTCGGACCGAAATTCGAGCAGATGAATCCCGGCGTCAAGGTGCGTGCGGTCGGCACCGGCCCCGGCGATTCCGGCTCGCAGAAGATCTACGAAAAGCTGTCGGCGCAGCAGAAGGCGGGCACCGCCGCCTGGGACACCGACGTCGCGGTGGTCCATCAGCGCGGCGCGGCGACGATGGTGAAGGAGAATCTGCTGATGCCGTACCGCAACGACATCGCTGCCGGCAAGCTCGTCTCGCGCGACACCGCGAAGAACGCGCTGGGCGCCAACGTCGACGGGTACGTGCTGCCGATGTTCCACAGCCAGATCGCGTTCGCGTACAACCCGGATCTCGTGAAGGTGCCGCCGAAGTCCTACTCCGAGCTGGCCGAATGGGTCAAGAAGAATCCCAAGCAATTCGGCTACAACGGCGTCAAGGGCGGCATGTCCGGCGTCGGCTTCGTGATGGGCTGGGTGTCGGCGAACGCCGGGCTTGGCGAAAAGCTCGAGAAGGGTC
>JANMBN010000415.1:0-6803 GCA_031360485.1 Betaproteobacteria bacterium | reverse complement strand
GGAGCGCCTGCTTGATCGCCGCCCGTCCCCGGGTTGGCGCCTGCGCGCGGCGCGCCCGCAGTTGTTCCCCGCCGCCGGTAAATTCGGCGTCGTCGACGCATTGCCAGATCAGCCCCCATTGCGCCGCGTGCTCGGCGGTGAGCTTGTCGCCGAGCAGCGCGAGCCCCATCGCCCGCGCCGTACCCACCAGCCGCGGCAGGAAGAACGTGCCGCCGGAATCCGGGACGAGGCCGATCTTGCAGAAGGCCTGGACGAAGCTCGCCGACTTCGCGGCGATGACGAGATCGCACGCGAGCGCGAGATTCGCGCCGGCGCCGGCGGCCACGCCGTTGACCGCACAGACGACGGGCAACGGCAGCGCGCGGAGCGTCAGCACGAGCGGCTTGTAGTTGCGCTCGATCGACGCGCCCAGGTCCACGGGCGCCTCGCCCGGCGCGACCGCGCGATCGCCGAGATCCTGCCCCGCGCAGAAGCCGCGTCCCGCGCCGGTCAGGAGCAGCACGCGCGCCGTGGCGTCAGCCCTGACATGCTCGAGCGCGTCGCGAACCTCCGCGTGCATCGCGTCGTTGAAGCTGTTGAGGCGGTCGGGGCGGTTGAGCGTCAGCCGCGCGACGCCGCCGTCGACGGAGAAGAGGATGTTTTCGTAGTTCATGTGGGGTTCTGTGCCGGGTTGCTCTGGACATGCCTGCGATTCTGGACGACGCGGAACCGCGACGCGACGAACGCCGAATCCGTCAGCGACGCGTTCGCCGCCGGGTTCGCGCCGGTGCCGTGGAAATCCGAGAAAGCCGCCGACTGGTTGACGAACACGCCGCCGGTCAGGTTGATCGACAGCGCGACGCCGGCGTCCTCCGCAACGTCGATCGCCCAGCGGATCACCTCGTCCGCGCGCGAATACACCGACATCGTCAGCGCCCCGTGGGTCTTCGCGGCCTCGCCGGCGATCGCGAGACTTTGCCCCGTCGACCCGGTCGCGATCACGAACGCGATCGGCCCGAACCATTCGGCGAGGTAATCGTCGCGGTTGGCGGCGGTCAGCTTGACGACGAGCGGCGTGCGGATCCTCGCCTGCGGGAACAGCGGGTGCACGAGAGGCTGCGTGTCGAGCACGACCGTGCCCAGCGCACGCGCGGTTTCCAGGCGCTTCAGCACGCCGTCGTTGACGACCGCCCCGAGGATCTCGACGGCGCGCGCAGGGTCGGCGAGAAGCTTCTGCACGGCGTCGGCGATGCCCGCGGCAACCTGGTCGAACGTGAGGTGCCCGTCCGCGGTGTCGATGCCTCCGTTCGGAACGTAGATGTTCTGCGGCGCCGTGCACATCTGCCCCGTATAAAGCGACAGCGAAAAGGCGACATTGCGCGCGACGCTCCCGAAATCCTCGGCGGAGTCGATGACGATCTGGTTGACGCCGGACTTCTCGGTGTATACCAGCGCCTGCCGCGCATTCGCTTCCAGCCAGCTGCCGTTCGCCGCGCTGCCGGTGAAGTCGATGATCCCGACCTCCGGGCGCAGCGCGAGCTTCTGCGCGACGTCGTCGCCCGCTTCGTGCGCGACGAGCGTGACGACGTCGGGATCGAAGCCCGCCTCGGCAAGCACCTCGCGCGCGATCCGCACGGTGAGCGCGAGCGGAAGGATCGCCGCGGGATGAGGCTTGACAACGACGGCGTTGCCGGTGGCGAGATCGGCGAAGAAGCCCGGGAATCCGTTCCACGTCGGGAACGTGCAACAGCCGATCACCAGGCCGACTCCGCGCGGCACGATCCGGTAGCGCTTCTCCATCTTCAGCGGCTCGTTCTTGCCCTGCGGCTTTTCCCAGACGGCACTGGCCGGTATCCGCTTCATCTCGGCCCAGGCATACGCGACGGCTTCGAGACCGCGATCCTGCGCGTGCGGCCCGCCCGCCTGGAACGCCATCATGAACGCCTGCCCGGTCGTGTGCATCACGGCGTTGGCGAAGAGAAAGCTTTGCCGGTTGATGCGGTGCAGGATCTCGGCGCAGACGCCGACCCAGGTTTCCGGCCCGGCCTTCGCCCACGCGCGCTGCGCCTTCGCGACCGCGGCGAACAGCGCGTCTATGTCGGGCTTGGGGTACTCGATCCCCAGCGGGAACCCGTAAGGCGAAACCTCCTGCCCGACGATTCCCACGGTACCCGGCTGCTCGAGCGGGAACGGCTTGTCGCGCAGCGCGTCGAACGCCGCCTTGCCGGCATCGGCCGCGCCCTCGCCGTAAACCTTCGGGCTGGGCGATTCCGAGTACGCGCTCCAGTAGCCGCGCTCGGCGATCGCGGTGAGCGCGCGCTCGAGCGTCGCGGCGTGGCGTTCGAACAGCGGATGCGGCACGGCGGGCTCCTGGGATTGTCGTCGTCGAAACGATAGTGTACCGAGTCGGAAGTTCGCTCGATAGCTTGCGGCGCGGAACGCGTTGCGACGGGCCGGCTCTGCCGGTCAGGCCGTCTGGTCGTAGTCGACGGTAACCTTGTCGGTCACGGGATGGCTTTGACACGTCAGCACGAACCCGCGCGCGACCTCGTAATCCTCGAGCGCGAAGTTGACGTCCATGTCGACCTCGCCCGCGATCAGCTTCGCGCGGCAGGTCGAGCAAACGCCGCTCTTGCACGAGTACGGCAGCTCGACGCCGGATTTGAGCCCGGCTTCGAGGACGCTCTCCCTGCCTTTTTCCAGCGTGAACGTCTTCGTGGCGCCTTCCAGCACCACGGTGACCTCGCACGTCGTGTGGCCGGGCTCGGGCATCTTCCCCGGCTTGTGCTGATGCTTCGGCACGCTGGTCGCGAAGCGCTCGATCCGGATCTTCGCCTCGGGAAAGCCGCGCGCCTTCAACGCTTCGGCCACCGCCTGCATCATGCCGTCGGGGCCACAGACGAAGACGGCGTCGACGCCGTCGAGATCGAGCCAGTTGGCGATCAGCGCGTCGGCCTTCGCCCGGTCGATCCGGCCGTGCAGGAGGTCGATGTCCTGCGCCTCGCGCGAAAGCACGTGCACCAGGTTGAAGCGCGTGAGATAGCTGTCCTTCAGCGCCGCGAGCTCCTCCTTGAACATCACGGTTCCGGACGCGCGGTTGCCATAGAAGAGCGTGAACTCGCTCAACGGCTCCGCCGCGAGCGCCGTCTTGACGAGGGACAGGAGCGGCGTGATGCCGCTGCCGGCGGCGAACCCGGCGTAGTGCCTGCGGTTGTCCGCGGCGAGGGGCATGTTGAAGTGCCCCATCGGCGGCATCACGTCGAGCATCTCCCCGGGCTCCAGCGTTTCGTTCGCCCATTCCGAGAACACGCCGCCGGCGTTGCGCTTGACGGCGATCCGCAGCGTCTCGTCCTGCACGCCCGAGCAGATCGAATAGGAACGGCGCACGTCCTGCCCGCCGATGTCGGCGCGCAGCGTCACGTGCTGTCCCGCCGCGAAGCGGAACGAATCCGCCAGCGGCGGGGGCACGGCGAACGTGATCGCGACGGCGTCGCGCGTCTCGCGCTCGATTTTCGATACCGAAAGGCGGTGAAATTTGCTCATGGGCAAAGTGGGGTCAGAGACGACTTTTTTGTGGCATCAGTGATGCGCGGGCGATCTGTCAAAAGTCGTCTCTGACCCCACTAATGCGGCTTGAAGTAGTCGAACGGCTCGAGGCAAGCGAGGCAGCGGTACTGGGCCTTGCACGCGGTCGAGCCGAATTGGGACAGAAGCCGGGTGTCGTTCGACCCGCAGCGCGGGCACGCGACGGCGACCCTGGCACGCCGCAACGGGCTGATGCCTGCGACGTCGATCGGCGTCGAAGCGGAAGCGGCGCGCGTGCCGTCGGGCGGGGCAATGCCGAATTCGCGGAGCTTGCGCCTGCCTTCCGCCGTGATCCAGTCCGTCGTCCATGCCGGAGCGAACTCGATCGCGAGCCGGATGCGCGCAACACCCGCCGCGGTTAACGCGTCGCGGATCGACGCCATGATGAGTTCGGTCGCGGGACAGCCCGAGTAGGTCGGCGTGACGGTGACGACCGCCATGGCGGGATCGTCGGCGTCCCAGCCGACCCCGCGCAGGATACCGAGATCGACGATCGACACGGCGGGAATCTCGGGATCCGGCACCGCGGCAAGCGCCTGCCAGACGGCGCCGATCGCCGGACGCGACCCGGCGGGCGCAGCGGCGGCGGCAACCGCGACGGGCGCGTCCCGGCCGGCCATCATCGTCGAGACACTCACCACCGTGCCCCGGGATACGTCCGTTGCAGGACCTGCATCTCGGCGAGCAGATGCCCGAGGTGCTCGGTGTGCACGCCTCGTTTGCCGCCTTGCTGCATGAACGTCTCGCCGGGGGCCTCGAGCGTCGCTTCGGCAAGGACCGTGTCGACGTGTCGCCGCCACGGCGCGGCCAGCGCACGAACGTCGGCGGCGACTCCGGTCTCGATCAGCGCGAGCTCGGTCGCATCGGGCGTGAACATCTCGCCCGTGTACGGCCACAGGTCGGAGATCGCCGCCTGCACCTTCGCGTGCGACTCGTCCGTGCCGTCGCCGAGGCGGATCACCCAGTCGGCCGAACGCTCGGCGTGGTAGGCGGCTTCCTTCGCGCCCTTTGCCGCGATCCCGGCGATGCGCGCATCCTTCGACCCGGCGAGCGCGCGCAGCAGGAGCAGATGCCATGCATCGAACAGGAATTGCCGCGCCGTCGTCGCGGCGAAGTTGCCGTTCGGCTGCTCGACGAGCAACAGGTTGCGGAATTCTCCGGCATCGCGAAGGAAGGCGAGCTCATCCTCGTCGCGACCCGGCGCCCTCAGGCCCGCCTCGACTTCGCCGGCGCAGGAAAGCCAGAGCCGCGCCTGCCCGAGAAGGTCGAGGCCGACGTTGGTCTGCGCGATGTCCTCCTCCAGCACCGGGCCATGGCCGACCCACTCGCCCAGGCGCTGCGCGAGGATCAGCGGCGAGTCACCGAGCCGCAGCAGGTACTGGAACAGCGCTTCGTCGTGCGTCATCGCGAACCCGGGCGACCTCAGAGGTGCTTCACTTCGTCGGGCATCGGAAAAAAAGTCGGATGCCGGTAGACCTTGCTGTTCGCCGGCTCGAACAGCGCTTCCTTGTCGCCCGGAGCGGACGCGACGATGTCGGCCGAGCGCACCGCCCAGATCGACACGCCCTCGTTGCGCCGGGTGTAGACGTCGCGCGCGTTCTTGATCGCCAACCCGGCGTCGGGCGCGTGCAGGCTGCCGACGTGCCGGTGCGCGAGGCCGTGCTGGCTCCGAACGAAGATCTCCCAAAGCGGCCACTCGTTCATCGGACCTCCTTCAAGCGTCGACGCCGACGCGGGACTGCGCCGCGCCCTGCCGGGCGGCTCGCAGCGCTTGCTTCCCGGCATGCGCCATCGCCGCCTCGCGGACCCACGCGCCGTCCTCCCACGCCTTGACGCGCGTCTTCATCCGGTCGCGGTTGCAGGGACCGTTGCCCTTGATCACGTTGTCGAATTCGGCCCAGTCGATCGGGCCGAAATCGTAGTGGCCGCGCTCGGCGTTCCAGCGAAGCTCGGGATCCGGCATCGTGAGCCCGAGGTAATCCGCCTGCGGCACGGTCTGGTCGACGAAACGCTGGCGCAGCTCGTCGTTGGACAGGATCTTGATCTTCCACGCCGCCGATTGCGCGCTGTGCACGCTCTCGGCGTCCGGCGGCCCGAACATCATCAGCGACGGCCACCACCAGCGATCGAGCGAATCCTGCGCCATCGCCTTCTGCCCGGGCGTGCCGCGCGCGAGCGTCATCACGATGTCGTAGCCCTGGCGCTGGTGAAAGCTCTCCTCCTTGCAGATGCGGACCATGGCCCGCGCATACGGCCCGAACGAGCACCGGCAAAGCGGGATCTGGTTCATGATCGCGGCGCCGTCGACGAGCCAGCCGATCGTGCCGATGTCGGCCCAGGTCAGCGTCGGGTAGTTGAAGATCGACGAATACTTGGCGCGGCCGGCGTGCAGGTCGGCGACCATCTGGTCGCGCGACACCCCGAGCGTTTCCGCCGCCGAATAGAGATACAGCCCGTGACCGGCCTCGTCCTGGACCTTGGCCATCAGGATCGCCTTGCGCTTCAATGTCGGCGCGCGCGTGATCCAGTTGCCTTCGGGCAGCATGCCGACGATCTCGGAATGCGCGTGCTGCGAAATCTGCCGGATCAGCGTCTTCCGGTACGCCGCGGGCATCCACTCCTTCGGCTCGATCTTGATGTCGCCGTCGATCCGCGCCTGGAACGCCTGATCCTCGACCGACATGTCGGCGAGCGATTGCACGGCCTTGACGCCGGTGTCGACCATCTGTGCGTACATGCGTCTCTCCTCGTCGCGCATCTCGCGCGGCGCGCCGGGCTTTCCCGCGCCCCGGGGCAACGGATAGTCGTTCCGGCCGCGAGCCGAAATGATACACTTTCCATGGCCATCCCGTAACGTTTGTATCACGTTGGCCGGTTTCTCCGCCCCCGCCTCCGATCCATGCGCGCCGCCTCCCGCCCCGAATCGCCGCCGGATCCGCAGATCAGCCGCTGGATCCGCCGCGAGCTCGCGTCCTCGCCGCCCCGCGCGCCGTCGCTCATCATCACGGTCTGGGGCGACGCGATCGCCCCGCATGGCGGCGCGGTGATGCTGGCGGGCCTCATCGACTTGCTCGTCCCCTTCGGAATCAACGAGCGGCTCGTCCGGACGAGCGTGTTTCGTCTCGCGCGCCAGCGATGGCTGGCGGCCAGGCCGATCGGCCGGCAAAGCTTCTATCGCCTGACGCGCGACGGAGCGCGGCGGTTCGAGCAGGCCTATCGGCGCATCTACCAGCCGCCTG
>JANMBN010000172.1:0-6455 GCA_031360485.1 Betaproteobacteria bacterium | reverse complement strand
CCACCTCGCGGCGCTTGACCTTCTCTTCGGTGATGTAGATGACCGCCTCGTACGACCCCGTCTCGTTCAGGAGCTTGACCGCCGAATTCATCGCCGAACGGAACTCCTTGTCGCGAAAATCCCGCTCCTTCCCGAGGCCTATCAGAAGCACGCGATCGGCCAAGGTGCCGCGAACATTGTGCAAAAGGAGGGTCGCACCGAGTTTGCCCTCCATGTCGCCACGGCGGATGATTTCGCTTATGTACCCGTTCGACGCACGATCGATGAGGTCGGCGGACAATGAAAGCTTGCGGTTGTCGAAAACGCCGACGACGACGCAGGCGCTCCGCTGCTTCTCGGGACTGCCGCTTTTTATGGTAAATTCCATCGCTTCCGTAGCCTCCCCCTGTTAGGTTTCTTTGCCGTAACGCGGAATGGATCGCATTATCGGCAAAATGGCCCAATAAAGTCAAAATTCTCCAACCGGCATGATTTTTCGGCGCAGCCTGGTGCGGGAAATGACGGCGACCGCCGTCGGACTGTTCCTCGTGCTGCTGGGGATACTGTTCACCAATCTGGTGTTGCGCCTGCTGGCCAGGGCGGCAGGCGGGGTTGTGGCGCCGGAGGGAATCCTGGCGCTTCTGGGCTTCAACGCGCTGTTTTACTTCAATATCCTGTTGTCCGTTACGGTTTTCGTCACGGTCCTGCTCACGCTGACGCGCTGGTACCGCGATAGCGAGATGATCGTCTGGTTCACCTCCGGCCAGGCGCTGACCGCGTGCCTGCGGCCGATTCTCTGGTTTGCCGCCCCGTTTTTCATCGCCATCCTGGTCCTGTCGCTGTTTCTTTCGCCGTGGGCCGAACAACGCAAACTCGAATTCGAGCGCCAGCTCGAATCCCGCGATGAAATCACCCTGCTTTCACCCGGGCTCTTCCGCGAGTTTCGCCGTGCGAATCTGGTCGTTTTCGTCGAGAGCATCAATACCTTCGACGGGACGATTCGCAACGTATTTCTGCATACGGTCGAGGAAGGCAAGGATGCGACGATCGTGGCGCGCTCGGGAACGCTGCAGGAGGCCCCCAACGGCGACCGGTTCATCGTCCTGAACGACGGGCGCCGGTACGAAGGCAAGCCAGGCACCGCGGAATACCAGATCGTCGAGTTCGGATCGCTCGGCCGCCGGATCGAGCCGGCGGAACTCCGGGCGCTGCCGGTATCGTCGAAAGCGATCCCGACCGCGATCCTCATCGCGATCGATGGCCCGCTGGAACGGGCCGAGCTGTTCTGGCGGCTCTCCGTGCCCATTTCGGCCCTGGTGCTGACGCTGCTCGCGGTGCCCCTTGCCTACGTGAACCCGCGGATGGGGCGCTCGTTCAACCTCATCGGGGCCGCGTTCGTGTACATGCTCTACAGCAACTGCCTCAATATCGTGCAGAGCTTCATCGCGCAGGGCAAACTGGGATTTCTTCCCGGGCTCGTGCTTCCGCACGCCATCGCGATCGCCGTGGTGCTGCTCCTCTTCGGACATCAGCTGTCGCTGTTCGGTGTCTGGCGCATCAACGGGCGGACCAAGGCGGCGGCATGAAGACGCTGACACGCTATATCGGCCGCGAGGTGCTCGCCGCGATCATGCTGATCTTCAGCGCGCTGATCATGCTGTTCGCGTTCTTCGACCTGATCCACGAGCTCGGCGACGTGGGGCGCGGCGGCTACACGATCTCGGCCGCGCTGCTCTTCGTCGCGCTGCAGCTGCCGTCGCGGATGTACGAGCTGTTTCCCGTGGCGACGCTGATCGGCACGCTGTTCGCCCTGGCGCAGCTCGTCTCGAGTTCGGAGTACACCGTGATGCGGGCATCGGGCGCGTCGCTGCTGCAGGTCGGATGGTCGCTGGTGCGCATCGGCATTCCGTTGGCGCTGGTCACGTTTCTCGCCGGCGAATTCGTCGCGCCGCAGGCCGAGCTGCTGTCGCAGCGGGTGCGCGCCCAGGCCCGCGGGGACACGGCGCGCGTCGTCGCGCAGCAGTTCCAGTCGGGCTTCTGGTTCAAGCAGGAACAGACGTTCGTCAACATCCGCAACGTGCTCTCCGATCTCACGCTCGTCGGCGTGCGCATCTACGAGTTCGACGGCGACTTCAGGCTGAAGACGGTCCGCACCGCGGAGTCCGGCAGCTTCACCGGCAATGGCCAGTGGCGGTTGAAGGCGGTGCGCACAACCGAAATCGCCACGACGGGCACGCGTGTGACGGAGGCCGGCACCTACGCATGGGACACCGTCCTTCGACCCTCGCTGCTGACGGTGTACCAGGTGGCGCCCGAAAAGCTCGAGCTCAACACGCTGTGGGAGAACAAGCGCCTTCTGGAAGGCGGCGCGCAAAAGACGACGCGATTCGAGATCGCGTTCTGGAACAAGGTGTTCTATCCCGCTTCGGTCCTGGTGATGATGATCGTCGCGCTGCCGTTCTCGTATTTTCAGCGGCGGCAGGGGGGCGTCGGGTTCCGGATATTCGCGGGCACGATACTGGGACTCGTGTTCTTCCTGGTCGGCCGGCTGTTCTCGAATCTGGGCGTTCTGAACGACTGGCCGCCGCTCTTCTCGGCGGCATTCCCGCTGGCGGTATTCATCACGGGGACGGTGGCCATGCTTTGGTGGCTGGAACGGCGGTAGCGTCGCCCGCGCACGCTGGCCGACGAAAAAAATCCCGGCGCGAAAGCCGGGATCTTCGTTTTGCGGGGGCGCGCCCTGGGGGACCGCCCGCCGCCGATCGCTGGCGGATTACGCGGCCACCGGCTCGATGCTGACCACCTTCTTCTTGTCCTTGCCTTTGGTCGCGAACGCGACCTTGCCCCGGACGAGCGCGAACAGCGTGTGGTCCTTGCCCATGCCGACGTTGATACCCGGGTGAATCTGCGTGCCGCGCTGGCGGATGATGATGCTGCCGGCGTTGATCAGCTCGCCGCCATAGGACTTCACGCCCAGACGCTTCGATTCGGAGTCGCGCCCGTTGCGCGAACTGCCCCCTGCCTTCTTGTGTGCCATGGTGAATGCTCCCCGTCAGCCGACGATGCTGTCGATCTTGAGTTCGGTGTAGTTCTGGCGATGGCCCTGGTGCTTCTGGTAGTGCTTGCGCCGGCGCATCTTGAATATCGTGACCTTGTCGCCCCGGCCGTGGCCGACGACGATCGCCTTGACCGTGGCTCCCGCGAGGATGGGCTGGCCGAGGCGGACGCTCTCGCCTTCGCCGATCATCAAAACCTCGTCGAGAACGACTTCGGCGCCCACATCGGCAGGCAGCGTTTCGACCTTGAGTTTCTCGCCGGGGGTGACTCTGTACTGCTTGCCGCCGGATCTTATGACCGCGTACATGCTGATACTCCGCTCGTTTTGCCCGTCATTGGCCGATACCCGTTGGCCAACACCGGCTGCCAATACGTTCCCGCGCCGATCGCGGAAAGCCTTACATTTTAAGCGTTTACGGGCGGTCCTGTCAAAGGTCGCGTTTTGACGGCCGGAGGGGGCGGCGGCAGCGCCTCACGGACGGCGGCGCCGTGGATACGCGGGGCCGTCGCGGCTCGCGCCAGGCAAGCGCCGGCGCGTCGTCGGTTACAATTCGCCCCCCGGCTGCACTGATGCGACCGGCCCGTTGTGCGCAGCGAGTACCCGGTCCCCGGCGGGAGCCGTGCCGCTTCCGCGAATCTCCACGTGACGCCTGAATCCCTGAAATCCCTGATCGCTCCCGAGATGACCGAGGTCGATCGAGTGCTGCGCGAAAGCCTTGGCTCCGAGGTGGCACTGATCCGGCAGATCGCCGAGTACATCGTCGGCGGAGGCGGCAAAAGGCTGCGCCCCGCGCTCGTCCTCCTGACCGCCCGCGCATGCGGATACGAAGGCCGGCACCATTGCACGCTGGCGGCGGTCGTCGAGATGATCCACACGGCAACGCTGCTGCACGACGACGTCGTCGACGAATCCAAGCTCCGCCGCGGCCACGCGACCGCCAACGCGACGTTCGGCAATGCCGCATCCGTGCTCGTCGGCGATTTCCTCTACTCGCGCGCATTTCAGCTGATGGTCGGCATCGGTTCCGTGCGCGTGCTGGAAATCCTGTCGCAGGCGACCAACGTGATCGCCGAAGGCGAGGTCCTCCAGCTCATGAACTCGGGCAATCCGGATCTCGACGAGGCCGCCTATCTCGGCGTCATCCAGCGCAAGACGGCGAAGCTGTTCGAGGCCGCCGCCCAGCTCGGCGCGGTGCTCGCCGGGGCGGCGCCCGAGCGCGAGGCCGCGCTTGCCCGCTACGGCATGCACCTCGGCACGTCGTTCCAGCTGGTCGACGACGTGCTCGATTACACCGGCGAGCAGGGCGCCATCGGCAAGAACCTGGGCGACGATCTCGCGGAAGGGAAGATGACGCTTCCCCTTATCCGCGCCATCGCCGTCGGCAGCCCGGCAGACGCGGCGCTCATCAGGGCGGCGATCACGTACGGAAGGCTCGCCAAGTTCGCGCCGGTGATGGACGTGCTCGAGCGCACGGGCGCCCTGGATTACGCTCGCCGGTGCGCGGTGCGCGAAAGCGAGACGGCCGCGGCTTGCGTGACCGACCTCCCACCGTCGCCGCACCGCGAAAGTCTGCTAGAATTGGCGTCCTTCGCGGCCCGGCGCACGTACTGAATCGACGCGCGCCACGGCCACGGCCGCTGACCCGCGAACATGCTGTTTTCCCGCCGCGGGGCATCGCAGAAGTCCGTGCCGGCAACGGCCATTCGGGGTGTAGCTTAGCCTGGTAGAGCGCTACGTTCGGGACGTAGAGGCCGGAGGTTCAAATCCTCTCACCCCGACCAGTCAATCGGCCCTATCCAGCCGCCGGGACTTCGTCCGGTTGAGCTCGCGGCGGCCAAGGCTCGCCTGGTCGCGCGGCACCGCCGTGTATCCCCCTGATCACCGCATCGCCCCGCTCATAGCTTGACGCGGTTCAGGCGCAGCGCATTGGTAACCACGGAGACCGAGCTCAGCGCCATGGCGGCGCCGGCGAAGACCGGCGACAGCAGCAAGCCAAAGGCCGGGTAGAGCACTCCGGCGGCCACCGGGATGCCAAGCGCGTTGTAACCGAAGGCGAACGTCAGGTTTTGCCGGATGTTGCGCATCGTGGCGCGCGACAGGATGGTGGCGCGCGCGATGCCGCGCAGGTCGCCCTTGACCAGCGTCACCCCGGCGCTTTCCATGGCGACGTCGGTGCCCGTGCCCATGGCAATGCCGACGTCGGCCTGCGCCAGCGCCGGCGCATCGTTGATGCCATCACCCGCCATCGCAACCTTGTGCCCCTGGGCCTGCAGGCGCTTCACGTGGCCGGCCTTGTCCTCGGGCAGCACTTCGGCGAGCGCCTCGTCGATGCCCAGTTTCCGCGCAACGGCATCAGCGGTGCTGCGCGAATCGCCGGTGAGCATCACGATGCGCACGCCCGTGCGCTTGAGGGCCGCAATCGCTTCCGGCGTGCTCTCCTTGATCGGATCGGCGACCGCCGCCATTCCTGCTGCCGCACCGTCGATGGCGAAAAACACCACCGTCTTGGCGTCCGCGCGCCAGACTTCCGCGCGTTCCTCCCAGCGCTGGGTGTCAACGCCGCGCTGGGCAAGAAAGCCCCGGCTCCCGACAAGGACGCGCTTGCCGCCGACGTCGGCGAGCGCGCCGAGGCCGTTCAACGCCTCGAATGCCGTGGCCGTACCCGGTGTCAGGCCGCGCGCTTTGGCGCCCTCGACGATCGCCAGCGCGATCGGGTGTTCGGAAAGCTGTTCCACACCCGCCACCAGTGCAAGCGCTTCGTTTTCCGCAAGTCCTTCAGCGACAAACTCCGTCAGCGCGGGATGGCCGAGCGTCAACGTGCCGGTCTTGTCGACCACGAGGGTGTCGATGTCGCGCATGCGTTCGATCGCTTCCGCATTGCGGAACAGGATGCCGGCGCGCGCGCCTTGCCCCATGGCGACCGTCATCGAGATGGGCGTGGCGAGGCCGACGGCACAGGGGCAGGCGATGATCAGCACGGCGACGGCGTTCAGAAATGCATAGGCGAATTTCGGCTCCGGGCCGAAAAACCACCACGCGAGCGCCGTCACGACGGCAATGACGACCACGATCTGCACGAAGTACGCCGCGATGATATCGGCGAGCCGCTGGATCGGCGCGCGCGTGCGCTGGGCTTCTCTCACCATGTGAACGATGCGTGCGAGCAGCGTATCCGCGCCCACCCGCTCGGCACGGATGACCAACGACCCAGTGCCGTTAACGGTCGCACCGGTGACCTTGCCGCCCGCGGCCTTCGCTACCAGCACGGGCTCGCCGGTGATCATGGATTCGTCCACTCTGCTGGTACCCTCGAGTACCGTGCCGTCCACTGGTACCTTCTCGCCGGGCTTGACACGCAGGCGGTCGCCAACGGCCACGGTGTCAAGCGGCACTTCTTCGTCGACGCCGTCGTCGCGCA
>JANMBN010000006.1:0-2972 GCA_031360485.1 Betaproteobacteria bacterium | reverse complement strand
TATGATAGTGGCGCGCGGCGCCGGGAAAATCCTGCCGCTGCTGCAACAGGCGCGCGAGATTCGCGTGGGCCTCCGCCAGGGATTCCGGCGCGGCGAGCGCCTGCTCGTAGCGCATCGCTGCCGCGTCGACGTCGCCGGACCTCTCCAGCGCGAGCCCGAGGTTGTTGACGAGCCGTGCGTCGTGCGGATGCCGCTGCAGCGCGCCCTCGTAGGTGCGGATCGCGTCGGCGTACTCGCCCCGCTCGCGCAACGCATTGCCCAGATAGAACGTCGCTTCGGCGTTCGCGGCATCGAGTCGCAGCGCATTCCTCCACGCCTCCTCCGCGGCGGCGCCGCCTCGCGCCGCAGGACGGTCGGTTCCCGCACCAGTCTCCGCCCGATCGGGCGCGAGCAGCGTGCGTCCGAGCAGCGTCCATGCGGCGGGGTCCCCGGGATCCAGCGCCAATGCGTGCCGGACGCTGCGTTCGGCGTCGGCGTGGCGCCCGAGGCCAAGCAGTGCGCGAGCGCGCGAGACATGAAACGGCGCGTGCGACGGCAGCACGGCAATCGCGCGGTCGCACGCATCGAGCGCGCCAGCATGATCCTCGCGCAGGAGGCGGGCCAGCGCGAGAATATGCGACGCATCCGGATGCTTCGGGTCGATCGCGTGAACGGCGCGGGCGGCGCTCTCGGCCGCCGGCAGATCCTCGCGAGCGATGGCGTCCAATCCTTGGGCGATCAATTGCCGCGGATCGGACCGGGCCGCGGCGGCGAGCGCGGACGGACCGAGTCCTCCATGGCAATCCTTGTAGCGCCTGCCGCTGCCGCACGGGCAGGGGGCGTTGCGCGTCGCGGGTGCCTTCATCGTCGACGTGCGTGCGGCGTCGCGACGATCACCGCCCGGCGCGTCGGCCAAGGCGATTCATTTGCAGGCCAGCCACGCCACGGTCGCCGGATAATCGAGCGAGAACGCGCGGCATTCCGGAAAGCCCGCGCGCAGCGCATGCGTCCACAGATCGGCGCCGAACTCGGTGTGGACCCGATAGGGATGCCCTTCGGCCGCGGTTCCGTGGAAACTCGGCGGCAGGCCGGCGCGCGAGCGCGACAGCCGTCCCACGATGACCGGAGCCGTGAACGCGCAGATGCCGCCGGTGTCCAGCACGCGGTGGCACTCGGCGAGCCCGGCGATCGGATCCGCGATGTGCTCGATCGTGTCGGCATGGATGACGAGGTCGAACGAGCGATCGGCGAAGGGCAGCGCGCTCATTTCGATCGCCGGATACTGACCGAGCGTGTGCCGGGGCAGGGCGCCGAGGTAGCACGTCAGCGCGCCGGCCTCGTTGATCTCCAGGACTCGAAGCGCCCTTGCCGTCGGAGTCTCAACGAAGTCCGTGAACAGCCCCTCGAATCCATGCACGCGCATCACCGCCGCCGCCAGGCCCCAGCAGCGCAGCGTCGCGCCGCAATCGCGACAGTGCAATCCTTGCTGCCGATTGACGTAGGCGAGCTCTTCCGGCGCGAGCTCCCAGGCCGCGATCAGGTCCGGCGTCAGCACGTCGGCGCTGGCGATGCTGGCCGATCCGCAGCAGAGGCATCGGGTCGGGGCGAACGCGGGTGCGCGATCGCGCGCGGGGCCGGCGGTGGGATCGGCGCGGCTCATTTGCAACCGACGAGCACCACGCGATCGACGTTGTCGTACTGCGCTTCGCGCAGCGACGCGCTCGGTTGCAGTTGTTCGACGCTGCGAAAGCCGCAGTGGCGCATGACCGTGGTGACGGCGGCGAGATTGGGGATCAGGCTGAGGCTGCCCATCGCCGACAGCGGATTGTCCTTCGGCTCGGCGATGAGGGCGAAGCAGCTCTCCGTCTCGTGGTAGACGCCGGGGATGCCCCAGCCGTACGGAATCGATCGGTCCGGCCGGCAAAGCTGTGTTTCGACGAACAGATACCGCTTTGCCGCAGCGGCGGCCTTGCGGATGAGCCCGATCGGATTTTCGACGTGGTAGATGATGCCGAGCAGCAACACGACATCGTGCGAATCGGGTTCGTACTCGGCCGTCAGCACGTCGGCCTGCCGGAATTCGCAGTTCGCGACCTGCAGGCGCTTCTTGATGTATTCAGCCTTGGCGAGATTCTCGGCGCGTCCCTCGATGCCGAGTCCGTGCCGTGCGCCGCGCTTCAGCATCTCGAACAGGAAATAGCCCTCGTTGCACGCGATATCGAGCACCGTTCCCGCGCGGTCGTCGTAACCGGCGCCGTCGAGATAGCCGAAGATCATGTCGCGGCGCACCGCATGGACCTGTTTCAGGCTTTCGAGATAGACCGGCGTCCTGACGTTGTCGCCGAGATCGAATTCGTACATCCATTGACCGAAGTCGCCGAGCGTCCCCGGTTTCATGCGCGCCCCTGCTGGATGCGGAATGGGGTCACTGCGACGGCTCGTTCAATTCGTCGCGGGCCGCCAGCCCGATCGTCACTTCGCGCATCGGGATGCCGATCAGCGAGTGCGTGACGCTGCTCGCGTGCGACTTGAAGATCAGCGCGTCGTAGATCCATTGATGCTGTATGTGCTCGCCCTGGTCGCCTTCGGCGATCGCCACGTTGATCGAGTAGTCGCCGACGGGCAGCAGCGGCATGTCGAAGACGAAGCGCGCCTCGATCGTCTCCCCGGCCCGGGCGCGGACCGGGGACTCGCCGGAAGACAGCAGCGTATTGTCGCCGAACAGGTTCTGACCGAGGCGGTCGCGGACGAAAAACCCGATGATCGTCCGCTGGAGCGGCTTGGTGGCGACGGCGCGGATCGTCAGCGCCACGGTCTCGCCCCCTACGACCCAGGCCAGCGGATTGCCTGCATCGTCGCGCAGCGTGACTTCGGTGACGCTTGCGCCGCCCTTGCCGAATGACGCGGCGCCAGGGTCGAAGGTCTGCAGCTCGATGTCGTTGCGGAACGGCGACACGTTGAGGTAGCGCAACCGCTGGTCCACGGGGGGTGCG
>JANMBN010000331.1:0-7235 GCA_031360485.1 Betaproteobacteria bacterium | reverse complement strand
GGGAGCTGCCATACCGCGTTGGTCGACGGCTACGCGATCGAGGGTCACGTGCCGGTCCGGGAAATCCAGCGGCTGCTGAAGGAGCGCCCGGCCGCCATCGGCCTCGCCGTACCGGGCATGGTCATCGGCTCACCAGGCATGGAGCAAGGAGGTCGTGTCGATCCGTATACGGTGCTATTGCTTCATCGTGACGGCGGCAGCTCCAGCTATGCCAAGTATCGTGGCTGATGAAAGCGCATCTATGTTGCGACTCATCTCCTTTGCCCTCTTTGTGACGCTTGCAGGTTCGTCATCATTCGCCCTCGCGTGCAACGATCACGCACCAGGGACGGAACCGGCGCATAAACCCGCCGCTCGGGCCGCATCGCTCGCCGCAGGCGAGGTGCGCGAGGTCGATCTCGAAGAGGGAACGATCACCCTCGGGCATGGCAGGATCGCAGGCCTACGGATGGCGCCGATGAGCTCGATGATGTTCAAGGCAAGCGATGCCAAGCTGCTCGCGAGCCTGAAGCCTGGCGACAAGGTCGACTTCCGCGCGACGATGATCGGTCAGCAGCTGACGGTCACGCAAATCCGCCGCGCGATGAAATAGCCGCGAGGCGGCGCTGGAGTGGCGTCATTTCCGCGAACCGAGCCACTGGTCGAACTCCTTGATCTCTTTCTGCTGGGCTTCGATGATCCGCTTGGCCATGGCTCGCATCTTTGCATCTTTTCCGCTCTTGAGTTCCATCTGGGCCATGTCGATTGCGCCTTGATGGTGCACCTTCATCATCATTGCGAAGTCACGGTCCGCGTCCCCGGTCATTTTCATCGATTCCATATTCTTCATCATGCCCATCATGGAGTCGTGCATGCCCCCGCTGGCATCCATGCCAGGCATCCCCGGCATCATGGTGTCCTTTTTTCCGCTGGGCGCTGGAGTAGCGGCCGCGGCGGCCGCTGGAGCCCCTTTGGTCGCCGACTTGTCGGTGGGCATCGCGGGCATTTGAGCGAGACCCAACGTGGCAGTCGCAAGTATGGCGAGCCCACCGAGCGCACAAATGAAACGACGTGTGCGTGCAATGACCGTTTGTTGATTCATGACGACCTCCATTGTTTGTGCAACATGTCCCATCCGATTCCTCGCCAACACAGCCCCTTGGCGACCTGAAGCAACTGAGACGAGGTGCTTCGAGATTTGATAATCCGTGATTTTAGCGAGTTCCCGTGCCCAAGCCGGTAGCGGTGAGGAATGGACGTCATAGCCATCCGCCCGTGAATCCCGCTCGCCGCAATCCGGCAACGACGTAGGGGCAATCTCGCATCAAACGCCACAACAAACCCGTCCGATGGTTCTCGACCATCAGAACGGTCGGCCCTTCATTCAGCCCGAAATGGAACGGCGATACCCAACCGTGGGGTTTGCCGGATGCAGCGGGGTAGGTCGGATTGAAGGATGCCTTGAAGCCATAGCGGTTAGACTCGGTCAGCTTGAGGTCATGAATACAGTGATCGAGCGCGGGCAGCACAATTTCGGGCGCGAACGGCAGCGACGCCGCGACGGCCCACGGCGCGATCGTGCCGTCGTCGGGTCCGTACGGAACGCCGCGCCCCACGTAATCGAAGAACTGGCGCTCGATTCCGGCCACGTTGATGCTGGCCGGACCGGGACCTTCGCTCGCGGTAAGTCCCCAGCAATGCCCGCCGTAGTGCGCGAACTTGAGCGGGTTGTCGCTGGCGTACTCTCGTTGCACATAGGTCGCACGCCGGCTGTTCTCGAAATAGTCGATGTCCTTGGTACGCATGAAAGCGTCCTGGATCCCGCGAAAGTCGACCCAGATATGGGAGAGCTGGTGCGTAAATAGCGGCCCGGCATAGAGATAGTCATATCCGTAACAGTGTTCCCATCGGTAAGTGGACGCCCACGCTGCGTAGCTTTCCTTCGGCAGCGGATGAGTGGGTGAGCCGAGACCCAGGATATACAGCACCAGCGCCTCGTCGTAGCCTTCCCAACGGTACTCGAGAAATCCGCTTTCGGGTTTCCACCCGTGCGTAACCGTTGCACCACCATTTTGCGCCCAAGGCCAATCCGCCCGGCGATAGAGCGCGTCGGCAAGGGCGCGAATTTCCCGTTCCTCAGCCGTATCCCGGTCAAAGTATGCGCCGGCAGTCAACGCACCGGCGAGCAGAAGCGTGCTGTCTACCGTCGACAGTTCGCATTGCCATGCGCGCCGACCGGTCTGCATGTCGAGAAAATGATAATAAAAGCCGTGGTAACCAGTGGCTTCCGGTTCGGGGCCTTGCGGACTGTTCCGGAAAAATCGCAATGTGGCGAGGATTCTCTCGATTGCCGTCGCGCGCGTTACGAAGCCGCGCCCGACGCCTACCGGATACACGGCCAAGGCGAGACCGGTAGCGGCGATGCTGGCGGGCCAATTGGGCGCGGTCTTGTCGCGCACCAGCCCATTCTTCGGATTGGTCTCGTGCAGAAAGTAGCCAAACGCTTCGCGCTGCAGCGATTCCAGGTCGGCCTCGACCGTTGGTTTGCTCGTATGCATGGCTTTACTGGACCCGCTTCATCCCAAGCGCCTCATCGACCATCGCCTGCGCTTCGTCCACGATGCGTTGCAGCTGATCCACCTCACGGACGCTCTCCGCATAGATCTTATTGATGTAAAGGACAAGGGTACGGCGGCGCGGTGGCATCGTCTGCGCGCTGGCGCACGTAAACACTCAGCACGGCGGGTCACGGCGCAAACGGGAAGTCGTGCGGAGCACTCACGAGGCCGAGCCTCCAGACCCGGGCGATCGACCACGGTGATCCTACCGGCACAATTGGGCGATCCCTACTTAACGGGCTGAGACGACGCATTACCGACATCGCGACCCAGTCTCTCGGTTGATTTTCGAACAATTTAGATCATGGGGCTGACAGCATTGAAGGAGCGTCCTTCGTGTGCCCGCCATCGCACGGACGGCATACGCGAGCTTGGAAATAATGAATGCAATTTGGGCAGCATTGAACCGGATTGGCCAAAGGGCGCAGGTGTACGCGTTCGGGATTAAAGTGGAGGAAAGTACTATGGGAAGCTTCATCGTGCCTAGTCGCGATTGCAATTCTGTGCGGATGCCCAACTGTCGACCGGCGCCCCGCATTCCCACGCGCGACGATTGATCTACGTCTATCAATGCGTTTCTGCCGATGTGCATCATGCCGAACCACATATCTTCGCTACGTCACATGGGACAGCAGCTGGATTCTTGCGCAAAGCTTGCGGGACCATTACATCTCTGTCATCAAACGTGCAGTCGATGTTCGGTATCGTACAGACCGACGCGGGACAAGTCTGTTTGCATGAGAAGTCCTGAGATCTGAATTGACTTGGGAGCCACACAGGAGTTCACATTAGACTCCCCTACCATGTAGTTCTCATTCAACCATTTGGAAAGAAACATCACCATGCAAACTCAACTCTTGAACGTAACCGGCATGACTTGCGGCGCCTGTACCGGCAATGTAACGCGCGCGCTGCAGGCCGTTAGCGGAGTCGACGACGTAAAAGTGTCTCTCTCGGCCGGTGAAGCCACGGTGCAATACGACGAGCGGCTGACCACACCGGACCAACTGAAATCGGCCGTGAAAAGCGCGGGCTACGGCGTGGATGCGACCAACGCCGCTCACGGTCAGAAATCCAAGGGGGGCTGCTGCGGCTAGTCCGCGTCCGATCGCTAGCGGTCAGTGCATGTGAAGCACGACGCGCGTCGGTTTGGCTGTCGCGGTCTTTGCGCGCGCGAATTGCGCAAGCGCGAAGGCGCGGAGGATGGAGTGCGTGAGTACGATGCAACGCGTGCCACGGATCCGACACGATATTCATCGATGAAATTGCTAAACGTCAGTTTGATTTGGTAGAGGAGCAGTCATGGAATGGCTTGCACAAAACTGGGTTTGGGTGCTGTTCTTCGCCGGGTTTATCGCAATGCATATGTTCGGCCACGGCGGCCACGGCGGCCACGGTGGACATGGCGGCGGTCATCGTGGCCACAAGCCTGGAGGCAAGGACGGTGTGCAACGCACTCCGGAACAAGGGTCCGGTCATCAACACTGACGCATTGGATATCGAGTTTCGGGCGGAGGTAACGATATGCTGAATATAAAAGTCGTGACTTGGTCATTGGCGATTTGGACCACGTTTACGTTCGTATTTTGTGTGGTCTACGGCATGCTGACGCCGTCGAGCTTGCATATGACTGCGTTTCTCGAGCAAATATTGCCGGGATTCAAATGGCTCAGTTGGCCGAGCTTTCTTATTGGGTTGATCGAGAGCTTTCTCTATGGCGCCTACGCAGGTCTCGTCTACGTGCCTGTGTACAATTTTCTGCATCGCAAGTGGGTGAGGCATTAGATGAGCAAGAAAGCCCGCGAAACTGAACCGGGCGCGCGCGTGCCCTCGATTTCGAAAGAGAACTACAAGGACAGCCTGCGCCAACTCCAGGTCGAACTGGTCAAGCTGCAGCGGCATTTCATCAAATGCAATGAAAAGATACTGATCATCCTGGAAGGACGGGACGCGGCCGGCAAAGACGGCACGATCAAGCGCATTGTCCAGCATCTGAGTCCGCGCGAAACTCGCGTCGTCGCGCTCGGCAAACCGTCGGACCGGGACCGAACCTCATGGTACTTCCAGCGTTATGTTCCTTATCTGCCGGCGGCCCAGGAATTCGTGCTCTTTAACCGGAGTTGGTACAACCGTGCCGGTGTCGAGCGGGTGATGGGCTTTTGTACCGAGGCCGAGCATGAGGAGTTCATGGGCTCGGTTTCAAACTTCGAGAACATGCTGGTCCGTTCGGGAGTGAAGCTCCTCAAATACTATCTCGACATCAGCAAGTCCGAGCAGAAGAAACGCCTTGAGGACCGTAAATCGGATCCGCTCAAACAATGGAAAGTCAGTCCGATCGACGATCAAGCCATCAAGCACTGGAAAGCATACAGCGTGGCCCGCAACGAAATGCTGGCGCGCTCGCATAACCCGACGGCGCCATGGACCTTGGTGCGCGCCAACGACAAGCATCTGGCGCGGCTTAACGTCATCAAGGATCTGCTCGGTCGGCTGCACTACGCCGGCAAGAATAAGCGGCTGATCCGTCCTGATCCGCAGATTGTATTCGCATACGATCTCTCAAACCTCGAAAATGGCCAGCTTGCAAAGTGATCGGCGATGCAGAGGACTTTTTGAATATGAAGGCCATTGAGGAAGTGCGATGAAAACGAGCGTTATTGAAGTGCGCGACATGCTGTCGGTATTGCCCGTGGACGAAGTGGAAAAGCGGATTCGCGAGGTGCCCGGTGTCGAAAGCGCGACAGCGAATTACGCTGCGGGAAGCGTCACGGTGCGCTACGACGAAACCCGACTCGAGGTCGCCGATATCAAGGCGATTGTGCACCAACGCGGGCATCGGCCTGCGGGCGAATCCGTGTCCGAGCAAGAGCGTGAACACAAGCCGGCGCAGAAGCCTGCCGAACTGGAAACGCCGCAGGTTGCGTCGGCCCCCGCTTTGGCGCTCGAGCCGGGCGTTCCCACGGCAGAAGGGCACGAGGGCCACGCAGTGGTGGTCGCGCCGCCGCCAACGCCGATAGCTGCTGCAACGAAACCCGGCCCGGCCGCGGTGACCGCAGCCCCCGCGCCCACACCCGCTGCGCCGAAGCCCGCCCCTGACGCACCTGCCGCCGCGCCAGTGCCGGCCGCTCCCGCAGCTCCCGGCCACGAGGGCCACGAAGTGCCCGGTGTGCAGCGCACCATGTCTGGGGATATGGCGCACGAGATGGGCCATGGCGGCGCGGATCTGCCGGCCATGGTTCGCGACATGCGTAACCGGTTCTGGATCTGCCTGATCTTCACCCTGCCGATCTTTGTCTACGCCCCGATGGGAGATTTCTTCGCGCCGCCAACACCGCCCTTTGGGCTGGAGCTAAACCTGTGGCTGTTCTTCCTCGCGAGCGCCGCAATTATCTATCCGAGCTGGCCGTTCTTCGTTTCCGCCTGGCGCGCACTCAGGAAGGGCATCCTGGGCATGGCAGCGCTGATCGTGTTGAGCGTTGGAACCGGGTACCTCTTCAGCGTCGGCACCACTTTCTTCTTCAAGGACGGCGGACAGTTCTTCGAGGCCGCGTCTGTGCTGCTGGTTTTCATCCTGCTCGGCCACTGGCTGGAAATGCGCGCCCGGGCCGGCGCGTCGTCCGCCATCAAGGCGCTCATGAATCTCACTCCGGCGAAAGCCTCAGTGATCCGTAATGGCGTCGAGGTTGAAGTTCCGACGGCGGAAGTGTTAGCGGGGGAGATTGTCGTGATCCGGCCGGGCGGCAAGATTCCGGTCGACGGCACGGTCCAGACCGGCGAATCGCTGGTCGACGAGTCCATGCTCACCGGCGAGTCGATGCCGGTCCAGAAGCGGCCGGGCGCCACGGTGATCGGTGCGACCATCAACAAGAGCGGCACCTTTCAGTACAAAGCGACGAAGGTCGGGGCCGACTCGGCGCTCGCGCAGATCGTAAAGCTGGTGCAGGAGGCGCAGAACTCAAAGGCGCCGGCGCAACTCTTGGCCGACAAGGCTGCCCAATGGCTGGTGATCGCCGCGATCGTCATCGGTCTCGTGACGTTTTCGGTGTGGTTCTGGTGGATCGGACAGCCGTTGCTGTTCGCCGTGACGCTGACCATCACCGTTTTCGTGATCGCCTGTCCGGATGCGCTGGGGCTCGCGACGCCGATGGCGGTCATGGTGAGTACCAGCTTAGGCGCGATGAATGGCATTTTGTTCAAGAACGCTTCAGCGCTCGAAGACGCCACCAAGCTCAATGTCATCGTGTTCGACAAGACCGGGACGCTCACCGTCGGCCAGCCAGAGGTCGTGGAGATCATCACGGCGGACGGGGTCACCGAGGAATTGGTGCTGACCGCCGCCGCCGCAGTCGAGCAGGGGTCTGCCCATCCGCTGGCCCAGGCGATCCTGCGCCGAGCTGCGAACCTCACCGTCGCGGCACCGACAGGATTCGAAAGCCTCGACGGCATGGGCGCGCGCGCAGAGACCACCGATGGAACGGTGTTTCTCGGCAACCGACTGCTGATGGATACGCAAAACCTTGCGCTCGGCAGCTTGGAAGCCGAAGCGACCCGGCTACAAGGGGATGGTCGCACCGTCGTCCATGTCTCTCAGGCCGCTCGCGTGATTGGCCTCATCGCCATCGCCGATGCGATCAGGCC
>JANMBN010000328.1:0-3603 GCA_031360485.1 Betaproteobacteria bacterium | reverse complement strand
GCAATCTGGTTGGTCGGGTCGATCTGCAGGATCGCCTCCCAGTCGCGCGCGCTCGCCTCGTACAGCGCAATGCCCTTTTGGATACGGAGACTGTCCAGCTCGGAATCTCCGAGCGAATTGGAGATGAGCCCCCGGGAGCGTATCGCCGCCATGTGGCCCGGTCGCCGTTCGAGCACCTGCCCGGCGACCTTGGCTGCTTCCTCGCCGACGCGCCGGGCGTCGTCGTTTCGGCCGAGCGATTGCAACGCCGCCACCTGCCACGATGACGCTTCGGCAAACGCCGCCGCAGACGGCAAATCCCCAAGCTTCAGCCCGTCGATGCTGCGGTACGTTTCCCGCGACTCTTCCAGCGTCTTTACGGCCTCTTCAATCTGCTCGTTGTTTTGTTGCGCGAAGCCGAGGTAGAGCATCGCGGCACCGTAGGCCCGCCGCATCGGCACCGACGGCGCCGATCCCATCAGCGGCTTCAGCACGTCCACGGCTTGTGCGGCGAGCTGCATCGATTCGGCCTGCTTGCCGAGACTGTTGGCCACTCGCGCCTCCGACATCATGCCGATGCCGAGGCCGATCGCCGTGCTTTCCGACGTGTCGCCCTGCTGCCGCATCTTCGAGAGGACATCCACCGCCTCGGAGAGCGCCTTTTGACTCTCGTCGAGCTTCGATTGATTGCGCAGAACGGCGCCGTAGCGGACGAGCGCCAGCGCGCGATTGCGATTGGTTTCGGCGGTTCGAAGTTCCGGCGGCAGCGCGCTGTAATAGTCGAGGGCCCGCTTGGCGAGCTCGCCGACGATGTCGAGCCGGCCCACGGGCTCGAGCTCGAGATAGAAGTCGTCGAGCAGGTAGACGATGAGCTTCTCGGCCTCGCCGCGCGACGTTTCGGCCATCTGGCGCGTTTGCTGCGCCTTGGCCTCGGCGTCCTGCGCGCGCTTCATGCTCACAAATCCGAACAGGGCGCTCGCGGCGGCGCCCACCGCAAGGACGGCGCATACGGTGGCGATTTTCCGCGCGCGTACGAGCGCCTGGCGCGTCGCGAGCTCTCGCGCGCGCTGCGCGGCGAGCTTGCGCTCCGCTTCGTCGCGCGCCTCGCGCTCGAGCCGAAGATCGCGGCTCGCGCGAACGACGCTGCACAGGACGTCGTGGGTCAGTTCGACCCGGCGGACGTCGAGCCGCTCCTCGATGCGCAACAGCCGCCGGTCGACCAGCGTGGCCAGCGTGCCTGCCGGCGCACCGGCGGCGGTGAACGCCTTCTGCAGGCGCTCCTGGGCGAGGCTCTCGCGAAAGCCGGACTCGGTGAGCAGGTGGTCCTCGATGACCTGGCGCACGCCGGGCGGCTGATCGGCGAGCGCCCGCTCGTAGAACTCGGAGAGGATCGTGTCGCGCGAGCCGGCCAAGAGGTCGGCGGAGATCTCGGTGCGCCGCTGCGCGAGCCGCGCGTTGTTGAGCTCGCGGCAGATGAGACTCAACAGCGACGGCTCGACTTCCGCGTTGGCGAGCTCGGAGCCGCCGGCGGTGAAACGGACGATGGCGGCGGCGACCTCCTCGGACACGAGCTTCCCGCCCGGCTTCATCACGGCCGCCAGCGCCTGCTGCCCGGTCATCCGCGCGAGGCGCATCCGGTTCTGGGTGATGGAGGGCATGGCGCCCTTCAAGCCTTCCAGATGCGCCAGATAGTCTTCGCGCAACGCGATCAGGATCCGGTAGTCGGCGCGCGCGAAGTCGAACTTCTCGGCCGCGGCATCGTCGGCGTCGATCCGGGCTTCGAGGGCCTTGGGCGCTCGGTTTTCGACCAGGTCGGCGAGGTCCTCGAGGAATTGCGCGGCACGCTGCCGCCCGAAGTCGTCGCTCTGGGCGAGCGTGAAGATCTCCTCGAACTGGTCGAAGATCAGGAGCGGGACGAGGGTCTTGCCGGAGGCGTCGCGCAGGATATCGTCGCGATGGTGCAGGAATTCCCAGAGCGATTCGCCGCCGACGGCGACGCCCGTCTGCGTCCACGCGCCCGCCGCCTGTGTCGCGCGAAAGATGGCGTCCTTGATCTGCTCGGCGGGCGTGGGCGAATCGCGCGAATAGTCGATCCGCACGTACACCGGGCAATAGCCCTCGGGCCGCAGCCGCGGGACGATGCCCGCCCGCAGGATCGACGTCTTGCCGAGTCCCGATTGACCGAAGAGGATCGTGAGCAGCTTGCGCTGCACGCGGCGGCCGAGCTCGGCGACCTCCTCTTCGCGGCCGTGAAAGTACTGACGGGTCTCCTCGGTGAACGACGCGAGGCCGAGCCACGGGTGTTCGGAGTCGACGGCAGCGCGAGCAGCACCGGCGTCGGCGGCGCTCCGCTCGCCGGCACGGGCGCCCCGGGGGACAGCGGTCTCTTGGGCGTCAGGCGTCATCGATTGCTCCGGCACCGACGCGCGGACGCGTCATGAACGGCGGGCGGCGACGAGATCCTGCAGGCGGGCGACGAACGCCGGCGAAACCTCGCCACCCGCGAGCCGCGTGAAGTGGACGGCCTTGAATCTGTCCGGTACCTCCGCGTCGCCTTCGTTCGTGTCGTCGATGCAGACCGGCAGGATGAACAGTGCGCCCTCGGCGATGTTGCGGGCACGGTCGATGGCATAGCTCCACTCGCGGCGGAAATAACCTTCGAGCCTGCGTTGCGTGGTCGCGGAAACGACCGGGATGAAAAACGAGCAGCGGGCGATGTTGCGCTGAATCTTGCGGTCGTAGTCGTCGCCGCTCTCGAGTCGCTCGAGGTCGAACCAGGTCTTCACACCCGCCGCGTCGAGCCCCGCCTTCAGCTTCTGCACGGCCGGCAGATCGTCGCGCGCGTAGCTGATGAATACCGCGTTGTCCGGCATCTCACGTTCGGGCGGCAGGAACCGCTGCGGTGATGCGCCGAGCGGAATGACGTCGGCGGGCTTGCGGCGCGCCGTCCACCGGCGGTGCAGCTCGTCGACGAACCCCTCGGCGCCGCTGTAGATCCGGGTGCGCAGGCTCACCTGCTGGAGAAATGCCATCAGGCGCTCATCGCTGACGGAGTGATCGTCGGCGAGCACCTCCCCGACGTCGCGCGGATCCGAAAGACGGTGGCGCTTGGCCATGCGCAGGAACAGGCGAACGAGCCAGTTCGAGAAATTGCTCCCGATGAGGAGCAGGTGGTTGTATTCGAGTTCGTGAAAAAGCTTCTCGGGCGTCAGGTGCTCGCTTTGCAGCGCGCAGACGAATTCGAGCGTGTCTTCGTCGGAGATCACATACGTCGGCGAAGCGGAGACGCGGCCGAGAAGATGGTAGACGACGGGCCGCTGGAGCTGCTCGCGTTCGGTCGGCAGATCGGCGACGCGATTGGGCGAGTACCCGATGACCTCGGTGGATTGCGCACCCTGGAACCGTTCGGCGTTGATCGCCTGCTCGAGGAACGAATCGAAGGTCGTGGTGACGAAGAGGTCGAAGTCGGTGATCTGGGCGAGCTGGGTGAGCGCATGGGGCGGAGCGAAATTCGCCTCGCGCAGGATGCTGCGCATGCGCGTGTAGGTATCCTCGCGCCGGCCGTGCGACGACAGGAACCAGCAGACGACGTCGTTCAGCGTGTAGGGTTGCGGCAGCTGCGTG
>JANMBN010000312.1:0-5740 GCA_031360485.1 Betaproteobacteria bacterium | reverse complement strand
TCGAGCGGTCGCTCGGCAAGGCCCGGCGCGTCATCGACAAGCGCCCGCGAGGCTGACGCCGGCCTCGACGCGGCCCGCATCGTGCGATCGGTTACCATTCGGGATCACCGCGCCGCCGGCGGGCGCAGCCTGGAACGAGGGTGCCCATGAGTGAGAAGAAATTCGCGTCGCAGGCCGACCTGGTCGAGAAGACCGTCAGTTTCGACAGGCTTTCGGCGCACGCCTACGCGTATACGGCGGAAGGCGATCCGAACACCGGCATCATCGTCGGCGACGACGCCGTGATGGTGATCGACGCGCAGGCGACGCCGGTGATGGCGCAGGACGTGATCCGGCGCATCCGCGAGGTCACCGCCAAGCCGATCCGTTACGTGACGCTCACGCACTACCACGCGGTGCGCGTGCTCGGCGCGTCGGGGTACAAGCCCCAGCAAATCATCGCGAGCCGCGACACTTTCCATCTGATCGGCGAACGCGGCGAGCAGGACATGAAGAGCGAGATCGAGCGCTTTCCGCGCCTGTTCCGGGCCGTCGAGTCGGTGCCGGGGCTCACGTGGCCGAACCTCGTGTTCGAAAAGCGCATGACGCTGTGGATGGGCAAGCTCCGGGTCGAGATCATGCAGGTGGGCCGCGGACACACGAAGGGCGACACCGTGGTCTGGCTGCCCAAGGACAAGATCCTGTTTTCGGGCGACCTCGTCGAGTACGAAGCCACGCCGTACACGGGCGACGCCTACCTGGCGGATTGGCCGTCCACCCTCGATGCCATCGGCGCGCTCAACGCGGACAAGCTGGTCCCCGGTCGCGGCCGGTCGCTGACCACGCCCGACGAGGTCAGGGCGGGCATCGATGGCACGCGGTCGTTCGTCACCGAACTGTTCGAGTCGGTGCAGCGCGGCGTCGAGGAAGGCAAGGACCTGCGCAGCGTCTACAAGGACACCTACGCCGCGCTGCACCCGAAGTTCGGCCACGGGGTCATCTTCGACCACTGTCTGCCGTTCGACGTGTCGCGCGCCTACGACGAGGCGACGACGTACCGTGATCCGCGAATCTGGACGGCGCAGCGCGACAAGGAGCTCTGGGAGGCGCTGGAAGGGGACTGAGGGCAGCTTCCGCGTCCCGCCTCGGCAGGGCCGCATCCGCGCGACGCGTCCTGCGGACAGGCTGTGAACAGGCGCTGATGAAGACGTACACGAATCCCGTCTTTCCCTACGTGCGCCCCGCGGAGTTCGACGAGCCCGGCGGCAGGCGGCCCGTCGTCATCGTGGGCGCCGGTCCCGTCGGTCTGGCCGCGGCCATCGACCTCGGGCAGCGCGGAATCCCGGCCGTGGTGCTCGACGACGATCGCACGGTGTCCGTCGGCTCGCGCGCCATCTGCTACGCGAAACGCGCACTGGAGATCCTCGATCGTCTAGGCTGCGGGCAGCCGATCGTCGACAAGGGCATCGGCTGGAATGTCGGCAAGGTCTTCTGCCGCGACAAACTCGTCTTCAGCTTCGACCTGCTGCCCGAGCCGGGCCACCGCCGCCCCGCGTTCGTCAATCTGCAGCAGTACTGGTTCGAGGAGTACCTGGTAAAGCGCGCGCGCGAGCTCGACGGCGTCGACCTGCGCTGGCAAAACAAGGTCGTCGGCGTCGTGCCGCACGCGAGCGGGGTGGACGTCACGGTCGCGACACCCGAGGGCGAGTACAGGATCGCCTGCGACTGGCTGGTGGCCGCCGACGGGTCGCGCAGCCCGGTGCGGCACATGCTGGGCGTCGAATGGGACGGGCAAGTATTCCGCGACCGGTTCCTGATCGCCGACATCCACATGAAGTCGGATTTTCCCACCGAACGCTGGTTCTGGTTCGATCCGCCCTTTCACCCGAACCAGTCCGCGCTGCTGCATCGCCAGGCCGACGACGTCTGGCGCGTCGACTTCCAGCTGGGCTGGGAAGCGGATCCCGACGAGGAGAGGAAGCCCGAGCGGATACTGCCGCGCCTTCGCGCGATGCTGGGCGACAAGGCCGAATTCGAGATCGAATGGGCGAGCGTCTACACGTTCCAGTGCCGGCGGATGCAGCGCTTCCGCCACGGCCGCGTGATCTTCGCCGGCGATGCGGCGCACGTGGTGTCGCCGTTCGGCGCCAGGGGTGCGAACAGCGGCATCCAGGACACGGACAACCTGATCTGGAAGCTCGAACTCGTGATGACGGGGCGGGCGCCCGACCGGCTGCTCGACACCTACGATGCGGAGCGGACGGTTGCCGCCGACGAGAACATCCTGAACTCGACGCGGTCGACCGATTTCATCACGCCGAAGAGCAGGGTTTCGCGCATGTTCCGCGACGCCGTGCTTTCGCTCGCGAACAAGCACCCGTTTGCACGCCGGCTGGTCAACAGCGGGCGGCTGTCGGTGCCGTCGATCCTCGTCGACTCGCCGCTCAATACGCCCGACCGCGACCCCGATTTCGCGTGCGGATCCGGCGCGATGATCCCGGGCGCCCCGGCGGCCGACGCGCCCGTCATGGGTCCCGCCGGAGACTGGCTGCTCTCCTACCTGGGCGGGGATTTCACCCTGCTGGCGTTCGGCGACGCCGTGGACCCTTCGGGCGTCGCCTCGCTGGCGCGCGACCGTATCCCGTGCAACGTCGTCCAGGTCGGCGGCACGCCGGCAAGCGGCGCGACGCGGGTCGACGACGTGCAGAGGCTTGCCGCCGGGCGCTACGACGCGCGGCCGGGCACCGTCTATCTGCTGCGCCCGGACCAGCACGTCTGCGCACGCTGGCGCGAATTCGACCTGCCGAGTGTTCGCGGCGCGCTCGCGCACGCGACGGCAAACGATTGAAGAGGCGATGATGGCCACGCTCAACGTCGAACCGAACATTCCCTCGCCCGACGATTTCTACGAGCGGCTGATCGCGATGCATCGTGGACTCTCCGATGGCGACAGCGCGCTCGTCAACGCCAAGCTCGTGCTGCTGCTGGCCAATCACATCGGCGACCCAGACGTGCTCGCGCAGGCGATGGCCGCGGCGCGCGAGGGGATGGGTCCAGCGCGTGACCGTGGCGCAGGATGACGCGCTGCGGCCGGGCCACGCGCTCCAGGGGATGACCGTTTGTCGAAAACTGCCGGCCGCCCCACAATGTCGGCGCAATCCAAGCGCCGCGAGCACGCCGCGGTCGCGCCAATCTCGGAGAGGGCCGGCATGAAGCACTACATACGCTTTCCGCGCGCCGACGGCACGCACAGCCGGCAGGCGCACGCCGACCTGCCCGCGGGCACGTTCGAACGCGAGATGGGCAAGGAGGGCTTTTTCGGGCCGGCGGCGCATTTCCATCACCGGCATCCGCCGACCTCGTGGGAGCGCTTTTCCGGCGCGCTCAGCCCGCACGCCTACGACCTGAACAAGCTGCCCGCGACAGGGGATTCGCCGTGGGATGCGACGCCCTTCATGCACAACGGCGACGTGAAGATCCGCCACTGGAAGACGGGTCGGGCGATGGATCACCTCGTCCGCAACCAGGATGGCGACGAGCTCCTGTTCATCCACGACGGCAAGGGGGAGTTCTACTGCGACTGGGGCCGGCTCGAGTATCGCGACGGCGACTACCTCGTGATTCCTCGCGGCGGGATGTGGCGGATCGCGCCTTCCGCGCCAACGACGGTTCTCCTCGTCGAATGCACCGAGGGCACGTACACGATGCCGGAAAAAGGCATCGTCGGCCCGCACGCGATCTTCGACCCGGCGGTGCTCGACGTGCCCGCCATGGATGCGGCGTTTCGCGCGCAGCAGACCGACGACCCGTGGAACGTGATCGTCAAGCGCACGGGCCGGCTCTCGACGATCGGGTACCCGTTCAACCCGCTGGACGCGGTGGGCTGGCATGGCGACCTTTGCGTCGTGCGCCTCAACGTGCGCGACATCCGTCCGCTGATGAGCCACCGCTACCACCTGCCGCCGTCGGCGCATACGACGTTTGTCGGCCGCAACTTCATCGTGTGCACGTTCGCGCCGCGGCCGATCGAGTCCGACCCCGGGGCGCTGAAGGTTCCGTTCTATCACAACAACGACGACTACGACGAGGTGATCTTCTACCACCGCGGCGACTTCTTCAGCCGCGACAACATCAAGCCGGGGATGGTCACGCTTCATCCGTGCGGATTCACGCACGGCCCGCATCCGAAGGCATTCCAGGCCGGCGCGAAGCACGCGCGCAAGGAAACCGATGAATATGCGGTGATGATCGATACGCGCTCTCCGCTCGAGGTGGCGCCGTTGCCCGAGGGTGTCGAGAATCACGAGTATGTCGACTCGTGGAAGGTGAAGCCGGCATAGGGCATGCCGGAATCTCCCGCCGAACCGCGGCAGCGCGCGCCGTTGCGCCTGCGCTGGGTGGTGCCCGTGCTCGGCATCGCGCAGATCATTTCCTGGGGCAGCCTGTACTACCCGATCGCCGTGCTCGCGCTTGCCGTGCGCCGGGATCTGGGCATCGGCGACATCGAAGTGTTCGGAGGCTTCACCGTCGGACTGTTCGTGTCCGGACTGGCGGCGCCCGCCGCGGGCCGGCTGATCGACGCGCGCGGCGGGCGCGTCACGCTGACGGGCGGCTCGGCACTGGCGTCGGCTGCACTCGCGGTGCTCGCGACCGCGCAGGGAACACTTTCGCTGACGGCTGGTTTTGCGCTCGCCGGACTGGCGATGGCCGGCTGCCTCTACGATCCGGCGTTCGCGACGCTGCACCGGATTTCCGGCGCTGCCTATCGCAGGGCGGTGACCGCGTTGACGCTGTTCGGCGGCTTTGCGAGCACCGTGTTCTGGCCGCTGTCGCAGCTTCTGCTCGACGCCTTCGGCTGGCGCGCGACGTTCGGCATCTACGCGGCGCTGAATCTCCTCGTCTGCGTGCCGCTGCACCTGTGGGTGTTGCCGCGCGGACCGGGTGCAGCGTCGCATGCGGCGACCACGCCCGACCCCTCGCCGCATCCGCAGGCCCGTCGTCCGGCCGTCTTCGCGTGGCTGGCCACGGCGCTCGCGCTCGCCGGATTCCTTTCGTCGGCGCTCTCGGCGCACGTGATCGGGTTGCTCGCCTCGTCGGGCCTGACGGCGCGCGACGCGGTGCTCGTGTCGTCGCTGATCGGGCCGATGCAGGTGGCGGGCCGTGTCGCGGAATTCACCTTCGGGCGTCACCTGCGTCCGGTGACCATCGGCACGCTGGCGTTCGGCTTGATGGCGCTCGCGTTGCTGTTTCTGACACAAGTGCGCGGAGTCTGGATCGCGGCGCTGCTCTTCGCCGGCGTCTATGGATGGAGCAACGGCGTGATGACGATTGTCCGCGGCACGGTGCCGGGGGAGTTATTCGGCCATCGCCAGTTCGGCGCGCTGCTCGGGCGGCTCGCCCGCCCGCAATTCATCGCCAAGGCCATCGCACCGCTGGCCTTGACGCTGGTCTTTGCCATCGACCCCGAACGGACGCTGTCGTTGTACACGCTGGCCGGCGTGGGAATCGTCGCGCTGGTTGCCTTTCGCCTCGCGGTTCGGGCCAGCGGGGACCCAAGCGGCGAACGCTGACCGGCCGGGCATGGCCCGGTCAGGGGCCTGCGCGCCGCGCCGGGCATCACTTCCAGATCCACCCGATGGCGGCGGCGATCCCGACGACCGAGAGGACACCCCAGATCATCGCGGCGAAATGGGAAGCGGGTCTTGCCATCGGCAGCAGGTCGGGGTCGCGCAGCCTGTCCGGGAACGGTCGAGCAGGTACC
>JANMBN010000305.1:0-1703 GCA_031360485.1 Betaproteobacteria bacterium | reverse complement strand
CATTGCTGCCATTGGTCTTGGCGGCGTCACAGCCGAGCAGCGTGGCGAGGAAGTTGTCCGGGTCGCCGTTGTCCCCCGTCCAGCCCAGCATGCCCATCTGGTGTTCGCCGTTCTGCATGCGCTTCCGGTATTCGCCCCACTCGAAGCTCTTGATCTCTGCGGTCACGCCGACCTTGGCGAGATCGGCCTGCATCAACTCGGCGATGCGCCGCGCGTTGGGGTTATAGGGACGTTGCACCGGCATGGCCCAAAGGTCGGTCGCAAATCCGTTCGGAAAACCGGCGTCGGCCAGCAGTTTCTTGGCCGCGGCCTGATCGTACGGATCGTCCTTGATCGCGTCGTTGTACGACCATTGCGTCGGCGGGATCGGATTCTTCGCCGCCACCCCGGTCGTCAAGTACACGGCGTCGATGATCGCCTTCTTGTTGATCGCCATGTTGATGGCCTTGCGCACGCGCACGTCGTCGAACGGCTTCTTCGTCGTGTTGTACGCGAGGTAGCCGACGTTGAGCCCGGCCTGCTCCAGCACGACGATGTTCGGATCCTTGCGGATCGCATCGAGATCGGCCGGATTGGGATACGGCATCACGTGGCATTCGCCCTTTTGCAGCTTGGCCCACCGCACCGACGCGTCGGTCGTGATCGAAAAGATCAGGTCGTCGATCTTGGCCTTGCCCCCGTAGTATTGCGGGAACGCCTTGTAGCGGATGACCGCGTCCTTGATGTAGCGGACCAGGTAGAACGGACCGGTGCCGACCGGCTCCTGGTCGATCTTCTCCGGCGTTCCTGCCTTGAGCATCGCATCCGCATATTCCTTGGATTGCACACCCGCGTATTCCATCGCGAGGTTCGACAGGAACGGCGCCTCGGGCTTTTCGAGCGTGATGCGGACCGTATAGTCATTGACCCGATCCACCGACTTGATCAGCTTGGGCATGCCCATGTCGTTGAAGTACGAGTGGTTCGAACTCGTGACCTTGAAGTACGGGTTGCTTTCCTTCCATTGCCGCTCGAGCGCGAAGATCATGTCGTCGGCGTTGAAGTCGCGCGTCGGCTTGTAGTCGCGGTGGTTGTGCCACTTGACGCCCTTGCGCAAATGGAATGTGTACACCTTGCCGTCCGGGGAAATCTCCCAACGCTCGGCGAGACCCGGTATGACCGCGGTGCCGCCTCGCTCGAAGTCGACGATGCGGCTGTAGATCTGGCTGTTGGCGTCGAACGAGGTGCCCGTCGTATTCACGCCGGGGTAGAAATTTTCGGGACTGCCTTCCGAGCAGAACACGATGGTCTTGGCAGAAACGCTGGCGATGCCGAGCAGGGCGGGAAGCGCCAGCGCGGCGATGAGGGCGCGTCGGGCACGGGGTGGCCAAGGGGTGGCCGGATTGAACGTTTTCATCGGGGTGATTCCTCCTAGGGGTGAGGCTGCGGTTCGCGCAGCGCGGGACCGCTTGCAATAGTATGACCGGGATTCAGAAATTGGTGGGCGAGATGGCAGGCTACCTGCCGCCCGTCGAGGGGGCGCGGGGCCGGGCGCTCGTTCCGGCAGCGCTCGATCACGTGCATGCACCGGGTGGCGAACACGCAACCCGCGGGCGGATTCAACGGCGAGGGCAGCTCGCCCTTCAGGACGATTCGCTCGGACCGGGCAACGCCGGCCATGCCCGGCGTCGACGCGAGCAGTGCCTGCGTGTACGGGTGCAGCG
>JANMBN010000299.1:0-4776 GCA_031360485.1 Betaproteobacteria bacterium | reverse complement strand
GCGTACGAGCGGAAGGAGTACATGGAAAGCTACGTTGCGGAAGAGGTTGCCCGCGAGCAGCTCGCAGCGGATCCCGCGCTGGCGGCCGAATTCCACCGCAGGGTCGCCGCCGACGCGGAATTCGCGAAGAGTCCGGCCGCGCGACTGGATTTTTTCTACATGCGCCATCCGTCTTGGGACGAGCGGTTCAACCTGTATCCGGTGATGCGCACGGGCGTGGTGCCCGCGCAGGCATTGCGTCCCTGAAGGCGACTTTCAGGCGCGCATTCATCGCCCTTCGCCGGGAACCTTCGGCGGCGGCGCCGGGTGGATGTTGTCCACCCAGTGCACTTCCTCCGGATTCGGCTCCACGTTCGGCAGGTCGAGGTTGACGACGACCGGCTCCTGGCCGCTGCGGCAGAGCACGCACGAGAGGGGTTCCTCGCTGCTCGCGTTGATCTCCTGGTGCGGCACGTACGGCGGGATGAAGATGAAATCGCCCGGACCGGCCTCGGCCACGTACTCGAGCCGTTCGCCCCACTTCATCCGCGCGCGACCGCTCACCACGTAGATCACGCTTTCGACGGGACCGTGGTGATGCGCGCCGGTCTTGGCATTCGGGTGGATCACGACCGTTCCCGCCCACAATTTCTCCGCTCCGGCGCGGGCATGCGTGATCGCGGCCGCGCGGTTCATGCCGGGCGTTTGCGCGGTATGGGTGTCGAGTTCGTCGGCGTGGACGACGCGCACGCCGTGCAGGCGCCATCGGGTTTCGGCCGTCATGGTTTTCCCCCTTCCAGAGGGCAAGCTTCGACCACGCGCGGCCATTTGTCCAATACCCTGCCGATCGTCGGGGTTTCGCTTGTCTTTCGCGCGGCCCGACCCCACGTAACGTCCTCGAAGACGAAGCGAGGGGCCTCCGTGGGTGCACGACCGGGTTTTCCCCAGCCGATTCCAGGCGCCGGCGCACCGTTCGAGCCGGAGACGCCGGACGGACAACGGCTCGACGCCTATTCCGAAGCGATTGCCTCGACCGTCGAACAGGTTTACGAGTCCGTCGTATTCATCGCGGCGCAGGGCCGGGGCGCGCGCGGTTCGCGCGGCGGGACCGGTTCCGGGTTTCTCTTCACCCCGGACGGATATCTGCTCACCAACAGCCATGTGGTTCATGGCGCCGCGACGCTCGAAGTGACGCGGGCCGATGGCAGCAGGACGAACGCCGACCTCGTCGGCGAGGATCCGGACACCGATCTCGCCGTGCTGCGGATCGGGTCGAGCCGCGCGCTGCCGCACGCGCAACTGGGCGAATCGTCGCGGTTGCGCGTGGGCCAGATCGCCATCGCCATCGGCAATCCGCTGGGATACACGCACACCGTGACCGCCGGCGTCGTCTCCGCGCTCGGCCGCACGCTGAGATCGACGAGCGGCAGACTCATTCACAACGTCATCCAGACCGACGCGGCCTTGAATCCCGGCAATTCGGGCGGTCCGCTGCTCGATAGTCGCGGCCGCGTCATCGGCGTCAATACCGCGATCATTCTCGGCGCCCAGTCGATCTGCTTCGCCACGGCAATCGATTCGGCAAAATGGGTCGTCACGCAGCTGTTCGCCCACGGCCGGGTGCGCCGCGCGTCGATCGGTCTGTCAGGCTCCACCGCCCCGCTGTCGCGTCGCGCGGCCCGCTTCCTCGAAGTGGAACAGGGGAGCGCCGTGCGCGTCGAGGAAGTGCAGCGCGGTTCGCCGGCGCAGGTTGCCGGCGTCGCGCCGGGCGACACGATCGTCGGCATCGACGGATTGACCGTCGCCACCGTGGACGACCTGCAGCGCCTGCTCGACGAATCGCGCATCGGCAAGACGTGCGTGCTGCGAATTCTTCGGCGGACCGACGTGGTCTACCTGCAAGTTCAGCCGCTGGAATCCGGCTAATCCGGCCGGGGCGCTGTCCGCTGCACGTTTCGTGGCGGGTGCGACCAGACCGAATCGACGCGCGCGACCCGCAGCCGGGCCCGCAGGTCGTGGACACGGTCGACTACTTGACGTCCGCCTGCCGCCGCCGGCCGAGATCGATGTCCAGATACTTCCAGTAGGTCTGGAACACCTGGGGGCTGAAGCCCTGCACCCACGGCTGCGCGTAGCTGTTCTCCAGCCGGAAAACCGCCGGAATGATCGGCACATAGGTCCGCGCGATGTCCGACATCCGGCGCGCCGCCGCGATTTGCGCGGCCTCCGCGGGGCTCTTCAGGTACTCGTCCATCGCGCGGTCGTACTCGTCCGACTTGAATCGCGAAAAGTTCACCGTCGGCGGCTCCTTGCCGTAGAGCTGGGTCAGTTCCGCATAGCCCGACGGAATGCCGCCATACCCGCCGTAATACAACTGGTACTTGCCGGCTTCGAGTTCCTTGATGATGTCCTGGAAGGGCACGAGGCGATAGTCCATGCGCAGTCCGATCGCGTCCATGTCCTTCTTCCACAGCGTCTGGATTTCCCGCGAAACGGCGGCCGAGCGCAAGGAGAGCGTCAGCGTGAGGCGCTTGCCGTCCGGTCCCCGCCGGTAACCGTCGGGGTCGCGCTTCGCATACCCGAAGCGGTCGAGCAGCGCGTTCGCCGCGGCGCGGTCATGCGGCGGTCTGGGGGGCAGCTCGGGGTCGTGTCCGGTCACCCGCGGCGGCACTATCTGATTCGCCGGCAACGCATGTCCGGCGTAGACGACCTTGACCAGATTTTCCATGTCGATGGCGAGCGCAATGGCGCGGCGCAGCGCCAGACGCTCGTTGCTCGTCCCGCCGACGACGGGATCGGCCATGTTGAAATAGAACGCGAACAGATAAGGCTCGGGATGCACGTGGCGCGCCATCCCGCGCGCCGCGTATTCGGGCTTGAGCTTGCCGTTGACGAGGAGGCGGTTCGCGATGTCACCGCGCAGCACCACGTAGTCGAGCCGCCCCCGATCGAATTCGAGCAGGCGCGTGACGTCCTCCTCGATCACGCTGATCTCGACCCCGCCGAGCTGCGGCAGCGTCTTGCCCTGCATGCCGCGCACGAGCGCGGCCAGCGCGGGATCGCCGCTTTCCGGGAAGCGCACGGACCGGTATCCCGGATTCGCGTCCAGCACGATGCGCGAGCCGCGCTTCCACTCCTTCAACCGGAAGGCGCCCGTTCCCACCGCCCGCGTGCGGATGTCCGCGCCGGCCGCTTCGACGACTTCGCGGGCAGCGACACACGTCGTCAGGTAATTCTCGATGTTGGGAAAGTTCGGCTCGATGAGCTTCAGCTGCAGCGTGTATCGATCCAGCGCGCGCAGGCCCGCGATCGGCCGATCGTAGTCGAACGTCGCGCCGGGTTTGCCGGCGGCGTCGACGACAGCGCGCGCACCCACGAGCAGGTTGGTGACGATCGGGTCGCCGCCGCGGCGCAGATTGGGATCGAGCCAGCGCTTGAGCGAATACACCCAGTCGTCGGCGGTGACCTCCCGCCGCCTGCCTCCGAACGCGGGGTCGTCGGTGAAGGCGATGCCGGGCCGCATCCGAATCGTCCAGGTCTTCCCGCCGTCGGTGATCTCGGGCAGCGCGGCGGCCCCGATCGGCGCCAGCTTCGCCGGCGAGGCGAGGTAGTCCCATTCGTAGAGTCCCTCGAAGATCGCGGTGATCACGTCGAACGACGGACTGTCGTTGTACTGATGCGGATCGAGCGTTTCGATGTCGGCCGACGCGACGCGCAGGATCTTGCCGGGATCCGCGGCGCCGGCGGCGAAGCTGCATGCGAAAGCGAACGCGGCGATCAGCGGCCGCGCGATTCCGTGCATTCGATGGGCGATGGCGAACCCCGATCGGGACAAGGGTCGAGCCCGCCATCCGAGGCGCGGGCTCGATGCGCGGCCATTATGCGCCGGCGGCACGGCGCCCGCGGCCGGTCGACGGGCATGTCGGTCGTTCGAAGCGCCGACATCAAGCCCGCTCATGGCTTTCGCCAGGGCCCCGCGGGCGCGCCGGAATCCGGAAGACCCCATTGCGCGGTTGCGAAATGCTCGATCAGAAAGTCGGCGAACGCCCGGACCTTCGCCGAGAGATGGCGCCGGCTGGGGTAGACGACGTAGATATATAGCGGCGGCGGCTCGAAGCCGCGCAGGATCGGCTTGAGTCGACCGGCGCGCACGTCGGGGCCGACGATGAAGTCGGGCTCGCGCGAGATGCCCACGCCCTCCGCCGCCATGGCCACGAGGAAGCGCCCGTTGTTGCCATTGAGCAGTCCCGCGATCCGGACGGGACGCTCCGCGCCGCCGGGATCGCGAAACAGCCACACGTTCTTGGTCGGCAGGTACTCGTAGGTCAGGCACACGTGCTTGGCGAGATCCTCCGGCACGAGCGGCTCGCCGTGGCGCTCGAGGTACGACGGCGCGGCGCAACAGACAAGGCGCGTCGCACCGATCCTGCGGCCGACGAGATTCTGGGTGCCGGTCTGGCCGACGCGCACGGCGAGATCGAATCCTTCGTCGACGAGATCGACGGCGCGCTCGGAGAGCTCGACATCGAACCGGACCTGGGTGTGCCGCGCCGAGAACGCGGCGATCGCCGGCGCGAGATGGCGCGCGCCGAACGTCGCCGAGCACGTGAGGCGCAGCGTGCCGCGGGGCACGATCGACGCGGCGGTGACCGCGACCTCGGCTTCCTCGAGATCCGCCAGGAGCTGGACGCAGCGCTCGTGGAACGACTGCCCGGTCTCGGTGAGCGACAGGCGCCGCGTCGTGCGATTGAGAAGCCGCGCCCCGAGATGCGTCTCGAGGTCGGCGACCTGGCGCGA
>JANMBN010000283.1:0-9772 GCA_031360485.1 Betaproteobacteria bacterium | reverse complement strand
GGCTGCTCGATGTGCTGCAGCGCGCCGGGCTGGCCGTGCTGTGGCTGGACAACCAGTCCGGCTGCAAAGGTGTCTGCGACCGCGTCCCCAGCCTGCGCCCGGAGGTCAGTGACGACGCCGACCTGTGCGCCAGCGGCGAATGCCTGGACGAGGTGATGCTGCAGGGTCTGGACCAACGCATCGCCGCGCTGCCTGCCGAACGCCGCGCCAGGGGCGTGGTGCTGGTGATGCACCAGATGGGCAGCCACGGGCCGGCCTACTACAAGCGCTCGCCGCCGGAGCTCAAGCGCTTTGTGCCCGAGTGCACCACCACCGCACTGGCCGAGTGCCCACAGGACGCGCTCATCAATGTGTACGACAACTCGATCCTGGCCACCGACCGCTTCCTGGCCCGCACCATCGACTGGCTCAAGACCCGCGCCGACAGCTTCGACACCGGCCTCGTCTACATGAGCGACCACGGTGAGTCGCTCGGCGAGTACGGCATCTTCCTGCACGGCCTGCCGTACGCCATTGCGCCCGAGGTGCAAAAGCACGTGCCGATGGTGGCGTGGTTCGGCGACGGCCTGAGCAAACGGCGCAAGCTGTCGCGCAGTTGCATGGCGGGCGCGCTCGAAGCACCGCTGACGCACGACAACCTCTATCACACAGTGTTGGGGGTGCTCGATGTGCTCACGCCCACGTACAAGGGTGGCCTCGACGCCTGGGCGGCGTGCCGGGGCAACGCCGGCTGAGTGGCCCTTCTCTTCAGGCCTTCTTCTGCCCCTTCTTCTCGCGCGGCACGCGCCCCATCAAATAGAACTCGGCGTTCGGCTGCATGCCGCTGAAGTTGGCCATGCGGTTGGACAGGCCGAAGAAGGCGGTGATGGCGGCAATGTCCCAGATGTCTTCGTCGGAGAAGCCGTGGGCGTGCAGCGGTGGAAAGTCGCCCTCGTCGATGTGGTGGGCGTTGTCGCACACCTTCATGGCAAAGGCCAGCATCGCCCGCTGGCGCGGCGTGATGTCCGCCTTCCGGTAATTGATGCCGACCTGGTCGGCGACGAGCGGATTCTTCGCGTGGATGCGCAGGATCGCGCCGTGGGCGACGAAGCAGTAGAGGCATTCGTTCGCTCCGGCCACGGCGACGACGATCATCTCGCGTTCGGCCTTCGTGAGCCCGGATTCGCGCAGCATCAGCGCGTCGTGGTAGGCGAAAAACGCGCGGAACTCCGCGGGCCGCCGTGCGAGCGCGACGAAGACATTCGGCACGAAGCTCGCCTTGGACTGGACTTCGAGCATGCGCGCCTGAATGTCCTCCGGCAAATCCTCGAGCACGGGAACCGGATAGCGGGAAATCGGAGCGCTGCTCATCGCGCGGCTCAGGGCTTCGGCTTCGGCGGAACGTACCCGGCGGGCATCGCGGCGCCCCCGCCGAAAAAATGGCTCTCCATCTGTTCGGCCAGCCACTTGCGCGCGCTGGCGTCGGCGAGCGACAGCCGGTTCTCGTTGACGAGCATCGTCTGGTGCTTGAGCCAGGCCTGCCACGCTTCCTTCGACACGTTCTCGTAGATCCGCTTCCCGAGCTCGCCCGGATACGGCGGAAAATCGAGCCCGTCGGCCTCGCGGCCGAGTTTTACGCAATGGACGGTTCGCGCCATCGTCTGCTCCTAGAGTTCTTTCCGGTAAACCTGCGACTTGCGCTGGTAATTGTAGAGCGCCTGCTTCTGTTTCGGCAGGTCGGCGATCGTCGCCGTGCGAAACCCGCGCTCGAGGAACCACTGCGACGTCCGGGTGGTTAGCACGAACAGCGCGGCCAGCTTGAGTTTACGCGCACGCGTCTCGATCTCGGACAACAGCGCCTCGCCGTAGCCCTCGCGGCGGAAGTCGGGGTGGACGGCGAGCGCGGCGAGCTCGCCCACCCTTTCGTCGAGAAACGCGTACAGCCCGGCGCAGCCGATGATCGCGTTGTCGTGCTCGGCGACCACGAAGCGCTCGATCTCCGTCTCCAGCCGCTCGCGCGAGCGGCGGACGAGGATGCCCTCTTCCTCAAGCGGCTCGATGATCTGCAGGATCCCGCCGACGTCGTCGATCGTCGCGCTGCGCAGGTGCGCGAGCGGCGCCGAAGCGATCATCGTCCCCACGCCGTCGCGCGTGAAAAGCTCCAGCAGCAGCGCGCCGTCGAAATGACGGCTGATGAGGTGCGCGCGCTTGACCCCGTTGTCGCAGGCGCGGATCGCGCAGGGCAGGAAGTGCAGGACGTCGGCCGGCAGCTTGCCGCGGATCCCAGCGAGGAGCGCGTCGGCGTCCTTGGTCGACAGCTCGGTCAGCAGCTGCCGGCGTCCGTTGCGCACGCCCTCGGTCTCCATCAGAAAGACGAGCTTGTCCGCGGAAAGCCGGACGGCAACCTGCGTCGCGACCTCCTCGAGCGCCAGGTTGAATATCTCGCCGGTGGGCGAGTAGCCGAGCGGCGAGATCAGCACGATGTCGCCGTCGTCGAGGCGCTGGTGGATCGCGTCGGTGTCGACCCGGCGCACTTCGCCGGTCAGCTGCATGTCGATGCCGTCGAGCACTCCCAGCGGCTTCGCCGTGATGAAATTGCCGGACGACACGCGGATGCGCGCACCCGCCATCGGCGAATGGGCGATGCCAAGTGAGAGCAGCGCCTCGATGCGCGAGCGAACCTGCCCGTTGGCCTCGAGCACGCAGTCCATCGTCTCGGTGTCGGTCACGCGCAATCCGAAGGCGTAGCGGCTCTCGATGTCCTGCTGCGCGAGGATCGCCTCGATCTGCGGCCGCGAGCCATGGACCACGACGAGGTGGATGCCCAGGCTGTGCAGCAGGTTGAGATCGTGGATGATGCCGAGAAACGTGTCGTCGGCGACGACTTCGCCACCGAACGCGATGACGAACGTCCTGCCGCGGAACGCGTGGATGTACGGCGCGGCGGAGCGGATCCACTGGACGAAGGCGCGCGTGGTCGCGGAATGGACCGGCGGTGCGGCGCTCGGATTCTTCGGCATCGATGCGGTGACGGGCGATGGGCGAGGCGTTGCGGAGTGCGCGGATTATAACGCCGCGACCCCGTATAATCGCAGGCGCCGCCCGATGACTTCTCCACTCCTCGCCAGCCTCAACCCCGAGCAGCTCGCCGCCGTCACGCTGCCGCACCAGTCGGCGCTGATCCTGGCCGGCGCGGGCAGCGGCAAGACGCGCGTGCTGACGACGAGGATCGCCTGGCTGCTCGCGACGGGCCAGGCGTCGCCGCTGTCGATCCTTGCCGTCACGTTCACGAACAAGGCGGCGAAGGAGATGCTGATCCGGCTGTCCGCGATGACGCCTGTCCACACCCGCGGGATGTGGATCGGCACGTTTCACGGCCTGTGCAACCGGATGCTGCGCGCGCACTACCGCGACGCGAACCTGCCGCAGCTCTTCCAGATCATGGATACGCAGGACCAGCTCGCGCTGATCAAGCGGCTGTACAAGGCGCACGGCATCGACGACGAACGCTTTCCGCCGCGGCAGCTCCAGTATTTCATCGCCGGCGCGAAGGAGGAGGGCCTGCGTCCGAACCAGGTCGAGGCGGGTGACGATCTCGTTCGCCGCCAGGTCGAGCACTACGCGCTCTACGATGCGATGTGCCAAAGGGAAGGCGTCGTCGATTTCGCCGAGCTTCTGTTGCGAAGCTACGAGCTCCTCGCGCGGCACGACGGCTTGCGCGAGCACTACCGCCGCCGGTTCTCGCACATCCTGGTCGACGAATTCCAGGACACCAACGTGCTGCAGTACAAGTGGCTGCGGCTTCTCGCGGCGGACGATGCGGCGGTGTTCGCGGTCGGCGACGACGACCAGTCCATCTATGCGTTTCGCGGCGCGAACGTCGCCAACATGCAGCACTTCGAGCGCGATTTCGCGCGTCCGGAGCTCCCGGTCCGGCTCGTCAAGCTCGAGCAGAACTACAGGTCGCACGGCAACATTCTCGACACGGCCAACGCGCTCATCAAGCACAACCAGACCCGGCTCGGCAAGAATCTGTGGACGCGCGACGACAAGGGCGAGCCCGTGCGCGCGCTTGCCGCGCCCTCGGATATCGACGAAGCGGCGTTCATTGTCGACATCGCCAGGAGCCTCGCCGGCGACGGCGTCGCGCTGTCCGAGGTGGCGGTGCTGTATCGCTCGAACGCGCAGTCGCGGGTGCTCGAGCACGCGCTGTTCAACGCCGCGGTGCCTTACCGGGTGTATGGCGGGATGCGATTTTTCGAGCGGGCCGAGGTCAAGCATGCGCTCGCCTATCTGCGGCTCATGGCCGCGCCCGACGACGACGGCGCGTTCCTGCGCATCGTCAACTTTCCGCCGCGGGGCATCGGCGCGCGGACGCTGGAGACGCTCTCGGATGCCGCGCGGGCGCAAGACATCAGCCTGTGGCAGGCGGCGGGCGCAGGCGGCGGGACCGGCGGCAAGGTGCAGGCGAGCCTCGCCGCTTTCGTCAAGCTGATCGATTCGATGCGCGCGGCCACGGCGGGCCTGCCGCTGCCCGAAGCGGTCGACCACGTCAACGCCGCGTCGGGCCTCGTCGCGCACTACAAGAAGGAGAAAGACGGGCAGGACCGGCTCGACAACCTCGAGGAGCTGGTCAATGCCGCCGACGGTTTCCTGCGCGAGGCCGATCTCGCGGTGGACGCGCCGATAGCGTCGATCGATTCGGCCGGCGGCGTCGATGCCGCTTCAGAAGGCGCAGCGGATCCGCTGACGGCGTTCCTCGCGCACGCGGCGCTCGAAGCGGGCGAGACGCAGGCGGCGGAAGGGCGTCCCGCGTTGCAGCTGATGACGGTGCACGCCGCAAAAGGGCTCGAATTCCACACGGTGTTCGTGACCGGACTCGAGGAGGGTCTCTTTCCGCACGAGAACAGCCTCAACGAATACGATGGGGTCGAGGAGGAGCGCCGCCTGATGTACGTCGCCGTCACGCGCGCGAAGCGCCGGTTGTATGTGACGCACGCGCAAAGCCGGATGCTGCACGGCCAGGTTCGCTACAACATCGCTTCGCGCTTTCTCGACGAGCTGCCGCGCGACGTCGTCCAGTGGCTGTCGCCGCACCGGCACCGCACGGGGGGCGCGATCGACGTCGACCCCTCGGAATGGGGCGACCGCGTTGCCGCGATCACGCCGAAACCCGGCGACGCGCCGTCCGGGCAGAAGGCGCGCGATACCGGGCCCGGCTGGCGCATCGGCCAGAGCGTCCGCCACGCGAAGTTCGGGCTTGGCATCATCATCGATGCGGAAGGTCGGGGCGGCGACGCGCGCGTGCAGGTGAATTTCCGCGACACGGGCGTCAAGTGGCTGGCGCTCGAGTACGCGAAGCTCGAAGCGGCCCAGTAACGCGCCGACCCTCCGGTCAGCTCGATTCGCCGGCCTCCGCGGCCGGCGCCGCGACGTCGTCGTTCGCGTGGAAGATATCGCGGTAGGCGACATAGTCGGAGATCGCCTGGGCGGCGACGAACAGGAAGACGTAGGGTACGACGGTGATTGCGATCACGTAGGGTACGACGGCGGCCGGCGCGAGGACCGCGACAAGCGCAATGCCTATCCCCGGCAGCACGGCGCCGTAGAAGAAGAGCAACAGCACGTACACGGCGAGCGGCCTCCAGTTTGCGAGCGCCGCGCGAAGGCTCGTGCTCAACGCCTGCCCCGCCGTGCAGTCCTGGAACACGACGAGCGCCGGCGCGAACCACACCGCGAGGAGCGCCGGAAGCGCGCAGAAGATGCCGAAGAGCATGGCCGCCTCGACGCGCCCGTTCGCGGCCAGCGCCTCGTCGGGCCGGGTGTTCGACGTGATGGCGTCGAGCAACGCTCCGCCGTCAACGATCGCGGTGGCCAGCACGGCGAACGTCGTCCCCGCGATCAGTACGACGCCGATCGCAAGCAGCGCCCGGAGGTCGGCGCGGAATCCGCGGAAGAGTTGCCGTATCTCCGGCATCCCGCCGCGTTGCTGCGTCCACGCCGCGGCGAGAAAACCGACGGTGAACACCGGCCGCAGCACCATCATCGCGAGCGGTCCGACGAGCGGAACGACGCTCACCATCAGCTGTACGACGTAGTAGACGAGGAGAAGGAAGAGCCATGGAACGCGGGCCGCGGCGAGCATCCGGGACGCGTCCCGGAGCCACGCGATGCCGTGGCGTGCCGGATGCCGCGTGAATGCGATCGCGGGCCGTGGTTCGGTCATGGCTCCGTTGCCAGCGTGGGCTGCGCGCCGCGGGGTTCCGGCAGGCGCGAGGAACGGAGGAGACGGTCGCGGAGAATTCGCTCGAAATGCGCGGGGTCATGCGCATGGACGAGTTCACCGGGACGCGGCAAGTGGAGGTCGTAGAGTCGCGACAGCCAGAAGCGCAGCGCGGCGGCGCGCAGAAGCGCCGGCCACTGTGTTCGCTCGTCGACCGTCAGCGGCCGCACGCGCGCGTAGGCGCCCGTGAGCGCGGCGACGAGCTCGCGAATGAGCGCGCCGGCATGGGCACCCTCCTGGACGATGCACCAGTCGTTGACCGTGATCGCGAGGTCGTAGGCGAGGAAATCCGTTGCCGCGAAGCCGAAATCGATGATGCCCGACACGCGATCGTCGACGAACAGCACGTTGTCGCAGAAGAGGTCGCCGTGAATCGCGCCGCGCGGCATGCGGACCTTGGCGAAGCCGGTCAGGAACTTGAGCTCGGCCGCCAGCAGCGAGTTCTGGTCGGGACCGAGGAACGGGCGGACGGCGCGCGCGGCCTGCCGCCACCACGAGGGGCCACGGCGGTTCGTGAGGCGCGCGCGGTATGTCGCCGACGCGATGTGCAGGCGCGCCAGCGCTGCGCCCACGGCCGCGCAGTGCACCGGGTCCGGCGCAAGCATCGGCTCGCCGTCGACTCGCGTCACGAGGCTGGCCGGCTTGCCGTTGAGCATGCTGAACAGCGCGCCCGTGCGGTCGGCTTCGGGTGCCGGGCATTCGACGCCCGCCCGCGCCAGGTGTGCCATCAGGTTGAGATAGAACGGAAGCTCGTCCGCCGGCAGGCGCTCGTAGAGCGTCAAGACGTAGCGGCCCTTCCTGGTCGTGACAAAATAATTCGTGTTCTCGATGCCGGCGGCGATTGGCGACTGCAGCACGAGCGCGCCGACCGCATAACGGGCGAGCCATGCATCGAGTTCTTCGGCAGTGACGGGCGTGTAGACCGACATCGGACATTGCGGTGCGCCGATGGCGCGCCGCCTTTCGGGGAAATCCGGGAAAGGAAGATCAGTTCAGAACGAGAAGAGCACCCACAGCGGAACCCGCAGGCCGGGGTCGAGGCCGTCGCGGCGCAGCATGACTCCGTCGCCGCCATCGGGAACCAGGAAATAGGACTTGCCGTGCCGTGGCGTGACCTTGATCCAGACCAGCTTGCCGTTGATCCGTGCCTCCTCGACGGTCTCGCCTTCCTTGCGCCGGATCGTGACCTGCGGTTCGAGTTCCGGGTCGCCGGTGAGCCCCGGCGGCGGCGCGATCTCGGGCAAAGGCTCGAGGGACGGCGGCATGGGCGGCGGCGGGGCGGGACTCGCGCCCTGCGCGAGTGCGATACCGGCCGCGGCGAGCCACGCGGCCGCGACGGTCAGGCGAATCAGGGTGCGCGTATCGGGCATCGGGTGGCGGCGTGACGCAATTTTAACAGAGGCGCCGCGGCCCGGGAGATGAACGGCGAACGGGTCCCCCGCCCGCCTACAGGTTGAGCATCTTCTGGCGCTCTTCGCGCGTCGGCTGGAAACCGCGCGATTCATAGAAGTCGAAGATCGCTTCGACGATCGCTTCGGGCTCGTCGATGATCTGCATGAGCCCGAGGTCCTCGGTGCCCGCCATGCCTTCGCCAACAAGCTTGTCGCGCATCCAGTCGACGAGGCCGCGCCAGTAATCACCGCCGACGAGGATGATGGGAATGCGGCGGCTCTTGCCGGTCTGCACGAGCGTCAGGCATTCGGACAACTCGTCGAGCGTGCCGAATCCGCCCGGCAGCACGACGTAGGCCGACGCGAATCGCACGAACATCATCTTGCGCGCGAAGAAATAGCGGAAGCCGAATTCGACGTCCTGGAACTCGTTGCCGCCCTTCTCGTGCGGCAGCAGGATGTTGAGGCCGATCGAAGGCGACTTGCCGGCGAACGCGCCGCGATTCGCGGCTTCCATGAGCCCCGGCCCGCCGCCGGAGATCACGGCGAAGCCGGCGTCGGACAACAGGCGCGCGATCTTCTCGGCTTTCGCGTAGTACGGATGGTCCGGCTTCGTGCGCGCGCTGCCGAACATGGAAACCGCGGGCCGCACGCCGCGCAGCCGCTCGGTCGCGGCGGCGAACTCTGCCATAATCCCCAGCACCCGCCAGGCCTCCTGCCCGTTGGTGGTGTACGTCGCCTGCGGATCGATGAGTTCCGGAATCTTGGTGGTCTGATACATGCCTACGCTCGTGCTGGTGGATGGGTCGTCATACCTGTATCGCGCGTTTCATGCGCTCCCCGACCTGCGCACGGCCAGGGGCGAGCCGACGGGGGCCCTGCGCGGCGTGCTGTCGATGTTGCGCAGGATAGCGGAAGACGAGAGGCCCGACTACTTCGCCGTCGTTTTCGATGCGCCGGGAAAGACCTTCCGCGACGACTGGTACCCTTTGTACAAGGCGCAAAGGCCGCCGATGCCCGACGACCTCGTCCGGCAGATCGAGCCGTTGCACGAACTCGTCCGCGCGCACGGCTGGCCGCTGCTGATGGTCGACGGCGTTGAGGCCGACGACGTGGTCGGCACGCTGGCGACGAGCGCCGCGGCCTCGGGCATCGACTCCGTGATCTCGACGTCCGACAAGGATCTCGCGCAGCTCGTGCGTCCCGGCATAACGCTCGTCAACACGATGAGCAACGAGAAGCTGGACGAGGCCGGGGTCGTCGCGAAGTTCGGCGTGCGCGCCGACCAGATTCTCGACCTGCTGACGCTGACGGGCGACACCGTCGACAACGTGCCGGGCGTGCCGAAGGTCGGTCCGAAGACGGCGGCGAAATGGCTCGCCCAATACGGATCGCTGGACGCGGTGGTTGCGCACGCCGGCGAAATCCCCGGTGTCGTCGGCGAGAACCTGCGCAAGTCGCTCGACTGGCTGCCGCTCGGCAAGCGCCTTCTGACGGTGAAGACGGACTGTGCGCTGCCCGTCGCACCCGCCGACCTCAGGATCGGCGCGCCCGAGCCGGACAAGCTGAGGTCGCTGTATGAGCGCTTCGGATTCAAGAGCTGGCTCCGCGACTTCCAGGGAGGCGCCCGAGCGGATCCCGCGGCGGCGATCGCGGATCGCGCGTCGCGGCAGGACACGCGAACGTTCGCGGATGCGGGCGCGCAGGACGCGTCGGTCGCCGGCGACGCCCCCGCCGCCGTCCCGCGCGATTACGAAACGGTGCTGGACGACGCGACGTTCGAGCGGTGGCTGCAGGCGATCGACCGGGCGGAGCTCGTGTGCTTCGATACCGAGACGACGGGGCTCGACCCGCTCGAAGCGAAAATCGTGGGTCTGTCGTTTGCGGTGGAGCCCGGGCGCGCATGCTACATCCCGCTCGCGCACCGCTATCCCGGGGCGCCCGATCAGTTGCCGTTCGACGAAACGCTCGCGCGTCTTGCGCCGTGGTTCGCGGATCCTGCGAAGAAGAAGCTCGGCCAGAACGTCAAGTACGATCAGCACGTGCTCGCGAACCACGGGCTCGCGCTCGAGGGCGTAAAGCACGACACGCTGCTCCAGTCCTACGTGCTGGAGGCGCA
>JANMBN010000269.1:0-2800 GCA_031360485.1 Betaproteobacteria bacterium | reverse complement strand
TTGCGCCCGCCCTCGGGACATGTCGTTGCGGACACCCGCGCGGGCGTTGCGGCTCATGCCGTGTCGAGTCGGCGACCCTCCCAGAAGACCGAGAGCGCGCCGCTCGAGGACGAAGTCGCCGGCACGCTGCGCGACGTGGTCGAGTGTCATTGTGCAATGTGCCGCAAGACGCATGGGCACATCGGCGCCTACACGGCGACGCCCAAGACCGCGCTCAGGATCACCGAGGCGCGCGGCCTCAAGTGGTACCAGTCATCGGAAATGGTGCGCCGCGGATTCTGCGGCGAGTGCGGCGGGAGCCTGTTCTTCGAGCCGGCGAACAAGGATTACGTTGCGATTGCCGCGGGCACGCTCGATCCGCCGACGGGCCTGAAGACCGTCGTGCAGATTCACGTCGACAGCGCCGGCGATTACTACCGCATCGACGAGAGCATCCAGCAAAGACGCGATTGAACCGGTTCGGCGGCAGTCGGCGTGCCGACGCCGGATCGATCGACCGCGAGCCGGGCCGTCAGAGCTTGTCCGCGTAGTCCTTCTGCACCTTCCTGATTCGTTCGTGCGAACCAAGGAAGGCGTGCTTCGACATGTCCGGCGAATATTTGCTCGCCGGCGGATGCTTGCCCACGGCCTCGGCCAACGCGCGAATGTGATGCGGCCCGGCGCCGCAGCACACACCGAGATAGCGGATGTCGAGCGCCATGGCCTGCCGTCCGAATTCGGCGATCTCGAAGCGGTTGCAGGTGAACGGATCGAGCGCGACCGGAAATGGCCGGCTGCCTTCGTCGTAGTGCCAGTGCGTGTCGCACAGCGACTGGAACGACGGCTCCTCTTCGTGCGTCCTGTAGGGCACCGGCAGTGCGGCCATGGGCGTCTTGACGCGTGCGCGGATCTCGCGCAACAGCGGCAGCATCGTCGCCGGTCCGCGGATGCAGTTGAGACCGACCACGTCCGCGCCGGCGTCCGCGAGGCGTTTGCAGGCGTCGGCGACGGTCCAGTCCTCGCGCGTCACGTCGGACTTGTGCATCGCGAGCGTGATCACCGCGGTCTTTTTCGCCTGCTTGATCACGTCGAGCGCGATCAGCGCCTCCTGTGCCCAGGAGAATGTTTCGCCCACGATGTAGTCGACGCCGGCGTCGATCGCCCAGCCGACCTGCTCCTCGAACATCGCGCGCACGGCCTTGTGCGACGCGGGATCCGCCGGGTCGTAGACATTGGTGTTGCAGATGTCGCCGGCGAAGAGCGTTCCGCTCTCCGTCGCGACCAGCTTCGCCAGTTCGAGCGCGCGGCGGTTGATCGGCTCGAGATCCTGTTCGCGCCCGATCATTCGCAGCTTCTCGCGGTGCGCGTAGTAGGTGAGCGCTTCGACCACGTCGGAGCCTGCGTGGACGAAGTCGCGATGCAGCTGGACCACGACTTCGGGGTGCTCGAGCACGACTTCGGGCACGAACGCGCCGGCCTGCAGATAGCCGCGGCGCTCGAGCTCAAACACGTAGCCTTCGGCGCAGATGACGGGCCCCTGGTCGAGCCGTTCGAGAAGAGAGAGTCGCGGCGCTTTCGGCGGGTTCATCGCAGGTCTGCCTGTTGCGGAAAGAGACCGCGCAATATCTCATGTTTGCCCCCGCGCGGCCAGTTGCCGCTGACGCGTGGCTTGGTGGGCAGAAGAACGCCGAGGCTTCACGAACGTCCGGCCGATCGCCGCGGTTGGACAAACGGGGTGACCTTTGAAACACTTGCCGGCGACGCGAAGGAGGGCGATGGAGACGCTGACGTTCATCCTGCACAACCTGCCGGCCATCGGCGAGCGCACGCTCGAGCACATCTCGATCGTCGGCGTCGCCGTCGGTGTCGCGATCCTGACGGGCGTGCCGCTGGGGATCGCGATCACCCAGAGCCAGCGCGTGGCCGACACCATCCTCTACCTCGGCTCGATCGTGATGACGATTCCGTCGATCGCGCTCTTCGGCGTGCTGATTCCGATCCTGTCCAAGATCGGGCAGGGGATCGGTTGGCTGCCGGCCGTCATCGCCGCGATGCTCTACGCGCAGCTTCCGATCATTCGCAACACGTACACGGCGATCCGCAACGTCGACCCGGCGCTGCGCTCGGCGGCGATCGGCATGGGAATGTCGGTGCCGCAGCGCCTCGCGCGCGTCGAGATCCCCATCGCGTTGCCGGTGATCGTCGCCGGAATCCGGATCGCCGTGGTCATCAACATCGGCGTCACCGCGATCGCCGCGTACATCGGCGCCGGGGGCCTCGGCACGTTCATCTCGCGTGGCATCTCGCAGACCGACATCCGCCAGCTGATCACCGGGGCGCTTGCGCTGGGGCTGCTGGCGATAGCCTGCGACTATGCGCTGTTGTGGGTGCAGCGGCGACTGACGCCGAAGGGCACGCCGTTGCGCGCGTCCCCGCCATGATTCGCCTCGATGCGTTGACCAAGGTCTACGCGACGCCGCAGGGGCCGCTCGCGGCCGTCGATCGCGTGAGCTTCGAGGTCGGTGACGGCGAGACCTGCGTGCTGCTCGGTCCGTCCGGCTGCGGCAAGACCACGACGCTGCGGATGATCAACCGGCTGGTCGCGCCGACTTCCGGCAAGATCTTCATCGCCGGTCGCGACACCGACGCCGTCGACCCCGTGCAGCTCCGGCGCACGATCGGCTACGTGATCCAGCAGATCGGGCTCTTCCCGAACATGACCGTCGCCGAGAACATCGGCGTCGTCCCCCGTCTTCTCGGCTGGAGCGCGGAAAGGCGGCGCCGCCGCGCGCAGGAACTGCTCGCGATGCTGGCGCTCGAG
>JANMBN010000262.1:0-3480 GCA_031360485.1 Betaproteobacteria bacterium | reverse complement strand
GGAATGCGCCGCGGAGTTTCCCCCGCGTGCGAGCCGGCCGGCGATGCCGGCCGTGCATGGTCATTTCTTGGCGGGGTTCGCGGGGGGGGCGGCGCCGCCGCCGGCCGCGCTCGCGGACTTGGCGGGATCGGCGACCACTTTTGCGTTGACGAGTTCGCGCCAGCGCTGCTTGTCGGCGTCGTATTTCGCGACGATGGCCGTCGTCTCGCGCTTCTTCTGCGCGATCAGGTCAGCCTGCCGCGCCAGCTCGGCATCGATGCTCTCGAGCTCGCGCTCGAGCGTTGCGACCACCGGCTTGCCTTTGAGTTCGACGATCTTGGCCTCGGCCTCGGCCTTGCGCTTGTTCAGCTGCTCGCTGAACGCCTGCGTCGACGAGATGACGTTGTTGATCGTCTTGAGCGACCGGTTGCGCGCGAGATCGATTTCGGCCTCGCTCGTGTACGAGGACAGGAGCGCGCGATCGCGGCGGGCGATCTCTTCCTGCTGCTTCGCGACCTGGCGCTGGCGTTCCTCGTCCTCGGCCATGGCGCGGCGCTGTTCGGGCGTCAGCGCCTTCTCCGTCTTCTTGACGGGAATGCCCTGCTTGCCGAACTCGACGTTGGCCTTGTCGACGGCCTCGGGCGGCAACTTGTCGGTGTAGTGAACGACGCCCTTTTCGTCGACCCATTTGTACATCGCCGCGCGCGCGGGACCGGCGCCGGACATGACGGCCGTCGACGCGAGCAGAACCATGGCGAGTGCCATGGCACCGCGCCGCCCGCCGCTCCCGTCATCGCACTTCGCTGTCACCGTCCGGCCTCGTCTGGTCATCGACAAAAACTGCGCACTGCCGCTTCGATCCGAATATCGGCGCCGGGTTCCCGCGGACCGGCGAGCGCCGCCCCGCACGCACCGGGCTTCAGCCGACTCCGTAGTGCGCCCGATACGCCGTCACCGCCGGTCCATAGGTCGTCAACGCCGGCTGTCCGGCGATGAACCGCATCAGATCATCGAGAGTCGCGATGGCGATCACGGGGATCCCGTAGAGCTCGCGCACTTCCTGCACCGCAGACTTCCCGCCCTGCCCTCGCTCCATCCTATCCAGCGCTATCAGCACGCCGGCCGGCTGCGCGCCGTTCGCGCGGATCAGCTCCACTGATTCGCGCACGGACGTCCCGGCGGTGATCACGTCGTCGACGATCAGCACGCGTCCGGCGAGGGCCGCGCCGACGATGTTTCCACCCTCGCCATGGTCTTTGGCCTCCTTGCGATTGAAGCTGAACGGCAAATTGTGCCCTTTTTGGGCCAGCGCGATTGCCACCGCCGCGACCAGGGTGATTCCCTTGTACGCCGGTCCGAACACTTGATCGCAGACCAACCCCGCGGCGAGCAGCGCTTCCGCATAAAAGCGGCCCAGGCGCTCGAGACTCTCGCCATCGTTGAACATTCCCGCGTTGAAGAAGTACGGCGTCCGGCGTCCGGCCTTGGTGACGAATTCCCCGAACCGCAGCACGTCGCGTGCCAGTGCAAAGGCAAGAAAATCCTGGCGAAAATCGATCAAGATGAACTCTTTTTCCCGGGACCGACGGCGATTATACGCTGCCATGCCGTCGGGTCCGTGCGTTCGAACGCGCGCGGCGCTCTCCACGCGACGCACGCCGCGGTAATTTGCGGGGCGTACGTGTAAACTCGCCGCTTTTCTCGACGGCGGAGCGCCCAAGGCGGCGCCAAGCGCGCGTGCGTGTCATCACCCTCAACGTCAACGGCATCCGCTCGTCCGAGCGGCGCGGCTTTTCGCGCTGGCTCGCCCGCGCCGAGCCGTGGGACATCGTGTGCCTGCAGGAAATCAAGGCGGCTCATGGCGATGTTCCGCGCGCACTCAGGGCGCCCCGGCGGTCGCACGCGGCGTTTCTCCCCGCCGAACGGAAGGGCTACAGCGGCGTCGCCGTCTACGCGAAGATTCCGCCGCGAATCGTCGCGGGGTTCGGCAGCCGCGAGTTCGACGCGGAGGGACGCTATCTCGAAGCGCATTTCGCGGAGCTGACGGTGATCAGCGTCTACCTTCCATCGGGCTCGAGCGGACCCCACCGCCAGGAGTCCAAGTTCCGGTTCCTGGACGAGTTTCTGCCACACCTCGCGAATCTCAGAAGCGCCGGACGCGAGATCATCCTCTGCGGCGACTGGAACATCGCGCACAAGGAAATCGATCTCAGGAACTGGCGCAGCAATCGGAAGAACTCCGGCTTCCTGCCGGAGGAGCGGGCGTGGCTCACCCGGGTGTTCGACGAACTGGGTTTCGTCGACGTGTTCCGCCGCGTCGATCCGCGGCCGGACCGGTACACGTGGTGGTCCAATCGCGGCGAGGCATGGGCGAAGAACGTCGGCTGGCGCATCGATTATCAGGTCGCCACCGCGGGCATCGCGGCCAAGGCGACGGCCGCCGCGATCTACACGAACCGCCGGTTCTCCGACCACGCGCCGCTCACCATCGACTACGACTACGTGTTGCGGTGAGCGGCCCATGCTGCGGATAGCGAATCTCGTCCTCGCCCGCGGCGCGAAAAGGTTGCTGGACGGCGCGAACGTCACGGTCTATCCCGGCCACAAGGTCGGATTGATCGGACCGAACGGTTGCGGCAAGTCGAGCCTGTTCGCGCTGATCCTGGGCCATCTGCATCAGGATGCCGGCAGCATCGAGCTGCCTCCGGCGTGGACCATCGCCCACGTGGCGCAGGAGACCGCGGCGGTCGAAGCGCCGGCCATCGAGTTCGTGCTGGACGGCGACGCGGAATTGCGCGAGGTCGAGCGGTCGCTCGAAGCGACGGAAGCCGCGGCCGTCGCCGATCCCGAGCGCCAAGGCGCCGCGCTCGCGCTGCTGCATCACCGCTTCGACGATATCGGCGGCTACACGGCGCGCGCCCGCGCCGCGACCCTGCTCTCCGGATTGGGGTTTCCGGCGGCGCGCCACGGCGATCCGGTCGCGCAATTCTCCGGCGGCTGGCGGATGCGGCTCAACCTGGCGCAAGCGCTGATGTGCCGGTCGGACCTGCTGCTCCTCGACGAGCCGACCAATCACCTCGACCTCGACGCCGTGCTCTGGCTCGAGGACTGGCTCGCCCGGTACCCGGGGACGCTGCTGCTCATCACCCACGACCGCGATTTCCTCGACGGCGTCGTCACGGCGATCGTCCATGTCGACCAGCAAAAGCTGAAGCAGTACACGGGCAACTATTCGCAGTTCGAGCGCGAGCGCGCACAGCAGCTGGCGCTGCAGCAGGCGTCCTACGTGAAGCAGCAGCGGCAGATCGCGCATCTGCAGGCCTTTGTCGACCGCTTCCGTGCCAAGGCGACGAAGGCGAAGCAGGCGCAGAGCCGGATCAAGGCGCTGGAGCGGATGGAGCGGATCGCCGCCGCGCACGTCGACAGCCCGTTCGAATTCACCTTTGCGCCAACCGACGCCAGCGCGAAACAACTGGTGCGACTCGAGCACGCGACGCTCGC
>JANMBN010000235.1:0-5040 GCA_031360485.1 Betaproteobacteria bacterium | reverse complement strand
CTCCAACACCGCGCTCAACCGGGCGCCCTTCCATTTGCCGATTGCGCTCCAGCCCTCGACACAATCGTGGCGCGTGATCTGCGTCCGGCTCGGCAGCGCCCGCAACTCCGCAAGAGAAAAGCGCGCCGGCTGGAGCACGAGGCCGCCGACTTCAAGCCGGTAGTCCGCAAACGCGTTGGCCGCTAGCGTCCGATAGTCGTCGCTATCCGGCTCCGCGGTCCCGTTGCTGCGAAACGTCGGAGATCGATCCGCCTCCGCGAATTCCTGCGCCATCGACTTGCGCGACGTGACGGCATGGGCGACCGCCGAGCTAGCCGCCTCGCCGGCGCTCAGGACCTTCGGAAACCACTCGCTCTGGGTCAGCCGCTCGCAACCGGCGACCATCAGCGTCCCGGCCGCGCCGATCGTGCGCGCCAAAAACCGGCGCCGCGTGTCACGCGTTTCGTTCATGCGTTGCCTCCGTCCTGATGCGATAGCGACCCGTGATCATCGAGCGCAGGTGGTTCCAGAGCCCCGATACGATCACTTCGAACACATGGACCAGAACAAACGCGACGAGCAGCCAGGCGACAACGAAATGGATCGTCCGCGCCGACTGCCGGCCGCCGAATGCATCGACCCAGCCCGGCAGCACCGAATCCATCCACGGCGACATCGCCACGCCCATGAGGATGACGAGCGGCAGCAGGACGAAGATCACCGAGAGATACGCGAGTTTCTGAAGCACGTTGTACCGCTTCGAAGCCTCGCCTGTCGGGTGCCTGAACCGCAGGTGATCCCTGATCGACCGACCGATCGAGCGCCAGTCGTCACGATCCGGCGCGAGGTCCCGCGACAGGTGCCGGCTAGCTCCCGAATAGGCGACGTAGGCGAGGCCATTGACGAGCAGCAGCCACGCGAAGAAGAAATGCCACGCCCGCGCCATCGCGAGCCACTGGTTGTCCGGAATCGTCGCCCACCACGGGAATCCACGCGCCGAGAGTTGGCCGGTGGGCGCCTTGGACACGCCCAGGACACCGGTCGTTACATATTCGCGTCCCAGTACTCGCGTAACGCCGACCATTCCGAGCTCTCCGCCGTCCCTGGCGCGAATCTCCAGAATCGGCGGAGCGCCGGTATACGACGATTTGCCCCAGTACAGCGCGGGATGCGAATTGAAGATCTGCAGCCCGCTCATCAGCAGGATCGTCAGCGCGACCACGTTCGTCCAGTGCATGACGCGCACGGGAAGCGCATGACGGTAGTAGAGATAATCTCGCGTCCGCGGGATTTCGGCAGCGACGGTCGCCATTTTCCTCTCCCGTGAGGTGATGCCGGTTGGTCGGGCGTCGCAAGCGGGAACTTACGCGAATGCGTCAGGCGCGCCGCAGTTCCGCGGCACCCCGGCCGTGGCGCAGAAGCGCGACCCACGCGATCAGCGTGAGCACGGCGCCCGCGTAGAACGTGAATCCGGGGCCGAAAGTATCCCACAGCCAACCCGCGAGGATGCTTGCGATGAGCAGCGCGATGCCGCAGACGAGATTGAACACGCCGAATGCGGTGCCGCGGAGGTCCTCGGGTGCCGCCGCGGCGACGAGCGCCGCGAGCAATCCCTGCGTCAGGCCCATGTGCAACCCCCAGAGCCCGGCGCCAACGAACAGCATCGCGACGCCATCGGCCTTCGCGAGCACGAGGTCCGAGACGACGAGCGCGAGCAGGCCGGCCGACAACAGGCGTGGACCGTGGCCCCGGTCAGCCGCCGAACCTGACGGGTAGGCGGTCGCCGCATAGACCACCGACATGACGACCATCACCCAGGGCGCCATCGCGGTCGGCAGCCCGACGTTCTGCGCCCGCAGCACGAGGAATGCCTCGGAAAACCGCGCCAGCGTGAGAATCGCCGCAATGCCGACCACGATTGCATAGCGGCGACCCAGCCGCTTTGCATCGGCCAGGCGCAAGCGCGGCGCGCCATTGACGACTGCCTGCTGCACCGGGCGGTCGGGCTCCTCGACGCCGAAGATCAGCAGCAGCACGGCGAGGAACGCCGGAACCACCGCGACCCAGAACGCCGCCTGGAAACTGCTGGCGAAGTACGCCATGGCGCCGATCGCCAGCAGCGGGCCGCCGACGCCTCCCACGGTGTCGAGCGCCTGGCGGAGCCCGAAGCTCGCACCCCGCACTTCGGGCGGCGAGAGGTCGGCGATCAGCGCGTCGCGCGGCGCGCCGCGGATGCCCTTGCCGACGCGATCGGCGAATCGCGCGGTGACGATCCAGCCCAGCGTGGGCGCGAGCGGGAAGATGAGCTTGGTGAACGCCGCAAGGCCATAGCCCAGCACCACCAGCGGCTTCCGCCGCCGGAAGAAATCGGAGAGCACGCCGGAGAACACTTTGACGATCATCGCGGTCGCTTCGGCGATCCCTTCGACGACGCCGATCGTCAGCGTCGAAGCGCCCAGCCCCACCGCCATGTAGAGCGGAAGCAGCGCGTGGATCAGCTCCGACGAAAGATCCATGCACATGCTGACGAGCCCCAGCGCCCAGACACCGCGGGGAATGCGCGCGCGCCCGGTCGACCGGCGGTCAGACACGACGGTACCGCCGCGGGACGCAGGCTCCGGACACGCTAACGGGCGCTCCCAGCCGCCGACCGTGGCCTGCGCGCAGGCGCGCTGGGTCCCGTGATTTGAACAGCACGCCAGCGTCTCCGGGAATCCTTGTCATCGCCCCTTCCCTGTCAGTCGAGCGTGACGCTCGCCCGAACGGTCCCCGCCCGATCGTGCCGCGCGATCAGGTCAACCCGATCGCCCTTCCTGCCCCGCACGACCCACTCGATCTTTGCGCGATCGTCGGTAACTCGGTACTCGGGCCAGAACGACACGCCGGTGTGCTTCGACCACTTGCCTTCGAGCTGGGCCAGCTCTTCGCGGCGCTTGCCCTGGACGAGCGCCGCCCCGTCGGGCAGCGCGATTTCCGCGATGACGCCGCGGACGATCTTGCGCTCCTGCGCCCTCATCGACACGTAGCTCGGCAGCCAGCCCGTGTTCTGGACGACGAGCCGCACCCGCCAATGGTCGCTCCCGAGCGCGCTGGCCTGCGCCGCGACCAGCTCCAGCTTGGGGGACGTCAGCGCCTGCCAGATCAGCCACTTCGGGAAGCGCGCGAGCTCCCGCTCGAGAAACGCCGGCGGAGGATTGCCGAACGCATGGAAGCGGTTCCAGCCGCCGATTTCGAGGCGGCCCAACTGGGGGTGGTCGAATGGTTTCCACGCCACGTGCGCGATGCCGCCGAGCTTGTCGGTGTTCCAGCGATAGAGTTTAAGATCGTCGTCGATCGGGTGGTCGCGGAACCAATCGATGTACTTGTAGCCCTCGATGCCCGCCTCCTTCATCGGGCTCCAGATCTCGACCACCCAGCTGAAGATCCCGAGGTGCTCGTAGATCCAGTCGAACGCGCCGCCGATCACCTGCTTCGGGTGGTAGCGGAACTCGTGATAGACGGAGATCGCCGGATAGCCGGTCAGCTCCGTGCCCTTCGCGCCCACCTTCTGGTAGTGCCACAGGTCCTCCGCGTGCATCTCGGTGTCGGCCAGATGATCGAACGGACGCAGCAGCACACCGCTCCAGGTGTGAAAGGCGACGCCTCCGGTGATGTTCGGATGGCCGACGACGAACTCGACGACGGCGCGCACTTCCGGCTCGGATGTCGGAAACGGCCCGGCGCCGAGCTGCTCGAATTCCTGGCGCCAATTGGCCGGGAAATTTCTATTCAGATCAAGTCCATGCTTGGGCTTCTTCACTTGCAATGTGAAGCCATCCCAGCCTTCCATCGTGCCCTCCGGAAGGATCCGGTAATAGGCACCGCCCGTCTCGACCGGGTCACGCCGGACCATGAGACCCGGTTGCTCGGGGTGGTCCTTCCACACGCCATTGGAATCGGGAATCCGCATCTGCAGGATCCGGCCGTCGCCGTCGACGTCCTCGACGGTCAGCCCCTCGATTTCCTCGTCGTCCCAGGGATACGGGCGGGTGCTGGAACGGACCCATTTCGGCTTGTCGGCCAGTGCCCACTCTGCGCCGTCCGGGTTGATCCGCGGACACACGTAGAACGCGCGGGTGTCGAGCGCGCGCGTCACCTCGGCATCCTTGCCGTATTGCGTGACCAGCGTCTGCAGGAAGTACAGGGTGGCGGCCGATGCCGCGACCTCGGTCGAGTGGATATTGCCGTCCACCCAGAACGCCGGCTTCTCGTCGGCCGGACCGGTCGCCGTGTTGCTGACGGTCAGCACCCAGATGTCGCGGCCTTCGTGGCTCTTGCCGATCGATTCGATCGACACGAGCTCCGGGTGTTCGGTCGCGAACGCGCCGAGGATCGCGGTGAGTTCCGCGTAGCGGTGGAAGCGGTCGAAGGCGATCGAGGGCATTGCGCGGCTTTCGGGTGGGCAGCGGAGGAGGAATGGCCGCGGGAGCCGGCGCTGCCCGCATCTTACCGGCGTTCGCGAACGGCGGCCGGCGAGGCCGGCGGCCTTTCGTGGCCCCTTCCCGGACATCGTCGAATACCGTATATTCATACGGCTTTTCCGGAAAGCGGGCCGCGCCGGCCGCCTTCCTGCCGGCGTCCGAACCGCAACCTCCCGATGCTCCCCGACTACGCCGAACTGCACTGCCTGTCGAATTTTTCGTTCCTCCGCGGCGCGTCGCACCCGGACGAACTGGTCGAGCGCGCAAAGGCGCTCGGCTACTCCGCGCTTGCGATCACCGACGAATGTTCGTTCTCGGGCATCGTCCGCGCGCATCTGGCGGCGAAGGGCGCCGGCCTCCCGCTCGTCATCGGCAGCGAGGTCACGCTCGTCGACGGCGTGAGGCTCGTGCTGCTCGTCACCGACCGCGCGAGCTACGGCAACCTGTCGCAATTGATCACGCGCGGGCGGCGCAGCGCGGTGAAGGGCCGCTATGCGCTATCGCGCGCCGACGTCGCGGCGTTCGCGGACGGCCTCCTGGCGCTGTGGGTACCGCCGGATCCCTCGCCTCGCCGGCGCGAACGAGGCGAGGGCGAGGCGCT
>JANMBN010000205.1:0-2213 GCA_031360485.1 Betaproteobacteria bacterium | reverse complement strand
GCGGCAGCCTCGCTAATATTCGCCTCAGGGCTTTCGCAGACGCCCCGCCGCATCGCTGGCCCCGCGCCATCCAAGTTCTGCTTCGTTGCTGCCCACGCAGCAGGAGGCAATCGAAACCATGGATGCGGCCATCACCCCCCTTGAACTCGCGCAACGGCTCGCGGCGTTTCCGCCGCCCACGCTGATCGACGTTCGCCGGCAGGCGGTGTTCGAGCAGGACCCCGAGATCATTCCCGGCGCCATCCGGCGCCTTCCCGAGGCGGTCGAAACATGGGCCGCCGGGATCGAGCCCTGGCGCCCGGTCGTCGTCTATTGCGTGCGCGGCCACGAAGTGGGCCAGGGCGCTTCCGCGGCGTTGCGGGAGCGTGGCTTCGACGCGCGGTATCTCGCGGGCGGCTTCGAGCAATGGCGTGCCGAGGGCCATGCGACAGGACCGTTCGCGGCACCGACGCGATGGGTCACGCGCGAGCGGCCGAAGATCGACCGCATCGCGTGCCCGTGGCTCGTCCGGCGCTTCATCGATCCGTCGGCGGAATTCTTCTACGTGCCGAATGCCACCGTGCGCGAGTTCGCCGCGAAAAACGGCGCCACGGCTTACGACATACCCGATGTCGCCTATTCTCACGTCGGCGCGCAATGCAGTTTCGATGCGTTCGTCCGCAGGCACGAGCTCGGCCATCCCGCGCTCGACCGGCTCGCAAAAATCGTGCGCGCCGCCGACACGTCGGCGCTCGACCTCGCGGCGCAGGCGCCGGGCCTGCTGGCCGTCTCACGGGGCCTGTCGGCGATGTTCGCCGATGATCACGAGATGCTGAAGTGGGGAATGCTCGTGTACGACTCGCTCTACGCATGGTGCCGCGAAGCGCAAGCCGAGGCGCTCGGTGGGGACAAGGAAAAATCGCGCAGCCGGGAAACGGCGTGAGCGTGGAGGGCCCGGCAGCACCCGTCGCGCCCACCGCCGTCGAAGCGTTCCGCTACTGGCTGAAGCTCGGTTTTTTGAGCTTCGGCGGACCCGCGGGGCAGATCGCGCTCATGCACCACGATCTCGTGGATACGAAGCGTTGGATTTCCGACCGGCGGTTTCTGCACGCGCTCAACTACTGCATGGTGCTGCCGGGCCCCGAAGCACAGCAGCTGGCGACCTACATCGGGTGGCTCTTGCACCGGACCTGGGGCGGCGTGATCGCGGGCGCGCTGTTCGTGCTGCCGTCCCTCGTCCTGCTGATCGCGCTGTCGTGGCTGTACATGGCGTACGGCAACGTGCCGGCGGTCGCGGGGATCCTGTACGGCATCAAGCCGGCAGTGGTCGCGATCGTGCTGCACGCGGCCTGGCGGATCGGCACGCGCGCGCTGAAGCGGCCGATCCTCTGGGTGATCTCCGCCCTGGCCTTCATCGCGATCTTCGCGTTCTCGGCGCCGTTTCCCGCGATCGTGCTGGTGGCGGGAATGGTCGGCTACGCCGGCGGGCGCATCGCGCCGAAGGAGTTCGCCGTCGGCGGAGCACACAGCGCGGGCGGCGGCGCGCATCCGCCGGCGGTGATCGACGACGACACGCCGACGCCCACGCACGCACATTTCCGCTGGTCGCGGCTGATACTGGTCGTCGGGTCCTGTTTCGCGTTGTGGATCTTCGCGCTCGCGATGTTGATCGCGAGCTACGGCCCGGGAGCGACGCTGCCGCAAATGGGCTGGTTCTTCAGCAAGGCCGCGTTGCTGACGTTCGGCGGAGCCTACGCGGTGCTGCCTTACGTCTACCAAGGCGCGGTCGAGACGTACGCGTGGCTGACGCCGGTACAGATGATCGACGGTCTCGCGCTCGGCGAAACGACACCGGGGCCGCTGATCATGGTCGTCGCGTTCGTCGGCTTCGTCGGCGGCTGGACGAAAATGCTGTTCGGCGCGGATTCGCTTGCGCTGGCCGGCATCGCCGGGGCGTGCGTCGCCACCTTTTTCACGTTCCTGCCGAGCTTCCTGTTCATTCTCGCCGGCGGGCCGCTGGTCGAGACGACGCATGGCCAGCTCCGGGTCACCGCGCCGCTGACCGGCATCACCGCGGCGGTGGTCGGCGTGATCGTCAATCTCGCGTTGTTCTTCGCGTGGCACGTGTTCTGGCCGCGAGGCTGGATCGACGGCGCGCCAACCGGTGGCCTCGACGCGGTGTCGCTCGCGATCGGCGTTGCCGCCGCGCTCGCGTTGTTCCGGTTCAAAGCCGG
>JANMBN010000068.1:0-2365 GCA_031360485.1 Betaproteobacteria bacterium | reverse complement strand
CACGATGCCGCTGGACTGCGCGCTGGTGCCCGCGCCGACCTGCCCGCGGTCGAGCACCAGCACCCGTCTGGCACCCAGCTCAGCCAGGTGGAAGGCCACCGAGCAGCCGATCACGCCCGCGCCGATGACGATCGCGTCGTGGCTGCTCATCGCGGCGGCGGGGGGCTGGCCATGCGCGCAGCGTAACCGCAAGCGCGGCCGCCGCGGGCCCGCGCTCGGCGCCGGCAAGGGCAATCCGCTATGGGCGGCGCGTGGATCAGCGCTAATCGTGCGCGCTCGTCTCGAATCGACCCAGGAGTACCCGATGATCCCTCACCGCAGGCTCGCCCTCCGGCTGGCGGCCGTGGCCACCACCCTCACGCTGACGCTGGCCGCGGGCAGCGCGCTGTCGCAGCAGCGGCTGTTCTTCGGCATCGCCACCGGCGGCACCGGCGGCACCTACTACCCGCTGGGCGGGATGCTCGCGCAGCTCATCTCGAACAAGGTGACTATCGGCGGCAAGAAGCTCTCGGCGACGGCCGAGACCGCCGGCGCATCGGTCGCGAACGCCCAGCTGCTCGGCCGCAAGGACGTCGAGAGCGCGTTCGTCGCCGCCGACATCCTCGACGCGGCGTACAAGGGGTCGGGGCAGTTCGACGGCAAGCCCCTGAAGAACCTGCGCGCGCTGGGCGCGCTGTACCCCGAGCAGGTGCAGCTCGTGACCGCCGCCAAGTCGAACATCCGCACGTTTCGCGACCTCAGGGGCAAGAGCGTTTCGTCGGGCTCGCCGGGGTCCGGGCAGTGGCAGCTGCTGGGCGACCTGCTCGAAGTGTACGGAATGACGCGCAAGGACATCGGCGAGGACCTGTCGTCATTCACGCAGTCGGTCGACAAGATCAAGGACGGCAACCTCGTCGCGTCGCTGATCACGGCCGGCGCGCCGACCTCGTCGGTCGTCGACCTCGCCAACGGTCACGACATACGCATCGTGCCGCTTGCCGGCCCGGAGATCGAGGCGCTGCGCAAGAAACAACCGTACTACGCCAGCGTGCAATTGCCCCCGAATACGTACAAGGGCCAAAGCGCACCCGTCGACACGCTTGCCGTGATGGCGGTCTGGGCGACGCACGAGGGTTTGTCCGACCAGCTGGCGTACGAAGTGACGAAGGCCCTCTTCGAGAACACCGAAACGCTCGGACAGGTGCATCCGAAGGGCAAGGAGATCTCGCTCAAGACGGCGCTCCTGTCGGTGTCGATTCCGCTGCATCCCGGCGCCGAGAAGTACTACCGCGAAAAGGGCCTGATCAAATGAGCCGGCGGCCCGGACGCGCGCGATTCCTCGCGCTGCTCCCGGGCCTTCTTGCGGGCGTGCTGGCGGGGGACCTCGCGCACGCGGCGTGCCTCGCGCTCACCTCGGATCCCGACGGCGCGCCGCTCGGGCTGCTCGCGCTCGGCGGCGCTGACCCTGCGTTTTCCGTGACGTACGTGCATTCGGTGACGAGGACGCCGGTCGACGAGCGGTACCGGGTCGAATTCGATTCGATCGTGCAGACCGAAATCCGGTTCGAGCAGCACGGCCCCGGGTTACCGACGGCGCCGGATGCCGGATCGCGGTGGACTCACGACGAGCGCGGCTTCGCCGTCACCACGAATCGCCGTTTCGAGCGCATCGTGATGCGCGTCCACGCGGATCAGAAGCCCACGCTCGCCGCTGGTCCCCAGGCGATCGCGCTGGCGCAGTGGGGCAACCGGGCGATCGCGCTCGCGGCTGTTGCCGGCCCGTGCGGCGGCACCTGAGCGCACGCGGCAAGCCGCGATGACCATGGCCCCGTCCACGCCCCACGGCGGCGCGATCGCCGACGGCATCGAGGTCATTTCCGCCGAGAAGCAGGCGGAGCTGATCCGCGAGTTCGACGCGGAATCCAACTTCCGCAAGCTCGTCGGGCCGGTCGGCCTGCTCGTCACCACGCTCGCAGTCGTCCTGTCGTCGTTTCACATCTACACGGCCGGCTTCGGTTTGCTGGTCGAGATCAAGCATCGGGCCTTCCACCTGGCGCTGGTGCTCGCGCTCATCTTCCTCGTCTTCCCGCGGCCACGGCTTCCGGCCGAAACGAAACTCGCGGTGCGCGCGTGGCTGTGGGGCGCGGCCTTCGCGGCGTTCTACGTCTATCTGGCGTGGGATCTCGTCGACCGGCTCGCCGCGACCGGAGAGCTCGTCAACGGCTGGCCGTTCTTCGCCGCCATCGCGGCCATCGCGTTCGTGTCGCTGCCGTTCCCCCAATTCGGCGGGAACGCCGACCGAACCTCATGGACCGACTGGCCGCTCGCGCTCGCTGCCGCCGCGATTTCGCTGTACTTTCTCGCGTTCTTCGACGACGTGTTCATC
>JANMBN010000028.1:0-6696 GCA_031360485.1 Betaproteobacteria bacterium | reverse complement strand
CATGTCGCCGAGGTGGTCCTCGTCACCGAGGATGTCGGTCAGCACGGCGAAGCGATTGCCGTCCTTGATGAGACCCATCGCGATGCCGGCAACGTGCGCCTTCGTCGGCACGCCGGCGTCCATCAGCGCGAGGCTGCCGCCGCACACCGAGGCCATCGACGAGCTGCCGTTAGATTCGGTGATCTCCGACACGACGCGCATCGAGTACGCGAACTCTTCTTCGGTCGGCAGCACCGCCAGCAACGCGCGCTTGGCAAGCCGGCCGTGGCCGATCTCGCGCCGCTTCGGCGTACCGACGCGGCCCGTTTCGCCGGTCGCGTACGGCGGCATGTTGTAGTGGAGCATGAAGCGGTCGGTGTACTCGCCCATCAGCGCGTCGATCCGCTGCTCGTCGCGCGCGGTGCCGAGCGTCGCGACGACGATCGCCTGCGTCTCTCCGCGCGTGAACAGCGCGGAGCCGTGCGTGCGCGGCAGCACGCCCGTGCGGATGGTGATGGGCCGCACGGTGCGCGTATCGCGGCCGTCGATGCGCGGCTCGCCGGAAAGGATCTGGTTGCGGACGATCTTCGACTCGAGCTCGAAGACGAAGTTGTTGACGTGGTTGGCGTAACCGGGGGGCCCGTCGGCGGGGATGCACTCCGCCGCGACCTTCGCGTAGATTTCCTTCAGGCGCTGCTGGCGGGCCTGCTTCGACCGCAGCTGGTACGCCTCGCGGAGCGCCGCGTCGGCGACGGCCGTGACTTTGGCGATCATCGACTCGTCCTTGGCCGGCGGCTGCCAGTCCCACAGCGGCTTGCCGCCCGCTTCGACCAGCTCGTGAATCATGGCGATCGCCGCCTGCTGCTGCTGGTGGCCGAACACGACGGCGCCCAGCATGACTTCCTCGGGCAGTTCGTTGGCTTCGGATTCCACCATCAGAACTGCAGCTTCGGTTCCGGCCACGACGAGGTTCAGTCCCGATGTCGCGAGCTCGGTCTTGGTCGGGTTCAGCACGTACTGGCCGTCGATGTGCCCGACGCGCGCCGCTCCGATCGGGCCGTTGAACGGAACACCCGCCAGCATCAGCGCCGCCGACGCGCCGATCATGGCCGGGATGTCGGGATCGATTTCCGGATCGACCGACATGACCGTCGCGATGACCTGCACCTCGTTGTAGAAGCCGTCGGGGAAGAGCGGGCGGATCGGGCGATCGATGAGACGCGAGGTCAGCGTCTCCTTTTCCGACGGCCGGCCTTCGCGCTTGAAGAAGCCGCCGGGAATCTTGCCGGCCGCGTAAGTCTTTTCCTGGTAGTCCACGGTGAGCGGAAAGAAGTCCTGCCCGGTCTTCGCTTCGAGCCGGGCCACCGCGGTGACGAGCACGACGGTGTCGTCCAGGCTCGCGAGCACTGCGCCGCCGGCCTGGCGGGCGATCTCGCCGGTTTCGAGCGTCAGGGTGTGGCGGCCGTAGGGAATGGTTTTCTTGATGGGATTCACGTTGTCCTCGATTCGGCAGAAATGCAATGGCCGCGCACGGTTGGCGCGGCCATTGGCGGTGTCCTCAGGAGAGTTGCGACGGCGACCGATCCATCCGCGGTTCCCGGCAACGCATCATTCGTCCGCTTGCGCGATCGGAGGAGCGGCGGGAGGAACCGGCACGAAGGACCCAGGCACGCTTACTTGCGCAACCCGAGCTTCTCGATCAGGGTTCGATAACTGTCCGCATTGCGCGACTTCAGATAGTCGAGCAGCTTGCGGCGACGCGACACCATCCGCAGCAACCCTCGCCGCGAGTGGTGGTCCTTCACGTTTGCCTTGAAATGGTCGTTGAGACCGTTGATGCGGGCGGTGAGCAACGCGACCTGCACTTCAGGCGACCCCGTGTCGCCCTTGAGTCGCTGGTAATCGGCGATGACCTTCGCCTTGTCCTGCACAGTGACTGCCATTGTCGTCATCCTTGTATCGTGAAATGCGCTCGGGACCGGCAGTGGCCCCGGCGTTGACCTTGCTTGCTGCGCGAACCTCGCCAATGCCTTTGGCGAAAACGATTATTCTACACCGGAAAACGCTTAGGATTCAAGCGTTAATCCGCCCGGGAACGGGCATCCTTCGCGGCCACGGGCTCCGCGCCAACCTAGGCGCCGGGGGATCGGCATGACGCGTGCGCGCGCAAACCGTTGAATGCGTTCAGGGCTCCGGCGGCGCGTCCGTGCGCGCGAGCCGCAGCGCGCGCAGCGTGCCGCCGGCAGACTCGACCAGGCCGAGGAACCCTCCCCGCGGCCCATAGCACCGGTATTTCCCGATGGTCCCCGGCGGCGCGCTCGCGGCCCGCCCGTGAACGAGCGCCTGGGCGGAAGGCGCGTCGACGTCGAGGCGCGCGACACCCGCAAGGGCGGCGTCCGCCGGCAGCAGCAGCGCGTCGCGCGTCGCGGCATCCATGGCTTCGAGCGCTTCCAGCGCGACGGCACCGGCGAGGGCAAATGGCCCGGCGGCCGTCCGCCGCAGCGCGGCAAGGTGCGCGCAACTGCCCACGGCTGCCGCTAGATCCTCCGCAAGAACACGGATGTACGTACCCTTGCCGCAGGCCACGCGCAGCACGGCGAGCGGCGGCGACCAGTCGACCAGATCGAGCGCCGTGATCTCGATCTCGCGCGGGGCACGCGGAATGTCGATGCCCGCCCGCGCGTATTCGTAATAGTTCCGGCCCTGGAATTTGAGCGCCGCGTACGCCGGCGGTACCTGGGCAATGGTCCCGACGAAACGCGAAAGGGCCGACTCGAGCTCGGCACGGGAGAACGCCACGTCGCAGGTGCGAAGCGTCCCGCCTTCCGCATCGCCGGTGGTCGTGGCGGATCCGAACTGCACCGTCGCGACATATTCCTTCCGGGCGTCGAGCAGCGCGTGGGCGAATTTGGTCGCATCGCCGAAGCAGAGCGGCAGGAGCCCGGTCGCGAGCGGGTCGAGCGTCCCCGTGTGCCCCGCCTTCTCTGCCATGTAGAGCCGCTTCGCGCGCTGCAGTGCCGCGTTCGACGAAAGGCCGCGGGGCTTGTCGAGCAGAAGCACGCCGTCGACCCGCCGGCGCGCGAGCCGGAAGGGCTGCTCGCCCGCAGCCATCAGGGGTTCGGCTTGCCGTCGGACGCGACCGCTTCGTCGATCAGCTGCGAGAGGCGCATGCCGGATTCGATCGAGTCGTCGTAGGCGAAATGCAGCTGCGGCACCGAATAGAGCTGCATCCGGTGCGAGAGTTCGGTGCGCAGAAAACCCGTGGTGCGCTGGAGCGCGTGCACGGCCTCGTCGGCATGCTCGCGGCCGGCAAGGTGCGTGATGAAGATCTTGGCGTGCGAGAGATCCGAAGATACCTCGACAGCGGTGATCGTGACCCGCCCGACGCGCGGATCCTTCACCCCGTCGCGCAGCAGCTGGGCCAGCTCGCGCTGGATCTGCTCTGCGACCCGCTGCGCGCGCTGCGAATGTCTCTTCACGGCACTAGAGCGTTCTGGAGACTTCCACGATTTCGTAGACCTCGAGCTGGTCGCCCTTCTCGATGTCGTTGAAGTTCTTCACCGAGAGGCCGCACTCGAAACCGCCCTTCACCTCGCGCACGTCGTCCTTGAAGCGCTTTAGCGAGTCGAGCTCGCCGTCGTGGATCACGACGTTGTTGCGCAGCACGCGCACGCGGGAGCCGCGCTTGACCACGCCGTCGAGCACGTAGCAGCCGGCCACCGTGCCGACCTTCGAGATCTTGTAGACCTCGCGCACTTCGACCTGCCCGATCTGGCTCTCTTTCTTGTCCGGCGTGAGCATGCCGGAAAGCGCCGCCTTCACCTCGTCGACCGCGTCGTAGATGATGTTGTAGTAGCGGATGTCGACGCCGCTGCTCTCGGCGAGCTTGCGCGCGGCGACATCGGCCCGCACGTTGAACCCGATGACCACCGCCTTCGACGCCAGCGCCAGATTGATGTCCGACTCAGTGATGCCGCCCACCGCCGCATGGACGATATTGACCTTGACCTCGCCGGTCGAGAGCTTGGTCAATGCCTGCGTCAGCGCTTCGTAGCTGCCCTGGACGTCCGCCTTGACGATCAGCGCGAGCGACTTGATGGCGTCCTCCGCCATCTGGTCGAACATGTTCTCGAGCTTCGCCGCCTGTTGCTTGGCAAGCTTCACGTCGCGGAACTTGCCTTGCCGGAACAGCGCGATCTCGCGCGCCTTGCGCTCGTCGCCCAGGACTATCACATCCTCGCCGGCCAGCGGCACGTCGGAGAGGCCCTGGATCTCGACGGGAATCGCCGGGCCGGCGGCCGGAACGCTCTTTCCGTTCTCGTCGGTCATCGCGCGCACGCGTCCGAACACCGCTCCCGCGAGCACGACGTCGCCGCGCTTCAGCGTTCCGGAGTGGACGAGGACCGTCGCCACCGGCCCCTTGCCCTTGTCCAGCCGCGACTCGATGACGATGCCTCTCGCCGGAGCGTTCTTCGGGGCCTTCAACTCCAGCACCTCGGCCTGCAGCAGGATGGCGTCGAGCAGCGCGTCGATTCCCGCGCCGGTTTTCGCCGAAACGGGGATGAACTGCGTCTCGCCGCCGTATTCCTCCGGGATCACGCTTTCGGCGACGAGCTCCTGCTTGACCCGCTCGAGATTCGCTTCGGGCTTGTCGACCTTGTTGATCGCCACGACGACAGGCACGTTGCCGGCCTTCGCGTGCGCGATCGCTTCCTTCGTCTGCGGCATCACGCCATCGTCGGCCGCCACGACCAGCACCACGATGTCGGTGACCTTCGCGCCCCGCGCGCGCATCGCGGTGAAGGCCTCGTGGCCCGGCGTGTCGAGGAACGTGATCACGCCCTTCTTCGTCTGCACATGGTAGGCGCCGATGTGCTGCGTGATCCCGCCCGCCTCGCCGCTCGCCACTCGCGTGCGGCGGATGTGGTCGAGCAACGACGTCTTGCCGTGGTCGACGTGACCCATCACGGTGACGACCGGCGGCCGCGGCTCCGCCTCGACATTGGTGGCCTCGGATTCGGCGAGCAGCGCGTCGGGATCGTCGAGTTTCGCGGCTTTCGCCTTGTGCCCCATTTCCTCGGCGAGGATGATCGCGGTTTCCTGGTCGAGCACCTGGTTGATGGTCACCATCTGGCCGAGCTTCATCAGCGCCTTGATGACTTCGGCCGCCTTCACCGAAAGTTTTCGCGCGAGCTCGGCCACCGTGATCGTCTCCGGGATCGATACGTCCCGGAGGATCGGGCCCGATGCGGCCGGCGCGGCGCCTTCGACACCCTCTTCGTCGTGCCGGCGATGGCCCACCTTGGGCTGGCGCCAGCCGTTGGCCGCCGTTCCGCCCGTGATGTCGCCGCGCAGCTTGAGCGCGCGCCTGCGCGCCGCTTCTTCCTGGAACCCCGCTCCGCTCTTCTTCACCGGCTTCGCGCGCTCGCCGGGCTTGGCCGCCGGACGATGCAGCGTGCCTTCGGTCGGCGCCTTCGCCGCAGCCGATTTGCCCGCCTTCGGCGCCTCGGCCGGCTTGGCCGCCTCCGCCGCAGCGGCGTCGAGCGCCGCCTTGGCCGCGGCTTCCTCGGCATCGCGTTCCTTCTTGGTCTTGCGCTTGACCACCTGCTCCTGCTTCTTCTGCAGCTCTTCCTGCTGGCGCGCGATCAGCGCCTGCGCCTGGCGCTCTTCCGCCTCGCGTGCGGCGAGTTCCTCGACGCTGATGAGCGGCGTCGCAACGGGCTTGGGCGCCTCCTCGGCGACCGGCGCGGGCTCGTTCTCGTCCCTCTTGACGAAGACACGCTTCTTGCGGACCTCGACCTGGATCGTCCGCGCCTTGCCGGTGGAGCCGGCCGCCTTGATCTCGGTCGTCTGCTTGCGCGTCAGCGTGATCTTCTTCTTCGGCTCGCCGGCGGCGCCGTGCTGCTTCTGCAGATACTCGAGCAGCTTGGTCTTGTCCTGTTCGGAAAGGTTGTCGCCTTCCCGCTTGGCTTCGACGCCTGCCTTGGCGAGCTGCTCCAGCAGCGCACCCGCCGGCAGCTTCAACTCCGTCGCGAACTGTTCGATCGTCATGTGCGCCATGTATTTCTCCCGCGTGCGTTAATTTCGCACCCTGCTCAATGCCGCGTCGGCGCCGCCGCCACGGCCGTGTTTTCCGCGTCGACCGGCGCGTCTTCGAACCAGTGCGCGCGCGCCTTCATGATCAGTTCCTGCGCGCGGTCCTCGGCGATGCCGGTGAGCTCGACCAGCTCGTCGCCCGCGAGGTCGGCCAGCGCATCGCGCGTCGTGATGCCGTGGACGGCGAGCGCACTGGCGATCTCGGTGTCCATGCCCTCGAGGCTGAGGAGAGCTTCCTCGACGTTCTCGACGTTCTCCTCGCGCACGATCGCGTCGGTGAGCAGCGCGTTGCGCGCGCGGCTCCGGAGTTCGTTCACCGTCTCCGCGTCGAAGGCGTCGATCTCGAGCATCTCGTTGATCGGCACGTACGCGACCTCCTCCAGCGACGTGAAACCCTCGCCGATCAGAATGTCCGCGACCTCCTCGTCGACGTCGAGCTTGTCCATGAACAGCTGGCGCAGCCGCTGGCCCTCTTCGTCGTGCTTCTTCTGCGAATCCTCGACGCTCATCAGGTTGAGCTCCCACCCGGTGAGCTCGGACGCCAGGCGGACGTTCTGACCGAGCCGGCCGATCGCGATCGCCAGGTTTTCCTCGTCGACCACGACGTCCATGCTGTGCTTC
>JANMBN010000021.1:0-4597 GCA_031360485.1 Betaproteobacteria bacterium | reverse complement strand
GCCGTCCGCGCCGCCAAGGTGCGCCTCGACGGCGGCCCAGACCGGATCGGGTTCGTAGGTGCGGCGCGCCTGCCGCAGCGTCGCCACGTGGTCGATATTGACGCCCAGCTCAATCACGGCGGTTGCTCTCCTTGTCGCCCTGTTCGTCGAGGGCCTGCAGATCCTGGACGACGCGGCGGCTCTCGACCCCTCGCTGCTCGAGGTAATGATCGAGCACTTCGCGCATCAGGCGCTTCGCTTCGGCCGCGGTATCCGCGTCGGCGTAGTTCCCGTCGGCCAGCGCGAGCAGCGTCGCTCCGCGGACGAGCGGCATTCGCGCACCCGACCCCGCCGGCGCACGGCGCGGGCCGCGGTCGAACGCGTAATGGTACCGCGCGGCGGGATCGACCGGCCCGTCGGTATCGGCGTCGCGAACGAGCGGCAGCGCATAACCGAGCTCGGCCAACAGCGTCAGCTCGAACCGCCGAAGCACGGGCGCCTGTTCGTCGCCCGCCGCGAGATTGCCGAGCGCGGCCTCGTAGCTTGCGAAAAGGCGCGGGTGCGGGTCCTCCCGCGGCAACAGCTTCAGCAGCAGCTCATTGAGGTAGAAGCCGCATACCAGCGCCGAACCACCGACGAGCGGCAGCCCTCCGCGCCATTCGGCCCTGACGAGCGTCTTCAGCTCCTGCGCCCCGAACCACGAGAGCAGCAGCGGCTGAAATCCCTGCAGGAGCCCGCGCAGCTCCGAACGCGGGCGCTTCGCGCCGCGCGCGACCATCGCGACCCGGCCATGCTGCGAGGTGAACGCCTCGACGATGACGCTCGTCTCGCGATAGGCGTAGGTGTGCAGGACGAACGCCGGTTCGTCGTCGCGGCGGAGCGGTTGCGAGCGCGGTGCCATGGCGGGAGATGGATGCGAAATGTCCCGGTCAATATCCGAACCGGGTCAGCAGCGCATCGTCGTCCGCCCACCCGCGCTTGACGCGCACCCAGACCTCGAGGAACACCGGACCGCCGAACAGCCGCTCCATGTCGATACGCGCCTTCGACGCGATCTCCTTCATCTGCGCACCGGCCGCGCCCAGCAGGATCGCGCGCTGGTTTTCCCGCTCGACGTAGACCGTCGCGTGGATCCGGCGCACCGGGCCGTCCTGCTCGAAGCGGTCGATGGCCACCGTCGTCGCGTAGGGAACCTCCTCGCCGAGCAGCCGGAATATCTTCTCGCGGATGAACTCCGCGGCGAGAAAGCGCTCGTCGCGGTCGGTGATCTCGTCGGCGGCAAAGATCGCGGGGCCTGCCGGCAGCAGCGATCGGACCTCGGCCAGCAGCGAATCCAGCCCTACCTCCTTTTCGGCGCTCACGGGCACGATGGCCGCGAACGGATAGAGAGCCGAGAGCTCCGCCATCTGCGGCAGCAGCGCGTCCCGATCCTTCAGTCGATCGACCTTGTTGAGCGCGACGACGACGGCGGCACCGGCGGGCAGCAGGCGAACCACCGCGCGATCGGCCTCGGTGGCATGACCGGCTTCGATCACGAGCACGGTTGCGTCGACATCAGCGATGCTTTGGGTGACCGCGCGATTCATCCGGTCGTTGAGGCGCGAGCGGTGCTTCGTCTGAAAACCCGGCGTGTCGACGAACGCGAACTGCGCATCCGAAGCCGTCACGACTCCCGTGACGCGATGGCGCGTCGTCTGCGCCTTCTTCGACGTGATGCTCACCTTCTGGCCGACAAGGCGATTGAGCAGCGTCGATTTTCCGACATTCGGCCGGCCGATGATCGCCACGTACCCGCAGACGAAATCGTCGCTGCGCACGTCGCCGGTCATCCGCGCGCGCCGGGAGCCGCGATCGCCGCGGCATACGCTTCGGCCGCCGCCGCCTGTTCCGCCGAGCGGCGGCTCGAGCCGCTTCCGGCGGCGACAATGGCAAGTGCCGAAATCCGGCATTCGATCGTGAAGACTTGCGCGTGCGCCTCGCCGGCGACCGCCGTCACCGCATATTCGGGCACGGCGATGTGGCGGGCCTGCAGCCATTCCTGGAGCCGCGTCTTCGGGTCCTTTCCCAGCGCGGCCGGATCGAGGCCGACGAATTCCGCGGCATAGACGCGCTCGATGACCGCGCGGGCGGCGTCGAAGCCGGCATCGACGAACACCGCGCCGAAGACCGCCTCGAGCGCGTCGGCGAGGATCGAGGGCCGCTCGCCGCCTCCGCTCCTGACCTCGCCTTCGCCCAGACTGATCTCGTCCGGGAGCGAGAGCCCGCGCGCGAGACGCGCCAGCGTATCGCGGTTGACGAGACTCGCGCGGACCCGCGAAAGCTCGCCCTCCGGGATGGCCGGGAAACGCTCGAACAGCGCGGCCGCGACGACGCAGTTGAGCACAGCGTCGCCGACGAACTCGAGGCGCTCGTTGTGGACCGCGCCGTGGCTGCGATGCGTGAGCGCCTGCACAAGCAGCTCCGGCCGGCGAAAAGCGTGACCGAGGCGGTCAACCAGCGCGATGGGCGGCATCCTCCGGCGGATCCGTGCGCGGAAGTGGCGGCGCGCGTCAGCGCGTTGCCGACGCGTCGAAATCCAGGAACAGGCTCACGTTGCCGACGAGGTGCAGCTTGCGCGTCCAGGTTGCACTCGCGGTGACCTCGCTCCGGGTCTTAACCACGTCGACGTCCTTGGCCGTCACCGACTCGATATACCCGGCGTCTGCGCGCTTCTGGAAAGCGGCCCTGATTTCCGCCATGGAATTGAGGTCCTTGGTATCGGCGAGCGCCTGTTCGAGCGCCTTCTGCACCGAGTAGTGCTCGATATAGGCGGGCGTGAGGCGAAAGCCGATCATCACGAAAAAGACGACCAGCGCCGCGACAAACAGAAAACCGATCATCGACAACCCGCGCTCATGTTTTCGCATCGTCTTCTCCCTATCGTATTCCGCTGCCGACACGTTTGAATGCAAAGCCCGAGATATCATCCCAGTTGAACCAGACGAAGAACGCGCGTCCACGCAGATGGTCGTCGGGCACGAACCCCCAGTACCGGCCGTCGTCGCTGCGGTCGCGGTTGTCGCCCATCACGAAGTAATGGCCTGCGGGAACCTTGCAGGTGAATCCGCTGCCGTTGGGATTGTAGTCGCAGTTCTCGCGGCCGGGGAAAGCACGCACCTGCCCGGGGCTCACCGACGGCATCGTCGGATCGACCGCCGCCATATGGTCCTTCGACACTTGCTCGTCCTTCGATCCCTGTCCCGCGCCCGAATCGACCCTCTCCGAAAAGAGGTCCATCGTCTCGAACCGCAGGCCCTCGAGATAGCTGTACGTCCCATCCGGCTTCCGCGCCCAAGGGAGGCCGTTCACCGTGATCCCCTTGTCCCGATAGACGACCGTATCGCCCGGCAGCCCGATCACGCGCTTGATGAAATCCTGCGAAGGATTCAGAGGGTAGCGAAAGACGACGACATCGCCGCGCTGCGGATCGGAAAGCGGAAAGATCTTCTGCTCGACGATGGGCAGCCGGATGCCGTAAGTGAATTTGTTGACGAGGATGAAGTCGCCGACTTCGAGCGTCGGACGCATCGACGAGGATGGAATCTTGAACGGTTCGGCGACGAACGAGCGCAGCAGAAACACGATCAGCAGCACCGGGAAGAAGCTCTTGGGGTACTCGATCCACCATGGCTCGGGTGCGTCGGCGGCGCGCCCCCTCGCGAAGACGAGCTTGTCGGCAAGCGCGGCGAGACCCGTCAAGACCGTCGCCAGAAACAGGATCAGCGCGAAATTCATTGTCGTCGTTGCCTCGGGGATCCGGGTGTGATGGCGTGGCCGGCGTCCACCGCAACGCCGGAGCCCGCGACGCCGCGCGGATTGTCCCGCGGCGAGCGCGATGCGCCGGACCGCCCGGCCGCAGCGCGCAGCGCCTCGCGGTCCCGCCGTTCGCGGGTCATTTGTCGCCCACCTGCAGGATCGCGAGAAACGCCTCCTGCGGGATTTCGACGCTGCCGACGGCCTTCATCCGCTTCTTGCCGGCCTTCTGCTTCTCGAGCAGCTTCTTCTTGCGCGTGATGTCGCCGCCGTAGCATTTGGCTAGCACGTTCTTGCGCATCGCCTTGATCGTCTCGCGGGCGATGATCTGGGCGCCGATCGACGCCTGGACGGCGACGTCGAACATCTGGCGCGGTATCAGCTTGCGCATCTTGGTGACGACTTCGCGGCCGCGGTAGATGGCCACCGAGCGGTGCACCATCACCGACAGGGCGTCCACCCGCTCGCCGTTGATCAGGATGTCGAGCTTGACGACATCGGCCGCGCGAAATTCCCTGAATTCGTAGTCGAGCGACGCGTAGCCGCGCGACACCGATTTCAGCCTGTCGAAGAAATCCATGACGACTTCCGCGAGCGGCAGCTCGTAGGTCAGCATCACCTGGCGGCCGAGATACTGCATGTTCTTCTGCGTGCCTCGCCGTTCCGTGCAAAGCGTGATCACCGGGCCGACGTATTCCTGCGGCATCAGGATCGTCGCCGTGATGATCGGCTCGCGAATTTCCTCCACGCGCGACAGGTCGGGCAGCTTGGACGGATTCTCGATCTCGAGCACCGTGCCGTCGCGCATCAGGATCTGATAGATGAC
>JANMBN010000019.1:0-7812 GCA_031360485.1 Betaproteobacteria bacterium | reverse complement strand
CGTCGGTGAGGACGCGCGGCGCGGACGGATCTACCTGCCGCAGGACGAACTGACGGCCCACGGAGTCACGGCAGCTTCGCTGCTGCAACGCGACGGCGGCGACGGGCTGGCTGCGCTGATGAAGGTCCAGGTGGCGCGGGCACGGCGCTGGTACGCGCGTGCGCTGGACGCGCTGCCGGACGAGGATCGCCGTGCCCAGCGCCCGGGACTGATCATGGCTGCGATCTACCGGGCGCTGCTCGACGAGATCGAGCGCGATGGCTTTCGCGTGCTCGACCGGCGGATCGCGCTCACGCCGCTGCGCAAGCTCTGGATCGCCTGGAAGACCGCGCGCCGTGGCTGATGCCGCCTCGTCCGCGCCGGCGCGCGTCGCCGTCGTCGGTGGCGGCTGGGCCGGTTGCGCGGCGGCAGTGACGCTCGCCGAAGCCGGCATTCCGGTCACGCTGTTCGAACAGGCAAAGACGTTCGGCGGCCGGGCCCGGCGCGTGCTCCACGACGGCATCGCGCTCGACAACGGGCAGCATCTGCTCGTCGGTGCCTACCGACAAACGCTCGAATTGCTGGACGTCGTCCACGGTGCACGCCGCGCGGCCGCGCTGTTCCGCCGGCTGCCTCTGACGCTGCGGCCGTTCGGCGACCGGCAGCCGCACGCCGCCGGTCTCTCCGCCTGGCGCGCCCCCGCGCCCCTTCACCTCGCGGCGGGCGTGCTGGCTGCGCGAGGGCTCACGTTGTCGGAGCGCATGGCGCTGATCGCCGGCTTCCGCCGCATCGCGCGCGCCGGCTTCCGCCGCGCACCGGGCGAAACGGTTGCCCAGTGCTTTGCCGGGACGCCGGATCGCGCCTTCGCCGCAATCTGGGGTCCGCTCTGTCTCGCTGCACTCAATACGCCACCGGACAATGCATCGGCGCAGATGTTCGCCGACGTCCTGCGCGCGGCGTTCACCGGCGATGCGCGCCATAGCGATTTCCTGGTGCCCATCGTCGATCTGTCGGAGTGCTTTCCCGACGCGGCCGCCCGCTTCATCGGCGAGCGGGACGGCATCGTGCGCCGTGGATCGAGCGTGCGCGGAATCGTCCGCACCGACGCCGGCGTTGCGCTCCGGATCGACGGGCGCAGCGAGCCGTTCCACGCCGCCATCGTCGCGGTCGGGCCGCATCAACTCGCTTCGACCGTCGGCGTCGACTCCGCCGCTGACGACGCGTGGCGCACGCCGCTGGCGCTGGTGGAGGCGTTCGCCTACGAATCGATCACGACGATCTACCTCGGGTTCGCCGGACCCGTTGCGTTCGCCGAGCCGCTGCTGCGCCTCGATGACGCGCCAGGCCATTGGGCTTTCGATCGAAGCGGCGCACTAGGGCGCGACGGAACGAGCGGCGCCGAGAGCCTCGTCGCCGTCGTCATCAGCGCCGGCGGACCCCATGACGGGCTTGACCACGCGACGCTCGCGGTTGCGGTCGAAGCACAATTGCGCCGTCTCGCGTCCGCTCTGCCCGCCGTCGCCTGGTCGCGGGTCATCGCCGAGCGGCGCGCGACGTACGCGTGCACGCCGGCGCTTCGGCGCCCGCGACCGGGACGCCTCGCACCCGGCCTGTTCCTCGCCGGCGACTACACCGAGCCCGATTTCCCGGCGACGCTGGAAGCGGCGACGCGCAGCGGCGTCGCAGCCGCCCGCGCGCTGATCGCCGACGCCCCGCTCACGATCCACGCGCGGCGCGCGCGCTCCCCGTCCGGTTGCGCATGAGCCGCTGCTGCTCGCGGTTCCACTCGCGTTCCTTGACGGTCGCGCGCTTGTCGTACTGCTTCTTCCCCTTGGCGAGTCCCACGTCGAGCTTGATTCGTCCCTTGCTGAAATGCAGGTTGAGCGGCACGAGCGTGTAGCCGGCGCGTTCGACCTGGCCGACGAGCCGGTTGATTTCCTTCCGGTGGAGAAGCAGCTTCCGCGTGCGCGTCGGATCCGCGATGACGTGCGTCGACGCCGAGACGAGCGGCGTGATATGCGATCCTATGAGCACGATCTCGCCGTTCTTGACGACGACGTAGGCCTCCTTGATCTGGCCGCGGCCGGCGCGGATCGCCTTCACCTCCCAACCGGCCAACGCCACGCCCGCCTCGAATTTCTCCTCGATGAAGTAGTCGTGATAGGCTTTTCGATTGTCGACGATGCTCATGTCCCCGCTCACCCTGCGAACCGCGTCCCGCACTCGCGCGTCGTGCATTCTAGCAACGCCGTCATGCAGTGCGTAAAAAAGTCCGTGCTCGTGCCGTTTTCCGCCGACGCGATGTTCGAGCTCGTCGATCGGATCGAGCTCTACCCGCAGTTCCTGCCCTGGTGCGCCGGCGTCGAGGTGACGGAGGCGCGCGACGGCTTGAAGACCGCGCGCATCGACATCGACTACCACGGATTGAAGACCCATTTCACGACCGATAACGTCAACCACCCAGGCGAATCGATCGTCGTCACGCTGAAAGACGGTCCGTTCCGGCATCTGCATGGCGAATGGCGGTTCAGGACGCTGGCGCCCGATGCCAGCAAGGTCGAGCTCGACCTCGCCTACGAATTCACGACCCACGTCCTCGAGAAGGCGGTCGGCCCGGTGTTCAGCCACATCGCGAACACGTTCATCGACGCGTTCGTCCGCCGCGCGGAATCGGTGTACGCGACGAAGCCGTGAACGTCACCGTCGTCTGGGCCACGCCGCTGGTTCAGGACATCGTCCAAGTCGACGTTCCGCCCGGCGCGACCGTCGCCGACGCGGTCGCGCAATCCGGCCTCGTCGCGCGGCATGGAGTCGACGCGGCAACAATGGGATTCGCCATCTTCGGCCGCCGCGCGGCCGCGAGCGCATTGCTGGCCGACGGCGACCGCGTGGAGCTCACGCGGCCGCTCCAGGCCGATCCGAAGGCCGCGCGCGCCAGGCGGGCGAGCGCCCATCCGCTCGCCAGGGAAATTCGCCCAGCGAAGCGCCCGCGTCGGCGCTGACCGTCGCGCGGGTGACCGTCGCGCGGGTTGCCTCGAGCCGTCGATTCGCGGACAATCCCGCGATGCGCGCCCCGGCCTCCATTCGCCGTCCGATCGTTTTGGCACTTTTCGCCGCCGGCATGGCGGCCGTTGCGCCTGCCGTCGCGGCGCAGGACCGCGACGACCGTTCGTTCACCGCATCCGCCGCCGCCACGATGAAAAACGCGGCGGCAACGGCGTTCAGTTCGGCGCAGGATCTCGCCTCCACGGCCCTCGGCCTGATCGGCATCAGGTACAAATGGGGCGGCGAGACGCCGCTGACAGGGCTCGATTGCAGCGGTCTCGTCCGCTACGTGTTCCAGCATGTCACCGGCGTGTCGCTTCCGCGCACGGCCAAGGACATGAGCCGCCTCGGCGACGAGGTTGCGATCCGCGACCTCCAACCAGGCGATCTCGTGTTCTTCAACACGCGGCGCTTCGCCTTTTCGCACGTCGGCATCTACCTCGGCGACAACCGGTTCGTACACGCGCCGCGCCGCGGCCGCGAAGTCGAAATAGCCACCCTAGACTCGGGGTTCTGGCAGGCGCGGTTCGACGGCGCGCGGAGGATGGTCGGCGTGCTGCCCGGTCTCATTCCCGCGATCGTCAGCGAAGCGGCGGCCGCGCCGCTGCTCGATCGCGACGCCCCCGAGGCCGAAGCGGTTCCCTGACGCGTGCGCGGAGTTGATCCGCGCCCCGACCCGATCGCCTCGAAGTCCCCAGGGCAGCCTCAGTCGCGCGCTCCCGCGCGCCGCAGATGCTCGGCCAGACGCGTTTCCTTGCTGCGCTTCGCCCAATCGAGGGCGCTGGCGCCGGCATCGTTGCGGTGGCTTACGCCGGCGCCGCGCTCGATCAGCAGGTCCAGTGTCGACAGGCGCCCCTCGCGTGCCGCCATCATCAGCGCGGTGGTGCCGTTGGGCGACACGGCATCGATATCGGCCCCTTCCGAGAGCAGGTAGCGAACGATTTCGTCGTGCCCGCCCGTCGCCGCGTAGATGAGCGCCGTCCAGCCGCGCCGATCGACGTCGGCGCCGCGCGCCCGGAGCTTCCTGACGACGTCGATATGGCCGCCCAAGGCGGCGAGCATCATCGCGGTGTCGCCGAACGCGTTGGGCGCATTCACGGCCGCGCCCGCGGCCAGCAGGACTTCCACGGTCGCCGTGTTGCCGGCGCGGGCCGCGATCACGAGCGGGGAATCGCCGTTCCGATCGACGCTGCCGGGATCGATTCCCCGGGCGAGCAGGCTCTTCACTTCGCCGGACCTGTCGTTGACGACCGCGATGAAGAAATCCTCGAGCAGCTGCTGCCCGCGCGCCGCCGGCGCGAGCGCCGACAACAGGATCGCGACGAGCGCCGCCCTCGCGAGCGACAGCGACGAGTGGCGGTCAGTGCGCAACGGGTGATCCCGCGGCGTCGATGCCGAACAGACGGAAAAAATTGGCGGTGGTCGCCGCCGCGACGTCGTCCAGCGGCAGGTCTCGGAGCCGCGCGATCTCGGCCGCGACGTGGGCCACGTACGCCGGCTGATTCCGCTTGCCGCGAAACGGCACCGGCGCGAGGTAAGGCGAATCGGTCTCGATCAGGAGCCGGTCGAGCGGGACGCGGCGCGCGACGTCCTTGATCTCGCGCGCATTCTTGAACGTGACGATCCCCGACAGCGAGATGTGGAATCCGAGGTCGAGCGCGGCGCGAGCGACCTCCCATGTCTCGGTGAAACAGTGCATCACGCCGCCGCAGTCGCGGGCCCCCTCTTCGCGCATGATGGCCAGCGTATCGGCGGCCGCCGAACGCGTATGCACGACCAGCGGCCTGTGCGCGCGGCGCGCCGCACGGATGTGGGTGCGAAATCGCTCGCGCTGCCACTCGAGATCACCGGTCAGTCGGTAGTAATCGAGTCCGGTCTCGCCGATCGCCACCACTTTCGGTTCGCCCGCAAGCGCCACGAGGCTTTCGACCGTCGGCTCGGGCGTGTCCTCGTAGTCGGGGTGCACGCCGGCCGTCGCGTACAGATTCGGGTGCGCCAGCGCGAGCGCGTGCACGGCGGGCCAATCCGGCAGATTGACCGATATGCACAGCGCGTGGGTGACACGCGCCGCGGACATCGCGTCGAGCAGCGCCGGAAGCTCGGCGACGAGCTCCGGGAAATCGAGATGGCAATGGGAGTCGACGAACATCGGCAGCGGGCAGTCAGGGGTTGGACGCCCCGCTATGCGTGATCACGGCTGTCGCCGAACGACCCAAGCGGAGCCGTCGCAACGCCGGACGACTACATCGTATGTGTGGGACGGGTCGACGAAAGCGTCTCGCCGAGGATCTGCTCGATCGTCGCGCGCGCGGTGGCTCCGGTGTCGTCCTGCGTGAACTGAACGCCGATCCCCTGCGTCCGGTTGCCCTGCACGCCCTCGGGTGTGATCCAGACGACCTTCCCCTGCACCGCGATCCGGTTCGGGTCATCCATCAGCGACAGCAGCATGAAGACTTCCTCGCCGAGCTGGTATTGCCGCGAGGTCGGAATGAAGATGCCGCCGCCCTTGAGGTACGGCATGTACGCCGCGTACAGCGCAGCCCGCTCGCGAATGTTGAGCGAGAGGACGCCGGGACGCGCGACGCCCGCTGCCATCGCGGCGTTCGCAGCGGTACCCGTCGGCTTGATTTCGGCCATAGTCAGAACAGGGCTCGGTATTCGATCAAAAGCGCTTCGGCGACGAGGCGCGGCTGCAAGGGGTGGGCCAGCAGCGCGCGCTGCCGGAGCAACGAGCGATGATAGCGAAACAACGCGATGGGCGCCACCCGCGTGGCGAGGCGCACCAGTGGCTCCTCCGCATCGGGGTTTTGCCGCGCGGCGCCTCCGGCCGCGACGCGCGCGAGATCGGCGGTCCAGGCGAGCAGCCATTCCAGCGCGTGCGCGAGCCTCGCTTTGCGCTCGTCCTTGCCGCCGGCATCGATTCGTGCCGCCAGTCCCCGAGCCGAAAGGCGCTCCGGCAGGCCAAGGGCGGCAAGCCAGGCGCGGCGCTCGCCCTGCACGCCCGCCTCGGCCTGCGCGAGCGCGGCAAGCGGCGCACCGCCCGCCTGGGCGAGGACGAGTTCGGGCCGTTCGACACCCTGGGCCGTAAGCCACGACCGCGCTTCCGCGGAGGTCGGCAACGGCGCGGCGAGCTTTCGGCAGCGCGACAGAATCGTCGGCGGCAGGCGCCCCGGCTGCGCCGAGACGAGGATGAGATAAGTGCCCGGCGGCGGTTCCTCCAGCGTCTTCAGCAGTGCGTTGGCGGCGGCGGCGTTCATCCGCTCGGCCGGCGCGATCACCGCGACCTTGGCACCCTGCCGATGGCTTGTCAGCTGGACGAACTCGGTCAGGGCCCGCACGCGATCGATGGCGATCGTATCCACCGCCTGCAACGTGCCGGCGTCTTGATCGAACGCGAGCAGTTCGAGCCGCATGAGGTCGGGGTGCTGGCCCGCCAACGCATAACGGCAGCCGGGACAATCGCCGCACGCGAGGGCATCCGCGCGCGGCGATTCGCACAGCAGTCCCTGCGCGAAGGCGAGTGCGAGGGCGTGCTTGCCAATGCCGCGCGGACCATGAACGAGCAATGCGTGCGGCCAACTCGACCGCCGCGCGAGCGCATCGCGCGCCGCATCGCGTTGCCATGGCAGCAGCGGCAGCCAGGGAAGCCCGGCGGGCCCGGCGTCGCTCTCTTCCGCCGTCACGCCCGTTCCATCGCGTCCAGATGGACTTCGAGCTCGGCACGCACCGCGTCGAGCGGCCGCGAACTGTCGATGATTCGAAACCGGCCGGGCTCGGCCGCGGCGCGCTCGAGATACGCGGCGCGAACCCTCTGGAAAAAGGCATCCGCCTCGCGTTCGAAACGGTCGAGGTCGCGACCTTCGGTCTGCGCACGGTCGAGCCGCTCGCGCGACACGCCCGGGGGCACGTCGAACAGGAAGGTGACGTCGGGCCTGGTTTCCCCCTGGATCCATTGCTCCAGTTCGCGGATCCGCGCGAACGCGACCCCGTGGCCGCCCCCCTGGTACGCGTACGTCGCGTCGGTGAAGCGGTCGCACAATACCCAGTCCCCGCGCGCCAGCGCCGGCCGGATCACGTCGTCCAGGTGCTCGCGCCGCGCGGCAAACATCAAGAGCGCCTCGCTGTCGCGCGTCATCGGTTCGCGCAACAGCAGCGCTCGGAGCTTTTCGCCGAGCGCCGTGCCGCCGGGCTCGCGCGTCGCCACGACGACGCGGCCGCGCGCCTGGAGCCGTGCCGCGAGCCAGGCGACGTGCGTGCTCTTCCCGGCACCGTCGATGCCTTCGAGCGTGATGAAGCGGCCGATCGCGGCGGTCATGATGAGTCGGTAACGCGGCGCGTGGACAGTACGGGCGATTTCCAGGAGCAGCGGACGCGCGGAAGTCAGCGCTGCCCAAGCTGGAATTTTGCCACGGCGCGATTGTGATCGGAGAGGTTCGCGGAGAATTCGCTCGAGCCGTCCCCGCGCGAAACGAAATAGAGATAAGCGGTCTTCGGCGGATTGGCGACCGCGTCGAGCGAACCCTGCCCGGGCAGTGCGATCGGCGTCGGGGGAAGCCCGACCCGCGTATACGTGTTGTAAGGCGTGTCGGTCTCCAGATCGCGCCGGCGCAGGTTGCCGTCGAACCGGGGGCCGAGCCCGTAGATCACGGTCGGGTCGGACTGCAGACGCATGCCGAGACGCAGCCGGTTGACGAACACCGACGCGATCAAAGGGCGGTCCGCGGCTCGGCCCGTTTCCCTTTCGACGATCGACGCGAGGATGAGCGCCTCGTAGGGATCGCGCAGCGG
>JANMBN010000548.1:0-1741 GCA_031360485.1 Betaproteobacteria bacterium | reverse complement strand
TGGCAGCCGACGGCCTGCTGACCGCGTGGCGCGACGAGCATTACGCGGTCGCGCCGGAACTCGGCGCGCCGCCATGGTTTTTCCTCGAACGCGCGGCTGCCCGGTTTTTCGGCATCCGCACATTCGCCGCACACGTGAATGGAGTCGTCCGCGGCGACGATGAAATCCGCATGTGGTTTGCGCGGCGCAGCGCGACCAAGGCAATCGACCCGGGGATGCTCGACAACCTCGTGGGCGGCGGCATCGCTGCAGGGCAGTCGGTCGCGGACACCGTCATCAAGGAGTCAGGGGAGGAAGCGGGGATCGGCGCGTCCCACGCCGGGCGCGCGCAACCCGCCGGCGCGGTACACATCCACCGCGAGCAGCCGGACGGGCTGCAGCACGAGACGATCTTCATCCACGACCTGTGGTTGCCCGCCGATTTCGCACCTGCCTGCCGGGATGGTGAGGTCGTCGACCACCGCCTCGTCGCGCTGCCCGACGCGGCGCGCCTGATCGCCGCCGACGAGGGAGCGGACGTGGTCACCGCCGATGCGAGTGTCGTCGTGCTGGACTTCCTCATACGCCATGGCAGAATCGCGCCCGATGCGCCCGGTTTCACGGCGCTGGAGGCGCTGCGACATCCGCCCGCTTCAGTGCGCGGCCGGTAGCGGCGGCACCGCGGATCGATGGCGCTTTCAGGCCGCCACGCGCCTGGCGGCAGCTCCCGCCGGGCTCACTTGCCGGATGCCCATTTCGCGCAGCGTGTCGCGCACCGCGTTGACGGCGTGCCGCATCTCGTCCGGGCCGACCGCGCCGATGCAGCCGACGCGGAACGTCTCGACCTGCGTCAGCTTTCCCGGATACAGGATGAAGCCCTTGTCGCGGACGCGCGCGTAGAAGTCGCCAAACGAGTACGCGGGATCCGGCGGCGCGTGAAACGTCAGTATGATCGGGGCCTGGATCTCGGGCTTGAGGAACACTTTGAATCCCAGCTCCGCCATGCCCGCGACCAGCGTCTCGCAGTTCTTCGTGTAACGCGCGAGCCGCGCCGGCTGGCCGCCTTCGGCGACGAGCTGGTCGAGCGCCGCATTGAACGCGACGACGACGTGCGTCGGCGGCGTATAGCGCCACTGCGTCGTCCTCTCCATGTACGTCCACTGGTCGTGGAGGTCGAGCGACAGCGATGACGAATTGCCGGCGCACTGCTCGAGCACGCTGCGGCGCGCGAAAACGAAACCCATGCCGGGCGGGCCCTCGACGCACTTGCCCGACGCCGCGATCAGTGCGTCGAACGGCGTCGTCCGGGCATCGATGCCAATCGCCGCGAACGAGCTCATCGCGTCGACAATGAGGCTCCTGCGATGCCGCTCCACGACCGCGGCGATCTCGGGCAGCGGGTTCAGAATGCCGGTCGACGTCTCGCAGTGGATGAGACCGACGTGCGTGATCGAAGGGTCGGCCCCGAGGAGCCGGTCGACGTCCTGCGGCGTGGTCGGCACGTCCTCGGCCGTCTCGAACGTCGAGACCCTGCGGCCCATCATCCCGGCGAGCTTCGCGAGCCGCAAGCCGTAGGCGCCGTTGACGAGCACCAGCACGTGACCGTCGCGCGGGACCAGTGTGTTGACCGCCGCCTCGACCGAGAACGTGCCGCTGCCCTGCATCGGGACGCAGACATGCGTCTCGTGGCCGCGGATGACATCGAGCAGCTTGCGCCGCACCTCGGCGGTGACCGCATTGAAGTTTGCGTCCCACGAACCCC
>JANMBN010000529.1:0-2568 GCA_031360485.1 Betaproteobacteria bacterium | reverse complement strand
TTCCGCAAGGCGGTGCTGACGCAGGTCAACAAGGACTTCCCGGAGTGGACGGGCTACATCGAGCAGATCCGCGCGGTGCAATGACCGCGCTCCTCGCCGGAGTGCGCGCGGCGGTGCGCTGGATCAGCTTCGTGCTGCTGGCGTTGCTGGTGATCACGCCGCTCGCGCAGGTCATGATGCGCGGGATCTTCAACGTGCCGATGTCCGGCGCCGAGGAGCTCGCGCGCTATTTCCTGATCTGCCTCACGTTCATCGCCGCCTCGTTCGTGACGGAACAGGGCGGGCAGATCCGCATGGAGGAGTTCCAGGGCCTGCTGCCGCCGCAGCTCCGGTGGTACCTGCAACTCGCCATCGAGCTCGCGGGGGTGGCGATGTTTGCCGTGATGTTCGTGGCCGGAATCATCACGATCGGCAACAATCTCCAAAACCAGACGGCAACGCTGGAGATGCCATTCTGGCTGTTCATGGGTCCGCTGGCCGTGGGCTCGTTGCTGCTGGTGATCGAGACCCTCGCGATGTTCGTCCACACGCTGCGGCGCCGCCGCCCCGAAGAAAAGCACACCGTTCTCACCTGAAGGGCTCGCGGTGGAAGGATTCCTTGTCGTTCTGGCGTTCCTGGCGCTGTTCGTGCTGGGCTTTCCCGTCGTCCTCGCGATCGGCATCCCGTGCATCGTCTACATGATCGCGAACGGACTGCCGATCGATCTCGTCGCGCAGCGCACGCTGTATGCGCTCGATTCGTTCCCGCTGGTCGCCGTGCCGGTGTTCCTGTTCGTCGGCAGCCTTATGAACAGCGCCGGCATCTCGCGCTACATCTACCAGTTTGCCGACACCGCGACCGGCCGCCTGCCCGGCGGCCTCGCGCAGGTGAACATCTTCGGCAGCCTGATCTTCGCGGGAATGTCGGGGTCGGCCCTCGCCGACATCGGGGGCCTCGGCCGCATCGAGATCGACGCCATGCGCGGGAAAGGCTTTACGGCGCCTTTCGCCGCGGCGGTGACGAGCGCGTCGGCGATCGTCGGGCCGATCTTCCCGCCCTCGATCCCGCTGATCATCTACGGCACGGTGACCGGCGTGTCGGTGATCCAGCTGCTGCTGGGCGGCATCGTGCCGGGACTGCTATGCGTAGTGATGCTGATGCTGATGACCGGCTGGCTCGCGACGCGGCGCAACTACCCGCGCGCGGAGCGGCTGGCGACGCGCGCCGAATTGTGGCGCGACTTCAAGCCGGCGTTCCCGGCGATCGTGGCGCCGGTGATTCTCATCGTCGGGATGCTGGCGGGCTTCTTCACGCCGACCGAGATCGCGTCGGTGACGGTGCTCTACGCGATGCTGATCAGCAGCCTGTTCTACCGCGAGCTCACGTGGCAGGGGGTGGTCCACGCCGCATTCGAGACCATTCGCGCGTCGGCGGGCATATTGCTGATCGTCGCGGTCGCCGCGCTGTTCGGATGGATACTCTCCGTCGAGCAGGTGCCGCAGCGGCTGACCGGGTTGATGCTGTCGGTGTCGACCAACCCGTACGTGCTGCTGCTGATCGTCAACGCGCTGCTCATCGTCGTCGGCATGTTCCTCGACAGCACGACGGCGATCCTGGTGATCGCGCCGATCATCGCCAAGCCGCTGGTCGCGGCGGGCGTCGACCCGGTGCATCTCGGCATGGTGGTGGTGTTCAACCTGATGGTCGGCCTCCTGACCCCGCCGATGGGACTCGCGCTCTTCCTCGTCGCCGACATCGCGAAGGTCACGATGAAGGACGTGCTGAAGGAGATGCTGCCCTATTACATCCCGCTGGCGATAACGTTGCTGCTGATCACCTACATCCCCGCGCTGACGACCTTCATTCCCCGGCTTGCGGTCGGACCGTGAGCCAGCGCATGCTGTTGCCTTTGCCGGGAATGCCCGCGAACAATTTCTAACGGAGGCGGCTCTGAACGCAGGAACACGCAACCGACCGACGATCGCGCTGGCCATGGGCGACCCGGCGGGCATCAGCCCGGAACTGACGGCGAAAATCGTCGCGCTGGACGAAGCGCGCGCCGCGGCGCGGATCATCGTGATCGGCGACAAGCGGGTGTTCGACGCGGGCGCGGCGGTTGCCAACGTCTCGCCCGACCTCGATGTCGTCGGAGCCGGCGATCCGGTTTCGGATGCATCGGACCGCCCGGTCTTCGTCGACCTCGCGCATCTCGACCCGGCCGTCATCAAACGCGGCGTCGCGTCGCGGGCGGGCGGGCAGTTCGCGCTCGCCAATTACGGCCACGCGCTGAAGCTGGTTGCGGGCGGGCAGGCGCAGGCGGTCTGCTTCACGCCGTTCAACAAGCAGTCGATGCGCCTTGCGTTGCCTTCCTACGACGACGAAATCCGCTTCACCGCAGACGTCCTTGGCGTCACCACGGCGGCGACCGAATTCAACATTCTCGACCGGCTGTGGAACGCGCGCGTCACGTCGCACGTGCCGTTGTCCGGAGTCGCCGCGCTGATCACGGTCGACGCGATTGTCGGCGCGCTGGAACTGACTGCCGGATCGTTGCGCGCGGCGGGCTTCAACCCGCCGCGGATCGCGGT
>JANMBN010000527.1:0-14746 GCA_031360485.1 Betaproteobacteria bacterium | reverse complement strand
CATCGCCATCACCGCGCTCCTGATCGGCGTGCTCTTCCTGATCCTCGGCAGCGGTGTCTGGATCGGGCTCACGCTCTCCGGGGTGGCCTGGATCGGCATGCAGCTCTTCAGCTCGCGGCCGGCCGGCGACGCCATGGCGGTGACCATCTGGGGCTCGTCGTCGAGCTGGACGCTGACAGCCTTGCCGCTCTTCATCTGGATGGGCGAGATCCTCTTTCGCACGCGCCTCAGCCAGGACATGTTCCGCGGCCTCGCGCCATGGCTCGAACGGCTGCCCGGCCGGCTCCTCCACACGAACATCATCGGCTGCACGATCTTCGCGGCCGTATCGGGATCCTCCGCCGCGACCTGCGCAACGATCGGCAAGATGACGCTGCCGGAGTTGAAGGCGCGCGGGTATCCCGAGGACATGACGATCGGCACGCTGGCGGGTGCGGGCACGCTGGGCCTGCTGATCCCGCCGTCGATCATCATGATCGTCTATGGCGTCATGGCCAACGTCTCCATCGCGCAGCTGTTCATTGCCGGCGTGTTTCCCGGCATCCTGCTCGCGCTGCTCTTCTCCGGCTACATCGTGGTCTGGGCGCTCCTGCATCCGTCGCGCATTCCGGCCGCGACCGAGAAGACGACGTACAAGCAAAAACTCTACGCGTCGCGCCACCTCATTCCGGTCGTGCTGCTGATCATGCTGGTATTGGGCTCGATCTACGTCGGCGTCGCGACCGCCACCGAGGCGGCCGCGTTCGGCGTGGTCGGCTCGCTGGCCATCTCGGCCGTGCAGGGCTCGCTCACGCGCTCGACGTTTACCGAGAGCATGATGGGCGCGACGCGCCTCTATTGCATGATCGCGCTGATCCTCGCCGGCGCGTCGTTCCTGACATTGGCCATGGGTTACATCGGCCTGCCGCGGCATCTGGCGGAATGGATAGGCGGGCTCGGGCTTTCGCCGTTCGCGCTGGTCGTCGCGCTGATGGTGTTCTATATCGTGCTCGGCTGCTTCCTCGACGGCATCTCGATGGTCGTGCTGACGATGGGCGTGATCCTGCCGACGGTGGAAGCCGCCGGCATCGACCTCCTCTGGTTCGGCATCTTCCTCGTGCTGGTGGTCGAAATGGCGCAAATCACCCCGCCGGTGGGCTTCAACCTGTTCGTGCTGCAGGGCATGACGAAGAAACAGATCACATGGATCGCGAAGCAGGCGCTGCCGATGTTTTACCTGATGATCGTCGCGGTGCTCCTGATCTGGTATTTTCCGCAGATCATCACGTATCTGCCGCAACAGATGAAGATGGGTTGAGGCGACCCGGGAGGCAAGACATGCCGACGCAATCGACGCACTCGGCCCGGATGAAGACGCCGTTCGCGGTGCTGGGCATCCGCACCGCGGGCGGCGTCGTCACCGGCATCGAGTATCTGCCGAAGACGGAGCGGGCCAAGCCGCCCGACAATGCGCTCGCGGAGCGCGCGGTCCGGCAGCTCGAACGTTATCTCGCCGACCCGCATTTCCGCTTCACGCTGCCGCTGGCACTTGCCGGCACGCCGTTCCGGCGGAGGGTTCGGGAGGCGCTCGAAGGGATTCCGGTCAGCGAATCGCGGACGTACGGCGAACTGGCGCGGCAGCTCCACACCGCGCCGCGCGCCGTCGGCGGCGCGTGCGGCGCCAACAACATCGCCCTCGTCATTCCGTGTCACCGCGTCGTGGGAAGCCAGGGTTCCCTCGGCGGGTTCATGAACGCCGTCGAGGGCGATCCGATCGCGATCAAGCGCTGGCTGTTGGCGCACGAAGGCTACCGTTTCGGGGCCTGACGCATGTCCCGGACCCTGCAGTGACCCAGCCGTGACGGCGCAACCCTCCGCCGAGCTGATCGACGCGTTCTGCGACCAGGTCTGGCTGCAGGACGGGCTCGCCGCGTCGTCGCTGTCGAGCTATCGCCGCGACCTGGTGGCATGGGACCGATGGCTCGATCGGCGCGGCACGTCCCTTCTCGCCGCGCAGCGCACCGACGTCGAGGCCTTTCTCGCCGACCAGTTCCGCGCGAAAGCCATGGCGACGTCGATCGCCCGCCGGCTGTCGTCGCTGCGGCGCTTCTACGCGTTGCAGCTGCTTCAGGGCGCGCTGCGCGCGGACCCCACGTTGCGCGTCCGCGCGCCGAAGCTGCCGCGGCGGCTGCCGAAGAACGTCAGCGAGGCGCAGGTCGAGGCGCTGCTCGCGGCGCCCGATACGGAGACGACGCTCGGCCTGCGCGACCGCGCGATGCTGGAGACGCTCTACGCGACCGGTCTGCGCGTATCGGAGCTCGTCGGCCTTTCGATCGCGCAGGTATCCCTCGACATGGGCGTCGTTCGCGTCCTCGGCAAGGGCAGCAAGGAACGGCTCGTGCCGCTCGGCGAGGAATCGATCGGCTGGCTGAAGCGGTATCTCGATGCCGGTCGACCCAGGCTCGTCGGCGACGGCAAGAGCGCCGCGCTCTTCGTCACCGCGCGCCGGGGTCCGCTCACGCGGCAGGCGTTCTGGGCGCTCCTCAAGCGCCTTGCGCCGAAGGCCGGCATTCCGGCCGCGAGCCTGTCGCCGCATGTGCTGCGCCATGCGTTCGCGACGCATCTCCTCAATCATGGCGCCGATCTGCGTGTGGTACAGCTGCTGCTCGGCCACGCCGACATCACCACGACGACGATCTACACACACGTCGCGCGCGAGCGGCTGAAGAAGCTGCACGCGCAGCACCATCCGCGCGGTTGAAGGCCTGACCGTGAACTGGGCCCAAGGCTCGGCGCACGCGCCGTCCGATTCCGGAACTCTTTCTCTTGCCCGCGACGGGAACTTCGCCTAGCCTGTCGTCAACCGCTGTGCCGCCCCGATGTGCGTCGGGGCCAAGGAGAGGCCGATGCGTCAGGGTGCGAAACCCGCGAAAGCGAAGGTCGAAGTCAGCTCGGCCGCCGCCATCAAGGCGCCGAGGAATGGCGGCGCCAACGCTCAGGAACTCGAGCGGCGCCTGACGGAGGCTTTGGAGCAACAGGAGGCGACGAGCGAGATCCTGCGCGTGATCTCCGCGTCGCCGACCGACGTGCAGCCGGTGCTCGATGCCGTCGCCGAGCGGGCGGCGCGGCTGTGCCGGGCCCCGTTCGCGCGGGTGCTGCTCGTCGACGGAGGCGTGTTGCTTTCGAAGTCGGACTTTTCGATCGACGGCGCGAACCCGATACCGGTCCTGCCCGTGGCGATGAAACGAACTTCAATCACCGGCCGCGCCGTGCTCGACCGCGCAACCGTCCACCACGCCGACATCGTTCCTTTGCTCGACACCGAATTCCCGGACGCGCGCGAAAACCAGCGGCGGACCGGGTTCCGGGCGACGCTCGCCGTGCCGCTGCTGCGCGAGGGCAGCGCGTACGGCGCGATCTTCCTGTGGCGTCGCGAGGCGGGACTTTTCGCGCCCGACCAGGTGGCGCTGGTGCAGACGTTTGCCCGTCAGGCGGCGATCGCCATCGACAACGTGCGCCTGTTCAAGGACACGAAAGAGGCGCTCGAACAACAGACGGCGACGAGCGAGATCCTGCGCGCGATCTCCCGCTCGCCGAGCGACATCAAGCCGGTATTCGAGACGATTGCGGCCAACGCGCTTCGCCTCTGTGACGCGACGTTCAGCGTCTGCTACAGGTTCGACGGCGAGCTCATCCATATTGCCGCGCTTCATCACGTAAAGCCCGAAGGCATCGCTTCGTTTCTCGCGGCGTACCCCTGTCCGCCCGGCCGGGGAGGCATCACGCAGCGGGCGATCCTCACGGGCAGCCTGGTCCACGTTGCCGACGTCTGCCAGGACCCCGAGTACGTGTACCACGACGCCGCGAGGAACGCCGACTACCGGAGCGTCCTCTCCGTGCCGATGTTGCGCGACGGACGCCCGATTGGAGCGATCACCGTGTTTCGCGACGTGCCAGGCCTGTTCCCGGATACGCAGATCGCGCTGCTGCAAACGTTTGCGGACCAGGCGGTCATCGCCATCGGGAACGTTCACCTGTTTACCGAACTCGATGCCCGCAACAGCGACCTTGCGGAGGCGCTGGAGCAGCAGACGGCGACTAGCGAGATCCTGCGCGCGATCTCCCGCTCGCCGAGCGACATCAAGCCGGTCCTCGACGCAGTCGTCCATGCGGCAGCGCGGTTCTGCGGCGCACCGGATGTCGCGATCCTGCGACTCGACGGTGGCGTGCTTCGCGGCGCAGCCGCGATCGGCCAATTCGCGGACGTGTTGAGGCTCGGCGCAGGAAGCGTGGACGCGCTCGAGATTCCCCTCACCCGGGGATCGGTGAGCGGCCGCGCGGCATTGGAGGGTCGCACGATCCATGTCCACGATCTTGCCACCGAGCGCGAAGAAGAATTTCCGATGGGGCGCGAGCTCCAGCGCCGGTTCGGGCACCACACGATTCTCGCCACTCCGCTGCTGCGCGAGGGCGTGGTGCTCGGCGTCGTCGGCCTGTTTCGGATGGAGGTCAAACCGTTCTCGGACAAGCAGGTCGAATTGCTCAAGACCTTCGCCGACCAGGCGGTGATCGCGATCGAGAACGTGCGGCTGTTCCGGGAACTGGAAACCCGCAACCGCGACCTCACCGAGGCGCTGGAGCAACAGACGGCGACGAGCGAGATCCTGCATGTGATCAGTGAATCGCCCACTGATGTGCAGCCCGTGTTCGCGAGGATCGCGGCAGCGGCGCTGAGGCTGTGCACGGGCAATACGGCGATCGTCGCGACATACGACGGCACGCTGATTCACGTGGGCGCTCTCGCCAATGCGGACCCGAAAGGTGCCGAGGCGATACACAAGACGTTTCCGAGGCCGCCGAGCGCGGAGAGTGCGACGGCGCGGGCGGTGCAGACCAACGACGTGGTCATGATCCCGGACATCCTGGAAGACCGTGCCTATACGATCCAGGAATACGCGATGACCGCCGGCTTCCGCAGCATCGTGGCGGTGCCCCTGACCCGCGAGGGAAGCCCGATCGGCGCCATTACCGTCGGACGACCCGAACCGGGGCCGTTCTCCGGAAAGGAGATCGCGCTCTTGCAGACCTTTGCCCGCCAGGCGGTCATCGCGATAGAAAACGTGCGGCTTTTTACGGAGCTGCAGGCGCGCACTACGCAACTGACACGATCGGTCGGAGAACTGAAGGCGCTGGGCGAGGTCGGGCAGGCGGTCAGCTCGACGCTGGACCTGGAGACGGTGCTGCGCACGATCGCCTCCCGCGCGATCGAGCTTGCCGGCGTGGACGGCGGCGCCATCTACGAATACGACGAAACGCGCGAATCGTTCCACCTGCACACGACGGACAGGCTCCCGGCCGAGCTCGTCGACGCGCTCCGCGCGACGCCCATCCCGAAGGGAGAGGGCGCCGTCGGACGCCTTGCCCTCGCCCGCGAGCCGGTGGAGATCCGCGACATCATGGACGCGGGCACCTACCGGAGCCGGGTCCGCGAAATCCTCATCCGCCTCGGGTATAGGTCGCTGCTGGCGGTGCCGCTCCTGCGCGAGGACCACCTGCTGGGCGGACTGGTCGTCAACCGGAAGAGCGTGGGCGCGTTCACGCCGCAGGTTATCGACCTCCTGAAGACCTTCGCGACGCAGTCGGCCTTGGCCATCCAGAACGCGCGGCTTTTTCGCGAGATCGAAGACAAGGGCCGGCAGCTCGAGATCGCCAGCAAGCACAAGAGCGAGTTCCTCGCCAACATGTCGCACGAACTACGCACGCCGCTCAACGCGATCATCGGCTTTTCGGAAGTGCTGGCCGAGCGCATGTTCGGCGAGGTCAACGACAAGCAGGCGGAGTACCTCGCCGACATCCTGGAGTCGGGGCGGCATCTGCTCGGGCTCATCAACGACATCCTCGATCTCTCGAAGATCGAGGCCGGGCGGATGGAACTCGAGCCGACCGACTTCAATCTGCCGGGGGCGATCGACAACACGCTGACGCTGGTTCGGGAGCGGGCGCACCGGCGCGGGATCGCGCTCGAGCGCACGCTCGACGAGCGCGTGAGCACGGTCCGCGCCGACGAGCGCAAGGTGAAGCAGGTCATTCTGAACCTCCTGTCCAACGCGCTGAAGTTCACGCCCGAGGGCGGGCGGATCGACGTGCGCACCGATGTGCGCGATGGCGCGATCGAAATCTCGGTGACCGACACCGGCGTGGGCATCGCGCCGGAGGACCTCGAGGCCGTTTTCGAGGAATTCCGGCAGGTCGGGTCGGCGGCGAAAAAAGTCGAAGGCACCGGGCTCGGATTGGCCATTTCGCGGAAGTTCATCGAACTCCACGGCGGCAGGATCTGGGTCACCAGTCAGCTGGGGATCGGCTCGACATTCGCGTTCACGTTGCCGCTGACAAGCGACCAACGGCGCAGCGCCGGTTGATGGCCGAAACGCGGCATCGGCGTTCGCGATGAATCGGCCGCGAAGGGTTTCTGCCCATGCCTCGGCGCAGTGGCCGCGCGCGCCGGCAAGGATCGCTTGCGCCGGCTGCTGCCGGGTCGCTACGCCCGCTTGCGCTCGATGGCGACGCCGAGTTCCTTGACCCCGGCGATCGGCGCGAGCTTGGCCACGCGCACCTTCACCCACGGTGCGTCGAATTCGTCCATCAGCACCTCGGCGACTGCCTGCGCGAAACGCTCCATCAGCTTGTGCGGATGGTCGGCGGCAAAGGCCTGCAGCCGCTTCACGACAGCCGCGTAGTCGAGCGCGTCGGCAAAGTCACCCGAGCGGAACACCTTGTCCGACGGCAACCCGAACTCGATATCGAGCCGGATCGTCTGCGCGAGCTTCTGCTCCCAGTCGTAGACGCCGATGCGCGTCTCGACGCGAAGGTCGTGGATGAAGATCGCGTTCATGCGTCTTTGTTAGAATCTGCGAATGCCCGGGGCGACGTCGCGCACGCGCCACGAGCCGATGTTCGTTTCCGCATTCTAACCGACACCCCGGCCCATGATCGCATCGTTCGCGTTCGTCCTCGCCGCATACCTGATCGGCTCGGTGTCGTTCGCGGTCGTGACGAGCGCACTCTTCGGGCTGCCCGATCCGCACAGTTACGGCTCGGGCAATCCGGGCGCGACGAACGTGCTGCGCACGGGAAACAGGACGGCAGCGGTATTGACGCTCGTCGGCGATGGCGCGAAAGGCTGGCTTGCGGTGTTCCTCGCGCAGACGCTCGGAACCTCGTTCGGCGTTGCGGAATGGACGGTGCCGGCCGTCGCCTTCGCCGTGTTCGCCGGCCACGTGTTTCCCGTGTACCACCATTTCGCGGGCGGCAAGGGCGTGGCGACCGCCGCCGGCATCGTGCTTGCGCTCCACTGGCCGATGTTCACGGTATTGGCCGCGATCTGGCTCGTCATGGCGGTCGGTTTCAAGATCAGTTCGCTCGCCGCGCTCACCGCCGTGTCGCTGTTGCCGGTCGGCGCCATCTACGTTTTCGGCAATGCGCCGACCGCGTGGGCGATTGTCGCCATCTCGCTGCTGCTGTTCTGGCGGCACAAGACGAACATCCGGCAATTGCTGGACGGCAGGGAGCGCACCATCGGGCGCTGACGTGCGCTACCGCGGCGCCTGCGCCTGCGCGGGCGGTAGCGACGCAAGATCCCAGCGCGGCATGACCGTAAATGCATGGTCGGCACGCTCGCCGCCGGAGAGGCGCAGCGCGCCCACGAGCGCGATCATCGCCCCGTTGTCGGTGCAGAACTCTATGTCGGGAAAAAATGCCTGGCCGCCGCGCCGGGCGACGGCCGAGACGATCCTCGCCCTCAGCTCGCGATTGGCGCCGACACCGCCCGCGACGACCAGCCGGTCGTGGCCCGTGACATCGAGCGCCGCAGCGGCTTTCGCAACCAGCACGTCGACGACCGCGTGCTGGAACTCGCGCGCGATGTCGGCCCTTCGCGCGTCGTCCAGCGTGTTGCCTGCGGCCTCGCGGCGCACGAGCGTGAGGACGGCGGTCTTCAATCCGCTGAAGCTCATGTCGAGATCGCCGCTGTCCAGCATCGGTCGCGGCAGCGACACCGCGCGGTCGGTCCCCTGCTCCGCGAGCCGCGCCAGCGCCGGTCCGCCCGGATAGGGCAAACCGAGCAGCTTTGCGGTCTTGTCGAACGCCTCGCCGGCCGCATCGTCCTTGGTGTCGCCGAGCAGACGGTACCGCCCGACGCCTTCGACCTCGAACAACTGGGTGTGCCCCCCGGATACGAGCAGCGCGACAAAGGGAAATTCGGGCTTCGGTTCGGCAAGGAGAGGCGACAGCAGATGGCCTTCGAGATGATGGACGCCGATGGCGGGCTTCCCGAGCGCATAGCCGAGCGCGCTGGCGACGCTCGCGCCGACGAGGAGCGCGCCGGCGAGGCCCGGACCGCGGGTATACGCAATGCCGTCGAGGTCACGAAGCGTGGTCTTCGCTTGCGCCAGCACCTGCTGCGCCAGCGGGACGACACGCCGGACATGATCCCGCGAGGCAAGCTCGGGAACGACGCCGCCATAGGCGCTGTGCATCGCCACTTGCGAATGCAATGCATGGGCGAGGAGTCCGCGGCCGGTATCGTAGACCGCCAGGCCGGTTTCGTCGCAGGAAGTCTCGATGCCGAGGACGAGCACGGAAGGATGCGAAAGCAGAGCGCGGGCCATCACCATATCACTTGCGCCGTCGTGGCGCCGGGCGGCGCCGGAAGGCCAGGGGCTCGGCCGCCCATGCGCCCGCCGCCTCTCGCCGCAGCCCGGCGCCACCCGCTCGCCCCCTCGATTTGCACGGGCACGGCCGTCCTGTTATAGTGGTCGATTGTTGCAAGCCCCTGCCCGCAAAGGAAAAGGTTACATGACCAGCGTTCGCGTTCGCGACAACGAGCCGTTCGAAGTGGCCCTGCGCCGCTTCAAGCGGACGATCGAGAAAACCGGCCTTCTCACCGAGCTTCGCGCGCGCGAGTTCTACGAAAAGCCGACGGCTGAGCGCAAGCGCAAGCTCGCCGCCGCCGTGAAGCGTCACTACAAACGCCTGCGCAGCCAGCAGCTGCCGCCGAAGCTGTTCTGACCGGCACGGCGTTGCGCGACGGGGGCGAAGCGATTCGCCCCTTTTTGTTGGGATCGACGACGGATTTCGCCGCTCAGTCGCCTCGAGGCGAAGCAAGGGGCGGCGGAACTCACGTCCGGCTGCCTGGAGGCCCGCGATGTCGCTCAAAGCCCGAATCACCGAAGACATGAAGAACGCGATGCGCGCGAAGGACAGCGCGCGTCTCTCGACGATCCGGATGCTGCTCGCCGCGATCAAGCAGCGCGAGGTCGACGAACGCATCGAGCTTGCGGACGCCGACGTGCTGTCCGTCATCGACAAGATGATCAAGCAGCGCCGGGATTCGGTCACGCAGTTCGAAGCGGGCAAGCGTGAAGACCTGGCGGCTATCGAGCGCGCGGAAGTCGCACTGCTGACCGCCTACCTGCCCGCGCAGGTGTCGGACGCCGAGGTCGATGCGATGATCGCCGAAGCGGTCGCTTCCACCGGGGCGGCGGGGCTCGCCGGCATGGGCAAGGTGATGGCCGTGCTGAAGCCCAAGCTCGCCGGGCGCGCCGACATGGGCGCCGTTGCAGCCCGGATCAAGGCAAGGCTCGCGGGTTAGATCGGCCCCGCGCGCCCGGATTCGCTGGCGCGGGGTCGCGGCGCCCTCGTTTGCTTGCGCCCGGATGGGCCCGGATGCGCCGATTCGTCCACGCCGGGGAAATTGCGCGTTGTTCGGTTTTCGACCCTATCGCTGCAGCGCGGGTCGCCTATAATGATCAGGTTCCCTGCCGTTTGACGCATCCCGCGAGGCCTTGAGTCCGCCAGGCCTCCCGGAGGCGGTTTTCCGTCGGGCACAGCGTTAGATCCATGATTCCGAACGATTTTATTCAAACGCTGCTGTCCCGGGTCGACATCGTCGACGTCATCGACCGGTACGTCCCCCTGAAGAAGGCGGGCGCCAACTACAGCGCCTGCTGCCCGTTCCACAGCGAAAAGACGCCCTCGTTCACGGTGAGCCAGTCGAAGCAGTTCTACCACTGCTTCGGTTGCGGCGCGCACGGAACGGCGATCGGCTTCCTGATGGAGCACGGCGGCAAGGCGTTCCCCGACGCCGTCGAAGAACTCGCGCGCGATGCCGGGCTCGAAGTGCCGCGAATCGATCGCCCCGGCGAATCCGAGCGCCGCGAGCAGGCGGGCGATCTCACCGCGCTGACGCTGACCGCGGCGAAGTTCTATCGCGCGCAGTTGAAGGATGCGCCGCGCGCCATCGAGTACCTGAAGGAGCGCGGCCTCACGGGCGCGATCGCCGCGAAGTTCGGGATCGGCTATGCGCCGGACGCATGGCAGCCGCTCGCCGCGGCGTTCGACCGCTACGACGACCCCGTCCTCGAGACCGCGGGTCTCGTCATCGCCGGCGACGGCGGAAAGCGCTACGACCGTTTCCGCGACCGGATCATGTTTCCGATCCATGACAGCCGCGGACAAGTGATCGGCTTCGGCGGCCGCGTGCTGGGCGAGGGCGAACCGAAGTACCTCAACTCGCCGGAAACGCCGCTGTTCTCCAAGGGCCGCGAACTCTACGGCCTCTTTCTCGCGCGGCACGCGATCCGCGACGCCGCCACCGTCGTCGTCGTCGAGGGCTACATGGACGTCATCGCGCTGGCCCAGCACGGCATCGATTTCGCCGTCGCGACGCTGGGCACCGCGACGACACCGGTGCACCTGCAGAAGCTGTTCCGGCAGAGCGACCGCGTCGTCTTCTGCTTCGACGGCGACAGCGCAGGGCGCAAGGCGGCGTGGCGGGCGCTCGAAAATGCGCTGCCCGTTCTCGCCGACGGCAAGAACGCCGCATTCATGTTCCTGCCCGACGACGAGGATCCGGACGACTTCGTCCGCCGCCGCGGCAAGGCGGCGTTCCAGGCGTTGATCGACAACGCGACGCCGGCGTCGGAATTCCTGCTCGCCGAGCTGTCGACGCGGCATCCACCCGTATCCGCGGAGGGGCGCGCCGCGCTGCTGACGGCTGCCCGCCCCTATCTCGCGGAAATGACCGCGCCGGTGCTTGCGGCGCTTGTCCTCCGGCGCCTGGCCGCGCTCGCCGGACTTCCCGAGGGTGAATTGCGTGACCTCCTGCACCGAAGCTCCCCTGCCGACCGCAACCCGGCTTCGGCCGCCGCGGGCAGCGGCGGCGCGGCGCGGCGCCGAACGCCCAAACCAGCGATTCCCTCGCAGCGGCGCGCCCCGTCGCTCGTCCGTGAACTCATCCAGGCGTTGTTGCTCCAACCTGAACTGGCGAGGTCAAACGTGATTCCGCAGCCGGCCGACGGCACGCCTGAAGGGGCCGCGTTGGCAGCGCTCGTCGAGTATTGCGCTGAGGGTGTGTGCTCACTAACAACGGCCGGGGTCATGCAGCGTTTTGCCGACTCGCCCCACGAGCCCATCCTGGCGTCGGCGCTGGCGACCGCCGAAGACCACGGAATCACCGCCGAACATGCGGTCGAGCACCTGAAAGCAGGGGTCGCGCGGTATTGGCAGCAGGCGAAACGCGCGGGGAACGTCGCGGTCCCCGAACCCGGGGCGTCGGCATCGTCCGAGGAAACGGAACGGTTGCGACAAATCGAATTGGTGCGCCGCAACGCGGCCGCGGCAGGAAGCCCAGCCACCACCGGGGGTCGGTCTTGAGGCGAGTCTCAGGGGAGCGTCCCGGCGGCGCGAAAATGCTCGACGAAGCCGGTCCGACATCCATCGCGATGCGTCTCGCGCGGGTGCAGATGTCGCCGGCAGATGTCGCCGCTAACGGATATGCGGATGTTATAATTTGAGGTTTTCCCGGTCGCCCCCACGTTCTGGGCAATCGATACCCGAATCCTTAGGATGACCATGGCCAAGAAGCCCGCCCGCAAGTCGCTCTCCAAAACGAAGTCACGGAAGCCCGCGGCGAAGAAGCAGGCGAGCGCCAAGCCGCGACGGCCCGCACCTAAAAAGAGGCCATCGAAGAAGGGCGCGCGGCCCTCGAAGAAAAGATCCGCCCCCTCGCCCGCCAAGAAGGCGTCGCGTTCGGCCGCGAAAAAAACGACCCGCCCGGCTGGGAAAAAAACGGCCCGCCCAGCCGCGAAAAAGGCGAAGCGCCCGGCGTCGAAAAAGGCGGCCCACAGGGTCGCCAAGAAACCCGCTCGCCCGGTCGCGAAGAAAGCCGCGCCCAAAGCCAAGGGCGTCAAGCCCGTCCCGAAGAAGCAGGTCGCGCCGAGCAGGGTTGTAGCCAAGCCCAAGGCCGTGAAGATGCCGCATCAAGCGGCGGTGGCGGCGAAACCCGACGCCAAGAGCCCCAAGTCCGCCGCCAAGGCGATCAAGCCGGTCGCTGGCAAATCCACGGGGCAGGCGGTTGCGGCGCCGGCCAAGGGCGCGGGCGCCAAAATCGCCGCCTTGCCGGCGCATAAGCCGACCGCCAGCGAGATTGCAGCGAAGATCGCCGGCAAGCGCGCGGAAGATTTCGCCACCAAGAAGGGCCGCAACGGCAGGCATGCCGAAATCGCGCCGCGCGTGCTGACGCCGGCCGACGTCGAGGCGCGCAAGCGCCGCCTCAAGACGCTGATCGTGCTCGGCAAGGAACGCGGCTTCCTCACCTTCGCCGAGATCAACGACCACCTGCCCGACGACGTCCTCGACGCCGAACAGATCGAGGGCATCGTCAGCATGATCGGCGACATGGGCATCCAGGTCTACGACGAAGCCCCTGACGCCGAAACGCTGCTGATGTCGGACGCCGCGCCCACCGCGCCGGCCGAAGACGTCGAGGAAGCCGCCGAGGCCGCGGTCTCGACGCTCGACTCCGAATTCGGCCGCACGACCGACCCGGTGCGCATGTACATGCGCGAAATGGGCTCGGTCGAGCTCCTCACCCGCGAAGGCGAAATTGCAATCGCCAAGCGGATCGAGGAAGGCCTGAAGCACATGATCATGGCGATCTCCGCCTGTCCCATGACGGTCGCGCAGATCCTCGACCTCGCCGCCAAGATCGAGAACGACGAGTTCAAGATCGACGACCTCGTCGACGGCCTGATGGATTTCAACGAGGCCCTCGATGCGCTCGAGGACGTCGACGACGATATCGAGGTCGGCGAGGACGAAGGCGACGCGGGCGCCATTGCCGCCGAGAATCTCGAGCGCCTGAAGGTTGCCGCGCTCTTGCGCTTCGGCACCATCCGCAGGCTCCACACGCGCATGATGGCGGTGCTGCAGAAGGAAGGGCACAAGGCCCCCAAGTACCTCGAGATGCAGAAGAAGGTTCAGGGCGAGCTGATGCAGATTCGCTTTTCCGCGCGGCAGGTCGAGAAGCTGTGCGACAGCGTGCGCACAGAGGTCGACAACATCCGGCAGATCGAGCGCAAGATCCAGGATCTCGTCGTCAACAAGGGCGGCATGCCGCGCCCCGATTTCATCAAGAAGTTCCCGGAAAACGAGACGTCGCTGCGCTGGATCGACCGCGAGGTGTCGACACACCACGGCTACAGCGAGCAGCTCGCCAAGTACCGGCAGGCGATCGTCGAGCAGCAGCAGAAACTGCTCAACCTGCAGTCGCGCGTGATGATCCCGCTGCGCGACCTGAAGGAGATCAACAAGCAGATGTCGACGGGCGAGGCGAAGGCGCGCCGCGCGAAGCGCGAGATGACCGAAGCGAATCTGCGCCTCGTGATCTCGATCGCGAAGAAGTACACGAACCGCGGGCTGCAGTTCCTCGACCTGATCCAGGAAGGCAACATCGGCCTGATGAAGGCCGTCGACAAGTTCGAGTATCGCCGCGGCTACAAATTCTCGACCTACGCGACCTGGTGGATCCGCCAGGCGATCACGCGCTCGATTGCCGACCAGGCGCGCACGATCCGCATCCCGGTGCACATGATCGAGACGATCAACAAGATGAACCGGATCTCGCGGCAGATCCTGCAGGAGACCGGGCAGGAGCCCGATCCGGCGCTGCTCGCCGAGAAGATGGAGATGCCCGAGGAGAAGATCCGCAAGATCTTGAAGATCAGCAAGGAGCCGATCTCGATGGAGACGCCGATCGGCGACGACGACGACAGCCACCTCGGCGATTTCATCGAGGACCTGTCCACGGTCGCGCCGTCGGACGCCGCGGTCAACGCGAGCCTGCGCAACGTCTGCAAGGATGTGCTCGACACGCTGACGCCGCGCGAGGCGAAGGTGCTCCGGATGCGCTTCGGCATCGAGATGAACACCGACCACACGCTGGAAGAGGTCGGAAAGCAGTTCGACGTCACACGCGAGCGGATCCGGCAGATCGAGGCGAAAGCGCTGCGCAAGCTGCGGCACCCGTCGCGCTCGGAAAAGCTGCGGAGCTTCCTCGAAGGCGAGAGCTGAGCCGCAGTCGGGGTCGGAGGCACAACAGCCAGGCACAATCGCCGACTATCGCGGCGCCGACCCCGATGCCCGATTGCGGTCAGCCCAGGTCGAGCACGACCGTCAGCTGTTCCCCGTCGTCGGGGTCATCGCGCGTGACGAACCCGAATGCCGTGGTGAACTTCAGCATGTTGTGATTGCTGCGCAGCACGGTGCCTTCAAGGCGCTTCAATCCGCGCGCCTTGGCGCAGGCGACGAGCCGCGTCATCAACACCCAGCCGACGCCGCGCCCCTGCCAGGCATCGGCAACGACCACGGCGAACTCGGCCGCCTCCTGATCGGCGCCGATGATGTAGCGCGCGACGCCGACGATTCCCGG